>JBEKZL010000218.1:0-12641 GCA_049509915.1 Bryobacteraceae bacterium | reverse complement strand
ATGAAAGCCGGGGATGTGGTGGAAGTGGAAATCGAAGGGGTCGGAGTGCTGAGAAATCCGGTGGTGTAGCTCCCGAAACCTTGATGTCGACTTCGTAATCATAATTGCTTACCATTGGAGATGAAGGCGAGTGAGCTAAAGCGGAGACTAGCGGAGGCGGGCTGCACCTTCGCGGACGGCAAGAAGCACGTGGTGATCTTCTACAAGGGCAGCCGCAGTTTGATGCCGCGCCATCCAGCGAAAGAGATCAAGACGGGGACGCTGCAGAGCATTCTCAAGAGACTCGGAATCAAGGAGCTTTGACATGGAATACCCAGCCCTGTTCGAGCCTGCCCAGGAGGGCGGCTTTGTCGTCACCTTCCCAGACTTCGGCTGGGGAGTAACCCAAGGCGATAACGAAAAAGACGCCAGGGAGATGGCGGCGGACGCAATCCGCACGATGATTCAGGAGCACATCCGACGAGGCGAGCCCTTGCCGCGCGCAAGCCGGCCTCGCGGCCGGAAGTATCGCATGATTCGGCTTGGCGCGCTGGATGCTGCGAAGGCGGCCCTTTACGAGACGTTTCGCGCTTCCGGAATAAAGAAGTCGGATCTCGCGCGTCGCCTTGGCATTCCCAAAACCACGGTGGACCGGCTCTTCGACTTTGGAAATCATACCAGGCTCGATCAGATCGAAGCGGCCTTCCGCGCACTCGGTAAGGAGCTGAATATCGACGTGCGCGATGCTGCGTAGGCCGACCCAGGAAGGCACCGGAGAACCGATAGAATCGAAATTAACTGGCGCAAACCCGTGCCGCCAGCCTCATCTCGCCCACTTCCACTCCCGAATCTCCGGCTTATCCTGGCCATACTGCGCAATGTACAGCTTGTGCTCGATCAGTTTGTCGCGCAGCGCCTGTTTCTGATGCGCGGCCACGTTGCGCAGTCCGGGGATGCGGTCGATCACGTCGATAGCCAGGTGCAGGCGGTCGATTTCGTTGAGCACGCACATATCGAAAGGCGTAGTGGTGGTGCCTTCCTCCTTGTAGCCGCGCACGTGAAGATTCTCGTGGTTATGGCGCCGGTAGGTGAGGCGATGAATCAGCCACGGGTAGCCGTGGAAAGCGAAGACGATGGGCTTGTCGGTGGTGAACAGGGAGTCGAACTCGTTGTCGGATAGCCCGTGCGGATGCTCGTTGGCCGGCTGCAGCGTCATCAGGTCCACCACGTTCACCACCCGGATCTTCAGGTCGGGCAGGGAACTGCGCAGGTAATCGACGGCGGCCAGGGTTTCGAGCGTCGGTACGTCGCCGCAGCAGGCCATCACCACGTCGGGCGCGCCGCCCTGGTCGTTGCTGGCCCAGTCCCAGATGCCGATTCCGGCGCTGCAGTGCTTGATCGCCTTGTCTATGTCTAGGTACTGGAGCGCGGGCTGTTTGCCGGCCACGATGACGTTGACGTAGTGCCGGCTCCGCAGGCAATGGTCCACCACCGAAAGCAGCGTATTGGTATCGGGCGGCAGATAGACGCGCACCACGTTGGCCTTTTTGTTGATCACGTGATCGATAAAGCCGGGGTCCTGGTGGCTGAACCCGTTATGGTCCTGCCGCCAGACGTGGGAAGTGATCAGGTAGTTGAGCGAGGCGATGGGCCGGCGCCAGGGAAGATGGCGCGTCACCTTCAACCATTTGGCGTGCTGGTTGAACATGGAATCGACAATGTGGATGAAGGCTTCGTAACAGGAGAAAAAGCCGTGGCGCCCGGTAAGCAGGTAGCCTTCCAGCCACCCCTGGCACATGTGCTCGCTGAGGACTTCCATCACGCGGCCGTCGGCGGCGACGTGGTCGTCGCTGGGCAGAATCGTAGCCTCGGAAACGCGGTTGGTGACCTCGAAGAGAGCGCCCAGGCGGTTGGACGCGGTTTCGTCGGGCCCGAACACGCGAAAGTTGGACGAGGCGGAATTCAGTTTCATTACGTCGCGCAGAAAATCGCCGGCTACGCGCGTGGCTTCGCCCAGGCTCTGGCCGGGCCGGTCCACCTTGGCTGCGTACTGGCGGAAATCGGGCATGCGCAAATCCTTCAGCAGAACCCCACCGTTGGCGTGGAGATTGGCGCCCATGCGGCGATTGCCCGTCGGAGCCAGCTCGGCGAACTCCGCCATCAGCGTGCCATGTTCGTCGAAGAGTTCCTCCGGGCGATAGCTCTTCATCCAGTTTTCGAGAATCGAAATGTGCGCCGGCTTGGACTCGAAGTCCGTCACCGGTACCTGGTGCGCGCGGAAGGTGCCTTCGATTTTGAGCCCGTCCACTTCCTTGGGACCCGTCCATCCCTTCAGCGACCGCAGCACGATCATGGGCCATTGCGGCCTCGCCGGGTCGTTGTTCTTGCGCGCGCGGGCCTGGATGTCGCGCACTTCCTGAATCACGGTTTCGAGCGTGGCGGCCATTTGCTGGTGCATGGCCATGGGCTCGTCGCCCTCCACCGTGTACGGTTTGTATCCGTAGCCCTTCAACAGGTCGTCGAGCTCCGCGGGCGGGATGCGCGCCAGCACGGTCGGGCCGGCGATCTTATATCCGTTGAGGTGCAGGATCGGGATCACCGCGCCATCCCGCACCGGATCCAGGAATTTGTTGGAATGCCAACTGGTGGCCAGGGCGCCGGTTTCGGCCTCCCCATCGCCGATGACGCAGCATGCCAGCAGGTCGGGATTGTCGAATACGGCGCCGTAGGCGTGCAGGATGGAATAGCCCAGCTCGCCGCCTTCATGGATCGAGCCCGGAGTTTCCGGCGCGGCGTGGCTGGGAATTCCGCCGGGAAACGAAAACTGCGTGAACAGGCGCTTCATGCCCTCTACGTCCTGCCCGATGTTGGGATAGATCTCGCTGTAGGTGCCTTCCAGATAAGTGTTGGCTACCATGCCCGGACCGCCGTGTCCCGGCCCGCAAACGTAGATCATGTTCAGGTCGTACTTTTTGATCAGACGATTGCAGTGGACGTAGATGAAGTTGAGCCCGGGCGTCGTCCCCCAGTGGCCCAGCAGGCGGGGTTTGATGTGCTCCAGTCGGAGCGGTTGGGTCAGCAGCGGATTGTCGTAGAGGTAAATCTGCCCCACCGACAGATAATTGGCGGCCCGCCAATAGGCGTTCAATTTGCGCAGTTCGTCTTTCGCGAGAGGTTCCATCGGTTTCTCCAGGTTCCCATGCTCCATACCAATTATCGAATGTTCTCCATTACAAAAGTGTGATGGAAGCGACGGCAGGACTCGTAGGTTTTTATTGGACTTTGTGCCCTGCCCATCCTGTTCAATGGGCTGCTGTTTGTGTTCGGCTTCACCATGCTGCTTACCAAAGTCAACCACCTCGAAACCAAGTTCGATGCCAATTTCACTCTGCTGGTGGGCAAGCTGATGGAGATGGATAGCCGCCTCTCCAGGGTCGAGGCCAAGCTCGGTCTCTGATTCGGGACCCAGTCCGCTCGCGCCCCGTTCCGCCAACAACCCGCGTAACCCGCGAATGAGAATTGCCAATCCTGGCGCGATGCAATATAATTGCGACTGAGATGAGAGTTGTCTCAATTGCGGCCGCAGTTCTGGTGGTGGTTGCGCTGTTTTTCGGCAACTGTCTGACTTGCCCGCAAATGGCAGCCAGCCAGAGTTGCTGCCACCCGAATCAGCCCTGCCATCACAAACAAGCTCCCAGCCGAGTCTGCGAAGCGGCAGCGCTCCATCCGTTCGTGAAGGCCGATATAGCGGATCACAGCGTAACTCTGGCGGTGGTGTCCATTGCCCCGATAACTCCCGATAGGGTTAGTGCGGCCAGCCCGCGTGATGCGGCCCTTACTTCCGTGGAATACGCGCCGTCCGATTTACTCTCCCTCCATTCCAGTTTTCGCATTTAGTCATTTCCCTGCGAACGTGTGACAGTCCTCCTGGCCTGTCATTTCACCAGACAATTGGATAACCAGTCCCTCGGCCGGCAAACCGCTCCCTGGCGGTCGCGGCTCGGTTGCGCGCGTTTCAGAGCCGCGACCGTAAGGAAGCGCTTGCCGGCCCAGGCAGCCAATTTCCCGACAGTTCACCCAGGCAAGTGAGTAACTAAGTGCAACGATATTACTGGATCTTCATTTTCGCGGCGGCGCTCCCGTGTCCGGCGCAGCCACTGCCCCAGTTGATTGGCCAGGCGCTGGAGCGCAATCGCGACATTTTAGTGGCGCAGAAGCGCTACGAATCGATGGCGCAGCGGCCCGGGCAGGCCGCCAGTTTGCCCGACCCCACGATGTCGCTAGGCTATGCCTCCAACGGCTGGCCATGGCCGGGCGCCGGCCTGGGGCACGACCCTACCAGCAACATCGGCCTCATGCTCGGCCAGACCGTACCGTTCCCAGGCAAGCGCCCGCTGCGCGGCCAGATCGCCGGCAAGGAGGCCGAGGCCTCGCGTCAGGAATATCTCGCCGCCCGCCTTCACGTAATTGCGCTACTGAAACAGGCCTATCATGAGCTGCACCATGCCACCGTAGCCATCGGCTTCGTCGACCGTTACCAGCAACTGCTGGAGACCATCCTCCGCACTTCCGAAGCGCGCTACGCGGTGGGACGGGCGGCGCAGCAGGACGTGCTGAAGGCGCAGACACAACTGGCCGTTTTCGAAACCCAGAGAGAGCGCTACCAACTGGACCGGACCAGCCGCCGGATCGAAATCAATGCGCTTATCGACCGGCCGCAGGATACGCCCGTTTTGGTAACGGAAGACGTAGCCGCCGGTCCATTGCCGTTCTCGCTCGACGAACTGCTAGGCCGCGCGCGGCGTCTGGCTCCGGGGCTGGAGCGCGACCGCACCCTGGTGGAGCGAAGCGAACTGGCGGCGAACCTGGCGCGCAAAGACGTCTATCCCGATTACACCGTCTCCGGCGGCTATTTCAACCAGGGCGGCATGGCGCCGATGTGGCAGCTGAGCGTGGCTTTCAGCCTGCCCGTCCATTACTGGCAGAAGCAGCACGCGGCCATTGCGGAACAGGAATACGCCGCCGTCGGGGCGCGCCACGAATACGAAGCTTCGCGGGTGTCGCTCGAATCGCGGATCCGCCAGAGCTATGCCGAAGCGGAGACGGCACACCGGCTGGCCCTGCTCTACGAGAAGTCCATTGTTCCGGAGGCCCAACTAACTCTCGATTCCTCTCTGGCCGGTTATGAGACGGGGAAGGTCGATTTTGTTTCAGTGTTTTCGAACTTCATGAACGTGGTGGATTACCAGCTTATGGATCACGAGGCCATCATGCAGTTCCAGGTGGCGCGGGCGCGGCTGGAGGAGTTGGCCGGGATCGAGGTGCGGAAATGAAAAAGCTATGGCTCGCGGCCGTGGTGGCGGCGGCTTTCGCCGGCGGTTATGGCTACGCGCGCTGGTACGGCACAAAGGCGCCGCGCGCGGCCGCTACGCCGAAAATTCTGTACTGGGTGGACGCCATGCACCCCTGGTACAAGTCCGACCACCCCGGCATTGCGCCCGATTGCGGCATGAAACTGGTGCCGGTATACGCCGGAGACGAGCAAAAATACGTCGCCGACAACCCCGGCATGGTCGGCGTCAGCGCCCGCGAACAGCAGTTGATCGGCGTGGAATACGGCACGGCGGAATACGAATCCGTGGGCGAGCCGATCCGCGCCGTGGCGCGGGTAGCGCTGGACGAAACCCGCGTTGCGAAAGTCCAGCCCCGCCTGGAAGGCTGGATCGACCGCGTATTCGCCGATTTTACTGGCAAGTACATTCGCCAGGGCGACCCTCTGCTCACCTTCTACAGCCCCGATGCCGTCGCGACCGAGCAGGAATATCTGCTGGCATTGCGCGCACAGCAGGTGGCCCATGAAGGGATGCCGGGCATGGCCGCTCATGGCGACAGCCTGCTGGCCGCGGCGCGGAAGCGGCTCGAGTTGTGGGACATCCCAACGGCCCAAATCGACGCCATGGCCAGGGCAGGGAAGCCGATCGAAAGTCTCACCCTGAACGCACCGGTTTCGGGCTTCGTGATCGAGCGCAATGCCTTCCCTAAACAGCACGTCACCCCGGATACGGCGCTCTACACCATCGCCGACCTTTCCAAAGTCTGGGTGATCGCCGACGTGTTCGAATACGAAGCTGCCGGCATCCGTCTCGGCCAGGGCGCCGCCTTCACCCTCGATTATTTGCCCGGCCGTGTCTTCTATGGCCGCGTAAGTTACATCCTGCCCGAGGTGGACGCGGCTACGCGCACCCTCAAGGTGCGGATTGCGCTGGATAATCCCGGTATCGTGCTGAAGCCGGATATGTTCGGTCAGGTGGAACTGGCTATTGGTACTGCCCGCCGGCTCGTCGTCCCGCAATCGGCGCTGCTCGATTCCGGCGACCGCAAGACTGTATTTGTGGATCGCGGCACGGGAAGCTTCGAACAGCGCGAAGTCCAAACCGGCGACACCAGCGGCGACCGCGTCGCGATTCTCTCCGGGTTGAAGGCTGGCGAGCGAATTGTCACTTCCGGCAACTTCCTGCTGGATTCGGAAAGCCGGCTAAATGCTGCCAAGGGCGGGACGAGCAAATGATCGACCGCGTTATCGAGTTCTCCGCCGCCCACCGCTTCCTGGTGCTGTTCGCCGTTGCCACCGCGGCGCTGGGCGGCTGGTGGGCCATGCGCTCCATCCCGCTCGATGCCATCCCGGATTTGAGCGACACGCAGGTGATCGTCTACTCGCGCTGGGACCGCAGCCCCGATATCGTCGAAGACCAGGTCACCTATCCCATCGTCAGCGCCATGCTGGGCGCGCCGCGGGTGAAAGATGTGCGCGGGTTTTCCGATTTCGGATTCTCTTATGTGTACATCATTTTCGAAGACGGCACCGATATCTATTGGGCCCGTTCGCGCACGCTCGAATATCTCTCGAAAATCCAGGCGCGGCTGCCGTCTGGTGTCCAGACCGAACTGGGGCCGGACGCTACCGGCGTGGGTTGGGTCTTCCAATACGCTCTGGTCGATACCAGCGGCCGCAACAGCCTGGCCAAGCTGCGCAGCACCCAGGATTGGTTCCTGCGCTATCAGTTGCAGTCCGTGCCGGGCGTGGCCGAAGTAGCGTCGCTGGGCGGGTTCGTGCGCCAGTACCAGGTGAATGTCGATCCCAATCGCCTGGCCGCTTATGGCATTCCTATCTCCCGCGTGGTGGCCGCGGTGCGCGGCGGCAACAATGACGTGGGCGGGCGGATGGTGGATTTCTCCGGCCGCGAATACATGGTGCGCGGCCGCGGCTACGCGCGCTCCCAGGCCGATCTGGAGGCCATTTCGCTCGGCGCCTCAGCCGGCGGCGTGCCCATTCTGGTGCGCGATGTGGGCACGGTGGCGCTCGGCCCGGACCTGCGCCGCGGCGTGGCGGACTGGAACGGCACCGGCGACGTAGTCTCCGGCATCGTCGTCATGCGGCAGGGAGAAAACGCCCTGGGCGTGATCGAGCGCGTGAAAGAGCGCCTCGGCCAGGTGGCCGCCAGCCTGCCGCCGGGCGTCAAAGTAGTCACGGCGTACGATCGCTCCGAGCTTATCCTGGCCTCTATCTCCAACTTGAAAGAGACGCTCCTGGAGGAACTGTGCGTGGTGGCGCTCGTGATCCTGATCTTCCTCTGGCACGTGCCCAGCGCCGTGATTCCCATCCTGACCATTCCAGTGGCGATCCTGATTGCGTTCCTGCCCATGCGCGCCGCCGGCATGAGCGCCAACATCATGTCGCTCGGTGGCATCGCCATCGCCATCGGCGCCATGGTGGACGCGGCCATCGTGGTGGTGGAGCAGACTCACAAGAAACTCGAAACCGCCCGGCCGGATTGGACCAATGCCCATTACCAGCGTGCGATTGTGGACGCGGTCAAGGAAGTGGGCGGCCCCAGCTTCTTCGCCCTGCTGGTGATCGCGGCCGGCTTTCTGCCGGTGCTCACCCTGGAAGCCCAGGAAGGCCGCCTCTTCCATCCACTGGCCTGGACCAAGAACTTCGCCATGATCGTGGCCGCCGTCCTGGCCATCACCCTCGACCCCGCCCTGCGCCTGCTCCTGTTTCGCAAAGACCGTTTCAAAATGCGCCCGCGCTGGCTGGCAGGACTGGTCAACGGCCTGCTGGTCGGCACCATCCATTCCGAAGAGAAGCACCCCATCAGCCGCGTGTTGATTCACTTGTACACGCCTGTGGTGGATTGGTGTCTGCGCTGGAAATGGCTGGTCATCGGCGGTGCGCTCGCATTGATGGCGGTGACGGTTCCGGTCTATTTGCGCCTGGGTTCGGAGTTCATGCCGCCGCTCGATGAAGGCGATCTGCTGTTCATGCCGACAACGCTGCCCGGGATTTCGGTGGCCCAGGCGCAGCGCCTGCTCCAGGTGCAGGACCGCATCCTGATGCGCTTTCCGGAAGTGGAAAGCGTGATGGGCAAAGCTGGCCGCGCGGAATCGTCCACCGACCCGGCGCCGTTTTCGATGGCCGAAACCACCATTGTGCTCAAGCCGAAATCCCAATGGCGCAAAGTGCCGGCCTGGTACGGCAACTGGCCCGAATGGGTGAAGCCGCTGGCGGCGCATATCACTCCGGACCACATCTCTACCGATCGTCTGGTGGAGGAAATGAACCAGGCCCTCCAACTGCCCGGTGTTTCCAATGCCTGGACCATGCCGATCAAGAATCGCATCGATATGCAAACCACCGGCGTGCGCACCCCCGTCGGCGTGAAGATTTACGGCGCATCGCTCGAGCGGATCGAGCAGATTGGCGCGGAGATAGAACGGGTGCTCACCCCGGTCCCAGGCACGCGCAGCGTTTTCGCCGAACGCACCGGCAGCGGCTATTTTCTGGATTTCGAGCTGAAGCGCGACCGGCTGGCGCGCTACGGAATGAGCGTGGACGACGCCGAAATGGTGGTGACCAGCGCCATCGGCGGCGAAAATGTCACCACCGCCATCGAAGGCCTGGAGCGCTATCCCGTGAACGTGCGCTATTACCGCGATTCGCGCAGCTCGCTCGATCGGCTGGGGCGAGTGCTCGTCCCCGCCATGGATGGGCGCATGCAAATTCCCCTGGCTGAAATCGCTACCCTGAAGATGGCTCACGGCCCGGCCATGCTGCGCAACGAAAACGGCATGCTGAGCGGATATGTCTACGTGGATGTGAGCGGCCGCGACGTGGGCAGCTACGTGGCCGATGCGCGCCGCGCGGTGGAGCGCGGCGTCGTGCTGCCGGCCGACTACACCCTCGCCTGGAGCGGCCAATACGAAGCTATGCAGCGCGTGCGCGAGCGGCTGAAGGTGGTGCTGCCGCTTACGCTGCTGCTGATCTTTGTGCTGCTCTACTGGAATACCGGCTCCGCTTCGAAGACCATATTGGTGCTGATGGCGGTGCCGTTCTCCGCCGTGGGCGCCGTCTGGCTGCTCTCCTTTCTGGGCTATAACATGAGCATCGGCGTCTGGGTGGGGTTGATCGCACTAATGGGGGTCGACGCCGAAACCGGCGTATTCATGCTGCTCTATCTCGACCTGGCGTACGAAGAGGCGCGCGGCGCCGGACGGCTGCGCAATGTCGAAGATCTGCGCGCGGCCATCGTTCACGGCGCCGCCAAACGCATTCGCCCCAAGTTCATGACGGTGGCCACCATGTTCGTCGGCCTGGCGCCGATTCTTTGGGCCAACGGCGCCGGCGCGGATGTCATGAAGCGCATCGCGGCTCCCATGGTAGGCGGGATCTTCACATCATTCTTACTCGAGCTGGCCGTCTATCCGGCTCTATACGAGGTTTGGAAATGGCGCTCCATCGAAAAGCAGGTTGGTTGATCCTGGCATCCGCGCTGGCCGCGTGCGCGGCCGAATTCCCGGTGCGGCACGCGCATTGGCGCGGGGCGTGCGCCGGCGCCATGACCGTGGACGCCGCCGGCGTCCGCTTCTCCGGAGCCGCGGGCCACGCCCGGGCCTGGAAGCTCGAAGATATCCAGCAGCTCGTGCTGGCGCCCGATTTCATTCGCGTGGTCACCTATGAAAGCGGCAGGCTGCCGCTCCAGCCTTACCGCGGCTACACCTTCACCGGCCGCATCCCAGCCGCCGAACTCGCGGCAGCGCTGGCGCCGCTAATGGACCGCCGCCTCGTGCTGGAGACGGCGCAGCCCATCGGCGCGGATGCCTGGTCGCTACCGGTCAAGCAGTTAAGCCGCGGCGGAGACTCCCAAGGCACGCTGGAATTCGGCGCCGAAGGCGTGGTGTATCGGACTCCGGCGCGCGATCAATCGCGAACCTGGAGCTATCCCGACATCCAAACCTTTTCAAGTGCCGGCGCCTTCGAGTTGAGCATTATCACCCGCGAAAAGGATTTTCACTTTCAATTGAAACAACCCATCGATGAAGCCCGTTATAACCAGCTCTGGCTTCAAATCGAACAGAAGAACAGGAGAATCGAACCATGAAGAAACGGATCGCAGTCATCGTATTCGCCGCCGCCGCAATGGCGCTCGCGGCCGACAAAACTTTTACCGGCACCGTAACCGACACCATGTGTGCGGGCAGCCACAAAGGCATGAACATGGGCACCGACGCGCAGTGCGTCACCGACTGCGTCAAAGGCGGCGACAAATACGCGCTCTGGGACGGCAGTACGGCTTACGTGCTGAGCGACCAGAAAGGCGCGGCCCCATTCGCCGCCAAGAAAGTCACTGTGAAGGGCACCCTGGATCCTAGCGGCAAGACGATCCAGGTCACATCCATCGCCGCGGCCAGGTAGTAAAGCCGTGGGGCAGACCATCGTTTTGGGTGGTCTGCCCTGCAATTTGGCTGCTTCCGTGGATCAGGCGCTTTCGCCCGCGGCCGCCTTTCAACGGCCCTCCGCCGGAACCCAACTCCGCAGAAAGCGGCTGGCGCTAGCGGCGCGGATCTCCGGCTGCGCGCCTTCCTCGGGCAGCAGCCATACTTCGCCCTGGCGATAGTTTTCCGCCCCGATCGTGCCCTCGCCCGCGATCGCGATCCATAACTGGCAGGCGCGCCGCTCCGGCGTTTCGCTCGCTCCCGGAGCCGCGCGAACCAACTCGGTAACGAAGTGCCTCGATCGAACCAGCTCCCCGTGTCCGCCGCCAAGCGGCGTAGGATTCACCGCGCCCGGATGCACGCCCAGGTCCGTGATCGGCAAGGCCTGTTCCACGTGTAGGGGGCGGGGGCGTCCGTAGTCCCACAGGCGGTAAGTGACGTCGGAATTCTGCTGGATTTCGCACAGCACGATACCGGCGCCGATGGCGTGAACCGTGTGCGCGGGGGTGAAGTAGGTTTCGCCGGCGTGAACGGGCAGCCAGTTCACCAGGCGCTCGATTTCGCCACTGCGCGTGGCCTCGGCCAGCTCCGTTCTGGTGATGGGCCGGCGGAAACCCATGGCAATGGTGGCGCCGGGTTCGGCTTCCAGAATGTGCCACATTTCGGTCTTCCCACGGGGCCCGTCTTCGCCGTCATCGGGATGCACCTGAATGGACAACCGCCCGGATGTGAAAATCAGCTTCACCAGCAGCGGCAACTCCCGTTCCGCCAGATACCACGCTTCGCCGATGGCTTCTGTCGCGTCCGGGAACCACGGCGACAGGTGCGTTTTCCCCCACACCTTTTCCCGCAGCGATGGTTTGAGGCGAATCGCTTCCGCCATCCTCAGGAGTGCTCCACGATGAATCGATGCATCCGGTCCAGCCCACGCTCGAGCTCCGCCATCGACGCCGCGTAGGAGATGCGAACGTGGCGATCGGTGCCGAAGGCCTCGCCCGGCACCACGGCCACGTGGGCTTCCGAGAGCAGACGTTCGGAAAACGCCAGCGTATCGGCGAGACCGTTTCGCCCCATCGCCACGCCCACGTTCGGGTACGCGTAGAACGCCCCCCGCGGTTGGGAGCATTCCACGCCGGGAATCTCACGCAGCCGCTCCACCACGAAATCGCGGCGTTTCCGGTACTCGGCCAGCATGACGCCGACCGATTCCTGCGGCCCGAGAAGTGCTTCCACCGCGGCCTTCTGCGCAATCGATGTCGGATTCGAAGTCGAGTGGCTTTGCAGCCTGCCCATGGCGGTCACGATTGGCTCGGGCGCCAGCGCGAAACCGATCCGCCATCCGGTCATGGCGTAGGTCTTGGAAAGCGATCCGGCTACCAGCACGGTCTCCTTCGCGCCCGCCATGGAGGCTATCGAGAACGGCTCGCCCCCATACAAAAACCGGCCGTAGCACTCGTCGGTCACGAGATAAATGCCGCGCTGCCGCGTCAATTCGAAGATCTTTTCGAATTCTTCGCGATCCATGACGGCGCCGCTGGGGTTCGAGGGCGAGTTGACCAGCACAAGCTTGGTGCGCGGGTTCAAATGCGGCTCGATCATCGCCGCCGTCAGAGTGAAGCCATTGCGCTCGTCGGTATCCACGAATACGCACTTGCCGCCGGCGAAACTCACCACGTCCCGGTAGGTCACCCAGTAGGGAACCGGAATGACGACTTCGTCGCCGGGGTCGACCAACGCCTGCGTCAGATTGAAAATCGCGTGTTTGCCGCCCACCGTGATCAGGCATTCGTTGGGCTTGTAGTCGGTGCCGAAATCCAGTTTGTGGCGCTGGCAGGCGGCCTTTTTCAATTCCGCCGTGCCGCCCGCCGCGGTGTACTTGGTGAAATTCT
>JBEKZL010000217.1:0-24883 GCA_049509915.1 Bryobacteraceae bacterium | reverse complement strand
CGCGCGCGACTATCCGCGCCAGGCCCTCCCCCCGCAATTTGATTTTTCAATCCCCGAAATCGCCCGCCTCGCCACCCACCAGATCCGCCTCGCCGAAGCCAAAAAGCTCCTCCAGGCGACCCAAAAGCCCCTCCGTAAGGCCGCCTGAGGCCGCCGGACCGCGAAAAACACGTTCGTTTAGGGCACCGTGGAGCGGACTCTGCTCTAAGTATGCCCGTGGGCCACTTAAGTAACTTCTCCATATCGAAGCCCGCACAACTCGTAGGGCGGACCTCCTGGAACGCAGCCGCCCCTCTGGCCGGCTTGTCGGGGCTGGCGTGCGCTCGATTCTTCGGGGACAGGCGGGTCCGGGAGGACCCGCGCGCACCAGGGCCAATTCAGCGTCGCTCTTGTTGCTTCAAGTCTGCCGAACGATTAGGATGATCGAAGAGAGGAGTCGTTTACGCATGGCGCAGCCGGCTCGGAAAGAGGGTTCAACCTGAAGCCTATGCGCCGCCGTACGACATTCGCTGTTTGCGTCCTCGCATTCCTCGCGCTTCCCGCTGCCGCCAAACGCGGCGTCACCGCCGAGGACTATTTCGCCTTTGAATCCGCCGGCGACCCGCGCCTCTCGCCGGATGGCAAACTGGTGGCCTATGTGGTCACCACCATCGACCGGGCCCGCAACCGCCGCGACAGCTCCATCTGGGTGGTCGCTGCCGATGGCCAGTCGGCGCCGCGGCGTCTCACGGCGGAAGGTGTCAGCTCGAATTCGCCCCGCTGGAGCCCGGATGGCTCGCGCCTGGCGTTCCTCTCCAGCCGTCCCGCGCCGGCGCCGGGCGAACCTGCCCGTGCGCAGATCTGCATCCTTCCCATGTCTGCCGGCGAGGCGCGGGTTTTGACGCACCTGACCAACGGCGCCAGCGCGCCGCAGTGGTCCCCCGACGGCAAGCGCCTTGTGGCTCTCAGCCGCACCGGTCCCAGCGATAACGTGGCGCCCCCCGCCCGCCCGAGCGACGTCCGCCACTATCTCCATGTTCTATACAATTTCAACGACACCGGCTGGTTCGACGACAAGCGCAGCCACATCTTTGTGATCGATGCCTCGACCGGCGCCGCTAATCAGATCACCTCGGGCCAGGATTGGAACGATACCGATCCGCAATGGTCGCCCGATTCCACTCGCATCGCCTTCGTCAGCGACCGCACCGGCCACGAGTTCGACGACAGCCACGCCAAGAATATCTGGGTGATCCCGGCCGACGGCGGTCCGCTGGTCGGCATCTCCGACCATGAATTCGGCGACGCCGAGCCCCGCTGGTCGCCCGATGGAGGCGAGATCGCGTTCACCGGGGAGGCCCAGAGGCGCCGTTTTCCGAAGCTCTATATCGCCCCGGCGGCGGGCGGTGCCAAAGCGCGCCTCGCGGCCGACGATTTTGACCTCATTCCCACCGCGCTCCGCTGGGGACCAGGCCCCCGCGAGCTGAGCTTCGAAGCCGGCGTCAAGGGAACCCTGCATGTGTTTCGCGTCGACCTTGACACGCGCAAGGCCATCCAAATCACCAGGGGCGAGCGCGCGGTCCATGCCGTGGACGCCAACTCTAAGTCCGGCGCGATGGCCTATCTGGCCAACGATTTCGAGCACCTCGACGATCTATATGTATCCGCTCTCGAGGGTGGCGCCGAGCGACAGTTGACCCACTTGAACGCCGCCCTGTGGAGCGGCCTGGAATTGGCCGCGGTCGAACGCCTGCCTTACAAGAGCAGCGACGGCTGGGACATCGACGGCTTCCTGGTCAAGCCGGCCGGCTGGCAGCCCGGCAGGAAATACCCGCTCGTGCTGAGCATCCATGGAGGTCCGGCGGGGCAATACGGCGTCGATTGGTATCACGAGTTTCAGGTCTACGCCGGGCGCGGCTGGGCGGTCTTCTTCTGCAATCCGCGCGGCTCCACCGGCTACGGGCAGAAGTTCGAGAGCGGCATCGTCAATAACTGGGGCGGCATGGATTACCAGGACGTGATGGCCGGCCTGGACGCCGCCGTCCGCCGGAATCCGTGGATCGATACGGGGAAGCTGGGCGTGACCGGCGGCAGCTATGGCGGCTATATGACCAATTGGATTCTGGGGCACACCACCCGCTTCCAGGCAGCCGTCACCCTGCGCAGCGTCTCCAACTTCATCAGTGACGATGGCACTCGCGACGGTGCCTACGGCCACCAGGACGACTTTAGAGGGTTCCTGTTCGACAACTTTGATCAATACTGGGACGCGTCCCCGCTGAAGTATGCGAAAAACGTGAAGACGCCGACTCTGATTTTGCACTCGGATAACGACTTTCGGGTTCCCATCGAGCAGGGCGAACAGTGGTTCCGCGCCCTGAAGCACTACGGAGTGAACGCCGAACTGGTGATCTTCCCTCGCGAAAACCACAACCTCACCCGCACCGGCGAGCCCAAGCACCTGGTGGAGAGCCTGAACTGGCAATGCTACTGGTTCGACCGGTTTCTCAACGGCAACTCCGCCGCTCGGCCGCCCGACGCTTTCTGACTTGCTCAGATACGTCCACAGGCCTCCATTTGGCATCTTGACACCAGCTCAATTCCCGCTTACTCTGAAACCAGACAAGCAGCACCTCTGTAAAGTGGTGTTATGAGGTAAGGTGGCGGAAATGACTTGTGAAACCCTGCCCGGGACGGCGACTGGCACGGCCGCTCCCGTCGTGGTCGGTGGCACCGGCCGGCTTTCTCTCGATGGCGTAATGGCGGTAGCCCGCGATTACGCCGAGGTCCGGTTGAGCGAAGCAGCCCAGGCACGCATGCGCCGCAGCCGGGCCTTGCTGCTCGACAAGCTGGCGCAGGGCGAGGCGATCTACGGCGTCACCACTGGGTTCGGCGGCAATGCGCATTACCAGATCCCGCCCAGCAAGCTGGGCGATTTGCAGACCAACCTGCTGCGCATGCTCAAGGCCGGAGTTGGCCGCTGCCTCCCGCCGGAAGTAGTGCGCGCCTCCATGCTCCTGCGCGTCAACGCGCTCGCGTTCGGATGGTCTTCGGCGCGGGTCGGCCCGGCGCTCCACCTGGTGGAATTCCTCAACCACCGCGTCACCCCACTGGTGCCCGAATACGGCTCGGTGGGCGCTTCGGGCGACCTGATTCCCACCTGCTATATTGCCAGTTGCCTGTGCGGCGAAGGCACGGTTCTGGTCGATGGCGCGACGATTCCCGCGGCCGAAGCCCTCCGGCGCATCGGTCTCGCTCCGCTCACGCTGGAGGCCAAGGAAGGTCTGGCGCTGCTCAACGGCACCACGATGATGACGGCGCTGGCGGCGTTGGCGCTGGCGCAGGTGGAATCCGCCTTCTCCGTCGCTCTGGGCGCCATTGCCATGGCCGCGGAAGCTCTGGGTTCCTCGGCCGACTATTACGATCCGCGCATTCAGTCCGTCAAAGGCCATCCTGGCCAGATCGCCGTCGCTGCCATGATGCGCCAACTGCTCGAAGGCTCGGCACTTTCCCCCGCTCTCGAACAAATCCGCGCCCGCGTGGCGCGTACCGGCGCGCTGGCGCGCCGGCAGGATTCGGTCGAAGCCGCCCCCGAATCGCTGCAGGCGCCTTACTCCCTGCGCTGCGTTCCGCAGGGCCTCGGCCCCATGTGGGATTCGCTCGGAGCCGTGCGCGAAGTGGTGGAACGCGAAGTAAATTCCGTCAACGACAATCCCCTCGTCGACCCGGAAACCGGCGACGTGCTGCACACCGGCAATTTCTACGGCGGCCACATCGCCCGCTTCCTGGACGGCATGAAAATCGACATCGCGACCCTGGCCAACTGGCTGCACTCCATCGTCGCCCTGCTAATGGACTCGCGCTTCTCGCGCGGTCTGCCCAATTCGCTCAGCCCCAACCCCGGCCTCCATCAGGGTTTCAAGGGGTTGCAGTTGTGCCATAGCAGCCTGGTCACTTCCCTGCGGCAGCAGAGCGCGCCTTCGTCGATTCACACCTTGCCCACCGAGCAGTACAACCAGGACGTGGTGAGCCTCGGAACCCACGCCGCGCTCACGGCTTTCGAAATGAGCGCCAAGCTGCGCGACGTGGTGGCCATGACGCTGCTGGCTTCGGCCCAGGCGGCCGAGTTGCGCGGCGGCGCCGCCCGGCTGGCGCCCGCCACCCGCGCCATGCATGCAGCGGTTCGCGCCGTGAGCCCCTTGGTTACCGTGGATCGTCCACTCGACGAGGAAATCGCCGCGGTTGCGGCGCTGATCGACCGCGCCATGATCCCAGTACCCAAGCCTTTTCCACCCGCGGACCCTAGCCGCAACTAAAGCGCCGCTCTAGGGTTAACCATTCGCAACTATTCAGAATTCCGACCTCCCTGTTACCCTCTGAGTGGATAAGGGTGGAAATAGCTCATTGATTTCACTGCGCAAGGAAATCGAGGTATCCGACCAGGTCGCCACGCGCCTGAAATCCCTGCTCAAAGCCTTTCTCGGCTTGACCGGAGTCTTGCCCAAGACCGCCTTGCCAGCCGATCCCGACCTGTCCGGGCTTTGCCGCGAGAATCTGGAGCGGGCGACGGTGAGTTTCGAGACCGCGGACCTGCCAGCTGCCGCCATCGACGCTGCCGGCAAGACGTGCGTCGATCAGGTGGAAGCGATTTACGCCGCCAACAAGGCCGCCATCGACGAAAGGGACGCGGCGCTCAAGGAAGTTGTCACTACCGTTGCCGACGCCGTTAAGGGGTTCAAAGGCCACGGCGAAAAGCATAAGTCCGCGCTCGCCCGGCTGGCCGACGATTTTGGCGAGCTCGCCCGCGTGGAAGACGTCGGCGATCTGCGCCGCAGGCTCCGGGAAGACGCCGCTAAACTCCACCAGTTCGCCGACGAGATCTGTCGCGACAGCGACGAAACGGCCCGCCGCTTCGAAACCCAGATCTCCGGATTCCGGCAGCGCCTGGAGATGGCGCGCACCGATTCCTCCATCGACCGGCTGACGGGCTTGGGCAGCCGGCGCGAGGCGGAGCGGCACCTGGCCAAGCTCGGTGAAGAGAAGGGTCCGGTAACGGTCCTGCTCTATAGCGTTGAGGGGCTCAAAGAAATCAACGATCGGTTCGGGCCGCTATTCGGCGATAAACTGCTGCGCGCTTTTGCCCATTTGCTGCACGAGCGCTACGGCGACGAAGACAAGGTCTATCGCTGGAGCGCGCACGAATTCCTGGCGGTGGTGCTGGGGTCGACGCCGATCGCCTTGGAACTGGCGCGCCACACCTGCCGGACATTCTTCACCACTAAATACCAAACCGCCGAACTCGGCGAGAACGTGGCGCTGCGCTCCCGCGTGGCCGTCAATGCCGCGCCCTATAAGCGCGGCGAGAGCGGGGAAGAATTGCTTCGCCGCGCGCGCCAGGGTTTGCAGCCAGTCGAGGCCGGGGGAAACAGTCCGGGGGGGCGCTGAAATGCTGGCCCTCGACCTGGAGCAGAAGCTCTCCGACCTGATTGCCTTCCAGTGCGTTCTGGTGGCTCTTCGCGGGAGCGATGAAGAAGCTTCCGACGAGATGCTCTGGCAGACTTTGCTGGGGGCCTTCGTGGACCAATACGGTTTTCGCCGCGCCTGGTATGGCCGCCTGGTCAATGGCGCCATCCGTCCCTGGGTTTCGGCGCCGGTGGCGGAATCGGGTCTGGCGGATCTGCCGCTGGAAGTGGCTTCCGATTCGCCGCTGGTCGCGGCAGCCGGCCTCGATCTGCCGGTGCGAGTGGAAACCGAGGTCGAGGGAAGGCTGATCGTCGAGACCGAGAACGAGGTTTCTCCCGAGCGCGCCGAGCAGGTTTCGGTTCTGCTGGGCGAGGCTGCCGCCACCTTGCGCCAACGCCGCGCGCGCCGCCGCAACGAAGCGGCGGTCCAACAGGCACGGCTGCGGGCCGAGGCGGCCGACCACGCTAAGACCGTGATGCTGGCCAACATGAGCCATGAGATCCGCACTCCCATGTCGGGGATCATCGGCTTCGCCGATCTGCTCGCCGCCACGCCGCTTTCTTCCGATCAGCAGGACTACGTCGAAAACATCCGCTCCAGCGCCGACGCGCTGCTCGCGCTCATCAACGATATCCTGGATCTGTCCAAAATCGAGGCCGGCCGCCTGGAGCTCGAATCCGCCCCCGTCGATTTGCGCCGGTTAGTGGAAAACGTGGTGGGGTTGCTGGCGGCCCGCGCGGCGGAAAAGCGGCTTCGCCTGGCGTTCACCATCGACCCGTCCACACCGGCCACGATCGTGACCGATGCCGCTCGCCTGCGCCAGGTGCTGGTCAACCTGCTCGGCAATGCGGTGAAATTTACCAGCCAGGGCGGAGTTTCGCTGTCGGTCGCCGCCACCAAGGAAATAGACGGGCGCCACCACATCGATTTCGCCGTCAGCGACACCGGCCCCGGCATTGCACCGGAGCACCTGGAGCTCATCTTCGAATCCTTCCGCCAGGTGGATGCTTCCATCAGCCGCAGGTTTGGCGGCACGGGACTGGGCCTGGCCATCAGCCGCTCCATCGTGCGCCAGATGGGCGGTGCGATCAAGGTGGAAAGCCAGGTGGGCCACGGCGCCACGTTCCGGTTCTCCATTCCGGCCTCGGCCGCCGCCCGGTCGGAGGTCGCGACCCTGCGCCGGCCCGCTATCGCTGGGGCGCGTGCGTCGGGGCTGCCGGCTCTACGACTGCTGGTGGCGGAAGACAATGCGGTCAACCGCAAACTGGCCCAGGCCGTGCTCCGCCAGTTGGGTTATCAGCCGGACTTCGCGGTCAACGGCGTCGAAGCGTGCGACCGGGTCGCCCTCCACGATTACGACCTGGTCCTGATGGACGTACAGATGCCGGAAATGGACGGCCTGGAAGCCACCCGCCGCATCCGCCGCGAGTGCCCGCCGGCGCGTCAGCCCAGAATCGTCGCCATGACCGCAGCCGCGTTTCCCGAAGACCGCAACCGCTGCCTCGATGCCGGCATGGACGATTACGTCTCGAAGCCCATCGACATGGAAGAACTGATCGCGGCGCTGCGGCGCGTGCCGGCCGCCAACCGGCAGCTTACGGCACCCTCAATGTCCGTTTGAGCCAGGCGATCATCTCGGTTTTCCAGTGCTGCATGGCCGGTTCGCGCCAGCCCGACATGCCGTGGCCGCCGCCCTCGATAGTAACCAACTGGCAGCTCGCGCCCACCTTGCGCATGGCCTCGCATAGCGTCACCGATTGTTCGTAGAGCACCTGGTCGTCCTTGTTCCCATGAATGGCCAGGAACGGCGGCATGCCGCGATGAACGGCGAAGATAGGCGAGACGTTGTGCAGCTTGGCCAGCCCCTCGGCATCCAGCTTCTCCGCCCCAAAGAAGTGAATCCCGCCGCCATTGGCCGCATGGCGGTTGATCGTGGCCATATTGAACAGCTCGGGATGGTCGCGCCGCGCCTCGGCCAGTTTGCCATAATCCACGGGACCGTAAAAATCCACCACGGCGGCGATTTTGGTATCGACGGTCTCGTGGGTCCCGGCCCAGTTAACCAGAAAGCCGCCGGCGGATTCGCCGACGATTGCGATCCTGGATGTGTCGACGTGGTAAGTGGCGGCATTGGCTTTTACCCAACGGATGGCGCTGGCCACGTCGGCACTGGCTTCGGC
The DNA here is from genome assembly GCA_049509915.1 of Bryobacteraceae bacterium. GTDB lineage: Bacteria > Acidobacteriota > Terriglobia > Bryobacterales > Bryobacteraceae > JBEKYD01. The sequence goes on along the minus strand of JBEKZL010000217.1, from coordinate 17,261 downwards.
GAAGTGGAACTTGGGCGCCATGCGGTAATCGATGCTGAACCAGGCGAAACCGGCATCGGCCAGCGGCTCGAACAGCGGCCGGACGTTGGTGCTACGGCTGCCCTCGTCGAACCCCCCGCCGTGAACCAGGATGGCCGCAGGGAACGGCCCGGCGCCATCCGGCACGTGCAGGTCGAGCAGAAGGGCAGTGCCGCCGGGGCTCCCGTATTCGACGGCTTTTTGATCGATAGCGGCGCCGGCCGCCAGCGCGGCGGAGACAATGGCCAACACAAGGGCGCGGGTGTACATTGATAGAAATTGTAGCAAGGGGTCAAACGGAATGGGCTGGAGTGGTACTTGGCATGATCACGTGCCGCGTGAGCACTTTTGCCGACGCTCGGCGCACCCTACACGAGCGGGTGTCGAGAGAGTCTCGACACGGCACGCACGAGTGCGTGCGCCACGTCGCGCCAGGATTTCGCATGGTTATTTCATTACGATTCCTTCAGGGCTTTGCGGACGGCTGCCAGAGCTCAATCTTATTCCCATCCAGGTCATAGATCCAGGCAAAGCGACCGTAGGATTCATTCATTCGTTTGGCGTCAATCTTTACTCCCTCTTGTTCTAACCGGTCGAGCAAAGCATCCAGGTCGTCCACGATGTAGTTGACCATGAACGGTGCGGGGCTGGGATCGAAATACTTAGTGGAGGTGGGAAAAACACTCCAAACGGTAACGTGTTCCTTTTGTGGGTCCTCGTGTTCGCGCCACGGAAGCATCGCGCCTTGGCCTTTGTCGGCGAGTCCAAGATGCTTCGAATACCATTCGCGCATCTGATCGCGATTAGCGGATTTGAAGAAGATACCGCCGATTCCAAGGATGCGCCCGCGCTGCTCCATTGTGACGGGCGGCTTCGACTTTTCAGGTTGCGGAGATTGCACTTCCTGCCCTCCTCTTGAGTAGACCGAGATGAGTAACAGCGAGCCGAGCGCCGCTGTGCTCCAGGGTATTCCTTGCATTGGTGGATTATACAAGGTTTCGATTCGAATGGAGATAACGGTTTGCTCCAGATTCGCCGCGATTCACCCTTACCAGGCCACTCGGACGTATAATCGCCGTACCACTGATCTGCCCGCAGGGTCGAAGCCGTCGCCACGGAAGCCTCTGCCTCCTCAGTCACGCAACGGGTCTGGGGATTCTTACTGTATGGCGATGGTAGCGTCCGTTCGGGATGACGCCCCGCCGATCATCACCACCAGCGGAACCGCACTCCCCGTGGGTGCATTCGGGGGGATCAGCACGTTGATCTGCAGGAACTGCACGGGAGAAGCCGCCTGCCGCTGGTTCGGCTCAAAACTCAACGGCGCGTTCAGAAACTTCGCTGCGGGGCGATTGTCTCGCGGGGCGGCGCTGCCGAGAGGCCAACCGAGTGCCGCCAGGACCATGATGGCCGCAAGGATGAGCACTCGGGGCGGAGAAGACCGTTTGGTTGTCATGGGGGCTGTACCTCCTTTCGGAACAGAATACAATAACCAGAGCCTAAACACCTCATTACAACCGCCGCCCCGGTACTGCCGACTGTTTGCGGGCGGTTCATCGGCGAAGCTCTACAGTTGCGGCGACGACAGCCGACGGCGAGCCTGTTTGCCGGGAGGCGGTCGAAAAGTGATGAAGTGGGATACAGTCCGCAATCATCAATTCGGACGACGACGATGATCAGGCCGTTATGTTGCGGGCGGTTCCCAGGCGGCCGCCGGCGACGACGGCGGGGACCGTCAACACCAGGAGCAGGGCGTAGTACCAGAGAATTCGCGAATCGAACAGCATGACGTTGGCAGCCAGGGTCATGACGAACTGCAGGCCGGCGAGAATGAACACGTCGCGCAGATCCTTCCTCCTGGCCACGATCGCCGTAGTCCACCCGCCGAATGCCGAGAACACGGTGGTGTACAGGACAGTCACCAGCAGCACCGGCACGTTGTCGGTGAAGCCCTTGGCGTCAAATGCGCCGGGAGCGAGGCGCTCGGTGAGGGTGTCGCCGGTTACGGCGAGCACTCCAATCGTGACCACGCCGGCCAGGACGGCCAGAATGCTCCGCTTCATTTCGATCGTTACCTCCGGTTTTGGAGTTGGGTCCCGGGTAAGATTTTACAATGCGGCGGCCAAGAAGAAGCGGAGACAAGATCGCCGGCGCTACGAGACACGTCGGCTCGAATCGCGTTACGGCGTAAACCGGTAGCCTTTGCCGCGAATGGTGTGGATGTGCTTGGGGTGCTGGGGATCCTCTTCCAGCTTCTGGCGGAGCCAGGCGATGTGGACGTCGATGGTGCGCGAGGCGACTTCGCTGTTGTACTTCCAGACCTTTTGCAGGATCTCCTCGCGGGTCACGACGCGCTCGCGGTGGTCCACCAGGAAATGGAAGAGCTGCATCTCTTTGGCCGCCAGGTTGACGGTGTCGCCGCGGCGGGTCACGAGAGGCCGTTCAAAATCGGCTTGAATGTCGTCGAAGGCGAAGGTGCGCACCGGAATGCGGTCTTCCTTTTGCACGCGGCGGAGGAGGGCCTGGACGCGGGCCAGCAATTCGGCCGGATCGAAGGGCTTGGTCAGGTAGTCGTCGGCGCCCAGCTTCAATCCCACCACGCGGTCGGCCACCTGGGTCTTGGCGGTGAGCATTAGGACCGCCGAATCGATTCCCTTCTGGCGGAGCTCGCGGCAAACATCGAAACCGGTCTTCCTGGGCAGCATGATGTCCAGAATCACCAGGTCGAACAGTCCGGCCGAAGCCCGCGCCAGACCGGATTCGCCATCGGAAGCGGTTTCGAGCGCGTAACCTTCCGCGGTCAACAGATCCGACAACGTGAGCACCAGGCCAGGCTCGTCTTCAATCAACAGTATGCGAAAACTCATCGTGCAACTCCGCTGGGGCGGCCGGCAGCCGCACCACGAATTCGGCCCCTTTCATCGGTTCGCTGCGCAGGGCCACGGTGCCGCCATGCGCTTCGACGATCTTCTTGACCAGGTTCAGGCCCAGACCCGCGCCGCGTACCTGGTCCTGAACCGCCCAGCGTCCGCGGAAAAACGGGTCGAAAACATGCTGCTGCTCGTCCAAAGGGATACCTGGCCCATGGTCGGCCACGCGGATTTCCACCGCCGGCGAGCCGCCGCTTTCCACCGGGCCGGCGAAAATCCCCACCCATTTGTGCGTCTCGGTGCCGTACTTGACGGCGTTGTCCAGCAGGTTTTGCAGCGCCAGTTGTAACGCCAGCTTGTCGGCCAGGACGGGCGGAAGATGGGGCGCCACGTGCCGCTCGAATTCGATTCCGGAATCTTCCAGCACGGCACGGCCCGTTCCGAGGCTGGCTTCGATGAGGGCTTCCACCGGCACGGCCTCGCGCCCCCGCACGGCCTGGCCGGCGTTAGCGCCGGCGAACTGAAGCACCTGTTCCACGAGCGCGGTGAGCTTTTCAGATTCGGCCTGGATCAGTTTACCGTAGCGGTCGATCTGCTCGGGCCGGTTCGCCAGCCGGCCCCGCAGATTGAACGCGGCGGTGCGAATCACCGCCAAGGGGGTACGCAGATCGTGCGACACCGCGGCCACGAAGCTCATTTGAAGATCGGCCAGCCGCTGGCGCTCGCGGCTGAAGCGGATCAGGGCATAAACCACCGCCACGATCAGGACGAGAATCCCGGCCGAAACGGCCATGTTCCGGCGCCGCGCTTTGGCCACGGTGGCTTCGAGGGTTCCCTTCGGGTCCCAAACCGCCAGCCGCCAGCGCCCCCTGGCCGCCGCCGCCCGCGGTCCCCGCCCGGCGGTTTCCGGATCCGGCTGCACGTCCAGCAGTAAGACGGAGGCATCAGCCGGACCCGCGGCCCGAGAGCCGGCCGTTGGCGCCAGGCGGAAAATGCTCCTATCGGGAGCCCCGCTGGCAGTCACTTCCGCGTCATAGCCGACGCTCCCCCGCTCCCCGATGTACCGCTCCAGCAGTTCCGGCAGAAGAGTGTTGCGCACGTAGTCCAGGTTCAACTCCGCCACCAGCCATTCCGGCTTGCCCGGCTCGGCCGGGTCGAACCGCGTCCATTCCAGCAAATCCGTCGAGCGCGGATCCTCGGGAGGCGCGGCTTCGCCATTCCAGCGCAGGGTCAGCCGGTCGCGAAGCGATTCCCATTCCGCCGGCCACGGCGCCGGGGCTGCCTCGCCGGGCTCGGCGTCGAGGCTCCATAACTTTAGTTGTCCATCCATTGGAGCCACCAGTGCAACCCTGTGAAAGATGGGCTCCTGCTGTTGCCTCCAGCGACGGTATTGAGCCGCGTAGGCCGCTTCCCGCCCCATGGCGCGAATCTTATCCGGTTCCGGAAACAATCCCATGGCTGCGTTTTCGAGGCGTTGGTTGAAACTGGCGCTCAGGAGGTTGAGCCGTGCCTCCAGGTTGCCCTGCAGCCAGCCGCGTTGTGCCAGGCTGATTTCGGCGATCCAGCGGTATTGCAAGAGCGCCAGCACGGCTCTTCATGGACGAGTAAAGTTGCGTTAAGGCGTACGCCAATTTGTACCCAATCGCAAAAGATACCCCGTCTACTAGGATGTCTGCGTCTTCGGCTGTCAGCCGATTAGGGAGAATCCTGATTAATCATGCTCCGCCGCCATAGTTTTGTCTTTGCGCTTTGTCTTAGCGCCGCCGGCCTGGTGAACGCCCAAGTTGGTGCCCGGCCTTCGATCACCCAGGAGATAGACGAGTCCAAGAGGGTCACGCTCGCGGGCAATACGCGGCCCGAAGCTACGGCCGCCAACGACCGCGGCGCCGTCGCCGATTCCCTGCCTCTCGAGCACATCCAGCTTCAACTGCGACGCTCGCCCGAGCAGACGCAGGCGGTGGAGCGGGCCATCGCCGAGCTGCAGAATCCCAAATCCGCCAGCTTCCACAAATGGCTCACCGCCGAGCAGTTCGGCGCCAGATTCGGAGCCTCTCAGGCGGATATCACGACCGTAACCGCTTGGCTTACTACCCACGGGTTTACAGTAAATCAGGTATATCCCAGCGGCTTGTTGATCGATTTTTCCGGTACGGCGGGTCAGGTCCGGCAGACATTTCAGACCGAGATGCACAATCTGGAAGTGAGCGGGGCGCGGCACATAGCCAATATGAGCGATCCCAAGATTCCGGCCGCGCTCGCCCCCGTGGTGGGCGGCATCGTGTCCCTGCACGATTTTTCGCCGCACTCGATGAAGCGCGCTCGTCCCCAGGATACTTTCACTTATGAAGGTCAAACCTACCAGGCCTTGGCTCCGGAGGATGTAGCGACTATCTACAACCTCAGTCCGCTGTTTGCCGCCGGGATCACCGGCCAGGGACAAACCATAGCGGTCATCGAAGATACCAACCTATATAGTTCCGACGACTGGACTACGTTCCGCAACACCTTCGGACTGTCGCAATATTCAACAGGTTCGCTCGCCACCGTTTATCCGGCGCCCACTTCCGGAGGTTCCAATTGCACCAACCCGGGCATCGTGGGTGAGGACGACGAGGAAGCCGCCCTAGACGCCGAATGGGCCACTGCGGCGGCTCCCGGCGCCGCGATCGAAGTTGCCGCCTGCGCCGATACGCGGGTCACCTTCGGAGGCCTGATCGCCATCCAGAACCTGGTCAATTCGTCTAACCCGCCCTCGGTGGTCAGCATCAGCTACGGCGAATGCGAAGCGGAGAACGGAGCCGCCGCGAACGCGGCCTTCAACCTGGCCTATCAACAGGCGGCAGCCGAGGGGATCTCGGTCTTCGTGGCAGCCGGAGACGAGGGCGGCGCCAGTTGCGACGCGGGCGCTACCAGCGCGACTCACGGAATCGGCGTGAGCGGGTGGGCATCGACGGCTTACAACGTGGCAGTGGGCGGCACCGATCTTGCCGATAACTATACCAACACCGTTTCCAATTACTGGAATGCCGCCAACGACGCCAATTACGGTTCGGCGCTGTCCTACATTCCCGAGATCCCCTGGGACGATTCCTGCGCCAGCGGCTTGCTTTCCGGCTACGTTGGTTATGCCAGTCCGTATGGAGCCGACGGATTTTGCGCCAGCCGGATGGCGCAGGAAGACGAATTGGTCCAGGTGGCCGCGGGCAGCGGCGGGCCGAGCGGTTGCGCTACCGGCAATCCCGATACCGAGGGGGTGGTAAGCGGCACCTGCCAGGGTTGGCCCAAGCCTTCCTGGCAATCCGGCGCGGCCGGAAATCCCAGCGATAGCGTGCGCGACATCCCGGACGTCTCCCTGTTCGCCGGCACCGGCGTCTGGGGGCACTATTACATTGTCTGTTTCAGCGACGTGCGCAATGGCGGGGCTTCCTGCACCGGCGATCCCAGCAATTGGGCCGGCGGCGGCGGCACTTCGTTCGCCTCGCCGATCATGGCCGGCGTCCAGGCCCTGGTGAATCAGAACGCCGGCGGCGCCCAAGGCAATCCCAACCCCGTCTACTACAACCTGGCTGCCAACTCCGCTTCGTTTTGTACGTCGTCGAATGGTGACCCCGGTTTCGGCCCGTGCATTTTCCACAACATCACCCAGGGAGATATTTCGGTGGATTGCGGCGGTGGCGTGAGCTGCTACGGCGCGGTTACCACCGTCACCGGCGGTGGCCGGCGCGGCGGCTTCGGGGGCGGCTACGAGACCTCCAGCGACGGCGCCCTTTCTACGTCCACCTCGGCTTTCTCGCCGGCATTTACCGCCGCCTCCGGCTGGAACATGGCCACCGGTCTGGGCAGCCTCAACGCCTATAATCTGGTCATGAATTGGGCCAACAGACAGTAGGGGCGGGGCTGCGGTAGAGTAGGGCGCAGGACGAGCAGATCGCCAACTGCATTGGTGCTTGCGTCGGAGCCGACTATAGTCCGACAAGCCGCATACGATCTCAAGAAACTGCGCGGAAAGCACATGGTGGAGAGAGTCGGCAAGACGCGCCTACCGACCGACTGAGGCAGGACTGAAGGCCATCGCCGCCTTAGTGGCTCTGCGGGAGAAAGCAATCCGCCCACTGCTGGCCGCGGCCCAGGAAATCCGACCTCCCCGCGGGTCACAGAACCCGACGGCGGACCGTCACTACGAAACTGTCCGCGTGGGCATGGCGGCCATCTTACGGGAACTCGGAGTGGCTGCCTGATCGACAAAGAATTTGTCGGGCTTCGCGGTTAAGGGCCTAAGGAACGCGACTCCTGCCATCGTTCTTTCTGCTTTTTTCAACTTTCAACAATTCAGGAAATCTGCCCGAAGCGCTCCCGCTGCAGATGCATGTCCGTCGCGGAGAGCTCGTGATTCTTTTTTCAACGCCGGCTGACGCGGCTGCTACCGCTTCATCAAGAAGCAGCAGAAGTCACCGGGAGGCCTTCGGGGTCCACCCCATCCGGGCGGGTTTCATCGGTGCCGCTGCTTGGGAAGAGAATCCTTGCCGCTCGTCAGCCATTCCAGGTTAAACCGGGCGAGCAGAACCTTGCGGTTCGGGAACGAGCCCGGGCCATCGCCTGCCTCGTAAAGACAGAGGATCGTGCCATCGGGAAGCACCGTCAGGTCCGAGTAGCCCGAAGAGCCCTCCTCGAGCGTGCGCTTCACAGGCCAGCTATCGCCCTCGTCGTAGCTCAGGTAGACCGTGAGGTTCTTGCGGTCCTTCGATAAGATGTCCCGCCCGTCGGCGCGGGTGAGACTGTCTGGATTAGAGAAGAGAAGACGGTTGCGTCCGGCCGTCTCTTTCGTGGAGAGCCGCATCAGGCTCGCGAAGCAGATCGGGTCCGGCAGGTCCTGCTGAAGGCGCGGCTGTGACCATCCGGTCGCGCCATCCTTGCTGGTAACGATCGTCCGGCGGTTCGCCTTGGCTTCGGTACGGATGTTCAGCATTACGCGACCATCCGCCAACTGCACGCCGGTGGTCTCGTTGGGATCGGGGAATTCCGGCGTATCGGGCATCGTAAACGCGCCTCGATGCCACGTCACACCACGGTCGTCGCTATAGATGGTGGCGGCGACCGAAGGGTGATGCCCGTTTCCGCCCGTGCCCAGCGAGAGCCAGATTGGAACGAGCAGCCGTCCGTTGGCAAGTTGGATTCCATGTCCCGGCCCGGTCGCGACCACGCGCCACGAGTACGCCGGGCGAAATGCGTCGAAGACGGGAGTGACTTCCACAGGTGCCGTGAATGTCTGCCCGTCGTCGTCGCTGCGCATGTAGAACACGCGCATATATTCCAAGCAGAACAGGAAGTGCACAGCGCCGTCGCGGTCCGCGATGGCGACCGGGTTATTGAAGGTGCGGTCGTCGGGCGTTGCCTGCTTCCGTTCGCTGGCGACTGGGTTGCGCTGAATCGGGCCGGCCACTTGCGCGATCACTTTCTGCGGATCGAACGTCCGCCCGCCATCCACGCTGCGGCGCATTACGATGTCGATCGTGTCCCAGTCGTTGCCAGAATTCCGCCGCGCCTCGGCGTACGGCAGCACCGTCCCTTTCGCGGTTGCGACGAGACCGGGGATGCGGTACATCTTGTAAGCGCCCTCGCCGCCTGTCCAAAGGTCCGCTTTCTCGATCGCCGGCCCGGCCGCCTGGAGCAACCCGGCCGCCCCGAGAATCAGGTAACTCGTCGTGCTCAGCATGCGGTCCTCCCGCTAGAAATGGTACCCCAGTGAGGGCTCTCGGCAATTTGGGACGAGTCCGGCCGGCTGACCCACTTTACGGGCAACCGCGCATGCTTGTGCAATACGCGGCGAGGGACCAGTACCCGCGGCGAGCCGAGTGGTCTACGCTGATGGCACTCTGGGCCAATTACAACAGATACCTGGCGCACGTCATCGCGCAACTGCCGTTGCGGAAACTGGTCGCTGCGCTTTCTAGACGAGGACTACCACGAATTCGTGGAATCGAGATAACCCAGACTCAGCGGCCTGTTAGCCCTAGTACGGAAGGGACTGATTACTGACATAGGTATTGAGAGGGCTACCTGTTCCTCACGGGCCGCACCAAAGAGATCATTAAACGCGGCGGGGAAAAGATCTCTCCCAGAGAAGTCGACGACGCGCTCATGGAACACGCGGCGGTAAAGCAAGCCCTGGCCTTTGCACTTCCCGATGCGCGGCTGGGCTTCGCCGTCGGCGATTCGAGAGCGAGTGGTGATTCCCGGACGGTTTCACCGTCGCCACTTTCGTAACGCTGATCGCGGAATCGTAGAAGCCAAACGCAGCTAGTCTAATGCTGAGCGGCCTGGGAGGCCGCCGCCGGCCGAGGGCCTGCCCCACAACTAATTCTCGTCTCGCCCCCGCGATTTTTTCGCTCGTTTCAGCAGGAAATCGATGCGGCTATCGACGTCGGGGTTGCGGTCGCGCTCAAAATGCAGCTCGGGGACGTGGCGCAGGCTGAGGCGGGTGGCCAGCTCATGGCGGAGGAAACCCTTGGCGTGTTCGAGCGCGTCCATGGACTGCTTCCGCTCGCGCTCGCCGCCGCGCACGGCGACGCGCACGCCGGCGTGGCGCCCATCCTGGCTGACGTGCGCCTCGATCACGTCCACCGCCAGCAGGCGCGGGTCCTCGGTCTCGAATCCAATGATCTCGGCGAGTTCCTCCCGTACCGCTTCGGAAACCCGCAACGTCCGCCGTTCATCCATAGCAAACCAGCAGTCAGCAGTCAGCTTTCAACCAGGCTGACAGCCGACAGATTCTTGTCAACGTCCAATACCGGTTACTGGTCCGGCAACCGCTCCGTTGAAGACGCTCTCCAGTGTGGTTGACTTCGCACCGTCCGCCGGGGCGCCGGTTGACAACCGGCGGGCAGGCGGAACCGCCTGCCCCACCAAAGCGGGAACCGCGTGCGTCTTCATCCCTTTTGGTCGGCCGCAGGCCCACATGGCACTCCCTTACGGTCGCGGCTCGGACTCGCAGCCCGATTCACCAGCGCAGACAACAAGACACGACAGGCCCGGAGGCCTGTCCTACAACCACTCGGTGGCCGCGCCGACCAGACTTCCGCCGAGCCGGGCGGCGGCATCTTCTTCCACTGCCTGGAGCACCTTTTCGGCGTTCTCGCGGCTGGAGGAAACCGTCACAGCCGCCACCAGCGCGCGCTGCCACACATCCTCGAAATCGATCTCCGCCACGGCCACGTTGAAGCGGGCGCGCAGGCGGTCCTTCAAACCCTTGACGACGTGCCGCTTGTCCTTGAGCGAGTGCGCATCCTCGATGCGCAGCTCAAGAGTGAGCACGCCGATCGAAGCCATCTCAGGCAAATACTTCGGTGGCCACGCGCTCGGTCACGAAGGCCTCGATGATGTCGTTCTGTTTCACGTCGGCGTAGTTTTCGAGCGTGATGCCGCACTCCATACCGCTCTTGACCTCGGTGACATCGTCTTTGAAGCGGCGCAGTGAAGCGATTTTTCCGGTGTAGACCACCACGTTGTCGCGCAGCAGGCGGACTTCCGAGCGGCTGCCGATGGAGCCGTCCTGCACAATGCAGCCGGCCACGCTGCCCACCTTGCTGATGCGGAAAGTCTCGCGCACTTCCGCCTTGCCCCGGTAGACTTCCTTGAATACCGGCTCGAGCAACCCGGTCATGGCGCGCTTGATCTCGTCGGTGAGGTTGTAAATGATGGTGTGCAGGCGGATATCGACCTTTTCCTGCTCGGCGAGGGCGGCTGCGTTGCGCTCCGGGCGCACGTTGAAGCCGATGATGATGGCATTGGAAGCGGTAGCCAGCAGGACGTCGCTCTCGTTGATGGCGCCGACACCGGAACGGATGACTTTGACGGTTATCTTGTCGTTCGACAGTTTGAGCAGGGTTTCGGCCAACACCTCCGCCGAACCACCCACGTCGGCTTTGATGATGACGGGCAGTTCTTTGATCTCGCCCTCGCGCATCTGCTTGTGGAATTGCTCGAGCGTGAGGCGTCCGCTCTTGGCCATGGCCGCGTCGCGAACCTTCTGGTCGCGGAATTGAACGATCTGCTTGGCCTTGGCGGTATCGGTGACCACCTGGAAGTCGTCGCCCACCTCGGGCATCGATTCCAGGCCGAGCACCTCGACCGGAGTAGCGGGGCCGGCTTTGCGAATCTGCGCGCCACTGTCGTCCATCATGGCGCGCACCTTGCCGAAAACGGCGCCGCAAATGAAGAAGTCGCCGACCGCGAGCGTGCCGTTTCGCACCAGCACGGTAGCCACCGGGCCGCGGCCGCGGTCCAGCTGAGCTTCGAGCACGGTGCCGACCGCAGGGCGGCTGGGATTGGCCTTGAGTTCAAGCAGATCGGCCACCAGCAGGATCATTTCGAGCAGGCGGTCGACATTTTCATGGGTTTTGGCGGAAACCGGCACCATGACTACGTCGCCGCCCCAGTCTTCGGCCAGCAGGCCGCGATCGGCCAGTTGCTGCTTGATGCGCTCGGGCTGGGCGCCGGGCTTATCGATCTTATTAATGGCCACCACGATGGGGACGCCCGCCGCCCTGGCGTGGTCGATGGCTTCGATCGTCTGCGGCATGACGCCGTCGTCGGCGGCAACCACCAGCACCACGATATCGGTGACCTTGGCACCGCGGGCGCGCATGCGGGTAAACGCTTCATGGCCCGGAGTGTCGATGAAGACAATTTTGCGGCCATTCATTTCGACGTGGTAGGCGCCGATGTGCTGGGTGATGCCGCCGGCTTCGCGGGCCGCCACGTTGGCTTCCCGGATGCCGTCCAGCAGGGAGGTCTTGCCATGATCCACATGGCCCATGATGGTGACCACGGGAGCACGGCTGTGCAGGTCGGTGGCCTCTTCGGCGTCTTCGACGGCCTGCATGGCTTCGGTTTCGTAGCTGACGGTAGCGGTGGAGGCGCCGAAATCGCGGGCGACCTCGGTAGCCAGCTTGGAATCGAGGGTCTGATTGATGGTGGCGAAAATGCCGCGGTCCATCAACTTCTTCATGACGAGGGTCGCCTTGACGTCGAGCTTTTCGCACAGCTCCTTAACGGTGATGCCCTCGGAGATCGTGATAGCGCGGCTGATGGGCGGCGGCCCGGTTTCGACGTGGCGGCGGACCTGCGGGCGAAGGACCTTCTCTTCCTCGACGCGTTCGCGCTGCTGGCCGCGGGCGGGGCGCTTATCGCCCAAGCGCGGGCGAGGCTGGTCCATGGGCGGCGGCGCCAGACCGGGGCCCATACCGGGACGAGCCGAGGTGGGATGTTGCGGGCGCGGGCCGGGGCGTAGCGGCGAACTGCTGGGACGGGCTCCGACCGGGCCTGGGCCCTGGCGAGCGACCACCATGGGCTGGCCGGGACGGATCGGACCGCGATAAATGGGCTGGCCGGGCGTGGGCGAACTGGGCGGCTTGGGAACACCGGGGCGCGGCGAGGGCGGTTGGGCCGGCATGCTGGGCCGCGGCGCGGTCAGCTTGGCCACCAGGTCGGCGCGCGGCGGAACAATGGGACGAGCCGCGGGCTGGCCCGCCAGCGGGCGGCCGCCTTGCGGCGTGGTTTGCGCCGCCGGCGGAACTCCGCCGGTGGAACGGTAAGCCTCCGGACGAGGGCGCGGCGGGAGCGGCGCCCGGGGCGCGCCGGGAACCGGAGACCCGGGAGAGGCGGCAGCCGGGCGGGAAGATTCCGCCGGCATTGAAGGCAGCGGCGTACGCGGCCCGGAAAGAATCTGTCCCGGCCGGGGGGCGGGCCCGGACGGAACGGGAATCGGTTTGGCTGCCGATGCGCTGGGGCGCCCTGGCGCGATCATTGCTACTGGAGGCATTGGAGCTGCTGGATGCGGCGTTTGGGGAACGGGCGGCGGGGTCTGGGACGTGGGTGGAATCGCCGCGGGAGGCGTCTGAGCGACCGAAGCTACTACCGGAGGATGTACAGGGCGCCCGCCGGCCAGCGGCGGACGGATCGGAGCGGCGTGCGCGGGGCGGCCGGCCTCGCTTACCGCCGGCTTCTCCACTTCGGCGGCGGAGATTTCCGGGGTGGGAACGTGAGCCTCGGCGGGAGGCGCGATTTCGATTTCCTCAGCCTGGACGGTCTCCGGCTCCTCCTCGACTGCGATCGCCGAGGAATCGTCCGTGGCGCCGTCACCGTTCACTGGGGACTCCTTGCCGTAAAGGCGCCGCAGCCGGATCGCGACGTCTTCGTCGATCGAGCTGGAATGCGTCTTCTTCTCCGCAACGCCAAGCTCTGGCAGGCGCTCCAGAATTTCGTGAGCCTTGACTTCCAATTCCCGTGCCAGCTCGTTGATTCGAATCTTCTTCATAGGTAAAACGATCTACTTCGCGTCGGCAACCTCGTCGACCGCACTTGGAGCTTGCTCTGGCCCCGCTCCTTGCGGATTGTCAGGGGGAGAACTCGCGTCCACCATGGTACCAAACTGCTCCGCGGCCGCTTCAGCTCCCTCCGGAGCGGGATTCTCGGCGGAGTCCTCGCCGGCCGGCGGGGCTTCGATTTCGACTTCGATTTCGGCCGCGGCCCCGGGAGCGGCCTCCGCGTGCGGAGTTTCCGAAGAGGGCGCCTCGGCCGCCGGCGTGGAAGCCGGCTCCTCGAACTGGCTGTAGTAGGCCTCCACGGTCTCCTGAATCTTCTCCACCATTTTCGGTCCCACCCCCTGGATCTCCTCCAGTTGCTCGGGGGTCATCTCGCCCAGGCGCTCGACGGTGCCGATGCCCGCCTGGGCCAGCTTCTCGACAACCTGCTCCGGCAGGCCGTAATCGATCAGGACGCCGACCGGCGCGCCCGGCGCCACCAGCGCGGCCATTTGCGATTCCACTTCCTGGCGCTTCTCTTCCTCGCTCTTGATATCGATTTTCCAGCCGAGCAGTTTGGCCGCCAAGCGGACGTTCTGCCCTTTCTTGCCGATGGCCAGCGAAAGTTGGGAATCGTCGACGATCACTTCCATGTGCTTTTCGAGCGGGTCGAGCACGGTAATGCGGCTGACCTTGGCCGGGCTGAGAGCGTGGCCGGCGAAAACCACCGAGTCCTCGGAATACTCGATGATATCGATCTTCTCGCCGCGCAGTTCGCGAATGATGGATTGCACCCGCATGCCCTTCATGCCGACGCAGGCGCCCACGCTGTCCACGTCGCGGTCGCGGCTCTGTACGGCGATCTTGGTGCGCTCGCCGGCTTCCCGGGCGCAGCCGCGAATGGAAACGGTGCCGTCGTAGATTTCCGGCACTTCCTGCTCGAACAGGCGCATGACGAGCTCCGGCGCCGCGCGCGAGACGACTACGCCGGGGCCTTTGCTGGACTTATCCACCAGGCGGATGACACAGCGCACGCGGTCGCCAACCGAATAGCTTTCCAGACGCGATTGTTCTTTCTTGGGCAGGCGGGCTTCGGTCTTGCCCAGATCGAGAATGTAGTCGGGGCCCTCGACGCGTTTGATGGTGCAGTTGACCAGTTCGCCGGCGCGGCCGGAGTATTCGTTGAAAACGGTCTCGCGTTCGGCCTCGCGCACCTTTTGGAAAATCACCTGTTTGGCGGTCTGCGCCGAAATGCGTCCCAACGCTTCGGTATTCTTGGGAATGCGGATTTCCGCGCCGATTTCAGCCTCCGGATCGATGCGGCGGGCTTCGGCCATCGTCATCTCATGGGCCGCGTCGGCGACCGTTTCCACCGCCTTCTTGACGGCATACAACTTGATGGCGCCGGTCTTCGCGTCCATGTCGGCGACGTAGTCCTCGTTAGTCCGGTAGTGCTTGCGCGCCGCGATCAGCATGGCGTCCTTGACCGCGTCGAGCACGATCTGCGGATCGATACCCTTTTCCTTGCTCAGAATCTCGATGGATTGAAAGATCGTTTCCAAAGTGCCCTCGTCTGTCGTCTTGGGTTCGTTGCCGGTAGGTTACCACTCGAACTTCAGGTGGGCTTTCAGCACCTGATCGAGGCCGAAATGGAGTTGTTGGCCGGGCGCGGTTTCGAGTGATACGATACTTTCGGCGAACCCGGCGAGCGTGCCTTCGAAATTCCGCCGGCCGTCGATGGCGGTGCGCAGCGCGATTTTGACTTTCTTTCCCTGAAACCGCTCGAAGTCGGCGGGCTTGACCAGTTTGCGCTCGACACCGGGAGAGCTGACTTCGAGCGTGTAGCGGCCGCCGGGTACCACGTCTTCCACATCCAGAATGGTGCCGACCTGCTGCGAAACCAGTTCGCAGTCGGCGTGAGTTACGCCTTCCGGCTTGTCGATTGAGATACGCACAAAACGGCTGTTTCCGCCGCCCTTGACCTCGACTTCGACCACTTCCAGCCCTTCCGAGCCGGCTACCCGCCCGGCGATCTCCTCGATTTTAGACGCCACCGCTTCCCGCATCGTTCGCAGCCGCACGCGTCTAATAAAAAAGTGGGCTTTCGCCCACTCACTTGTTTCGACGCTACTTTTCAATTGTAGCGTGGATTGGAGCCGAATGGGTAGCTGGCCCCTAATTTCCGGCCGATTCGTGCCGAACCATCCAATCTGGTATGATAGAGCCACGATTTTGAGCGTTTCCTCGGTTCACCGCTTGGGTGCATTCAGAATTCGGTCCTGAAAACAATCGAGAGTGGGGAAAAACGGATGAGTTTGCTATGGATGGCTGCGATCACACTGGTGATCCTGCAAATTTCGGTGTTCTGCACGACCATATATCTGCATCGCACCAAGACGCATAAAAGCCTGGAATTGAATCCCGTAGTGGGGTTGCTGATGCACCTGGAACTGACCCTGTTCACTGGCGTGGTGCCGCGCCAGTGGGCTGCGGTACACCGCAAACACCACCATTTTTCCGACGAAAAGGGCGATCCCCACAGCCCGTATCTCCGCGGCATGTGGACGGTGCTGTTCGGCAACTACTTTATGTATCGCAAGGAAGCACGCAACCAGCAGACGATCCGCAAGTACACGCCCGACTGGAAGCTGGACGCGCTCGACCGCATCCCTGGGCTGGAATACGGAGCGCTCGGCGGACTCGCGATTTTCATGCTGATGTTCGGGGTGTGGTGGGGCCTGGCGGCATGGTGGGTGCACGTGATCGGCTACATCCTGCTGAACTCGTCGATCAACAGCATCTGCCACATGGTGGGTTACCGCAATTTCGACAACAAAGCCACCAATCTGCAATCGATCGCCCTGGTTACGGCCGGAGAGGGACTGCACAACAACCACCACCAATACCCCACTTCGGCGCTGTTCGCCGTACGCCGGGGAGAAATCGATCTGGCCTGGTGGTTGATCCGCGCGCTCGAAACCTTCGGCCTGGCCAAAGTGAAGCCGTTGCCGATGGCGAAAGCGGCGTAGGAAGATTGCAATGCGGTAAGCTACGGATGGAAATGTACTCACCGTCCGCAGTCACGAGGCAGTCGGAAATCCGGGCCGCCATCGATGAAGTCGAAAGGAACCTGGCGCCGGACGTGGTACGTATCCGTTACGACATCGGCGAGGACTGGAGCGGCCAGTGGGCGATATTCTTCCGCATCGTTCTGACCGATGAAGCGGCGAGGGGTCGCCAGCGAGGTTGCCACGAATGTGGTCTGGGGGCTGGCCCGGCAACTTGATTTCCCAGCCATGGGCGTGTTTCCGTATCACAATTTCCGAAGCGTCTCGGAGCAGGAAGCCTTACAGGAACCGGCGTGGGCCTAGCGGACGATCTGCTTGAAGACGCCCGGCATTTGGCTGAGAAAGGCGATGCGGAAAATCGGGATTCCTGCCGGCGGCGTGCAATCTCGACCGCTTATATATGCCGTGTTTCATTTGCTGGTAGGAGATTTCGTGGCAAATTGGCCGTTTGCCGACCAACGGGCGCGGCTTGCCCGCATGTTCAACCATCAGAGGATGCGAGACGCATCGTTCACGCCGAAAGATAAGCGGAATCCAACCCACGAAGAGACGCAAGTGGTGGACGTTATCACCGCGTTCGGACAGCTTCAGGGGGATCGGCACAGAGCCGACTACGACATGGGCTGGAAGCCGGTTGGAACCGATGTCGCGGACGCGATCACGCTGGCGGAAACGGCATTTGCAAAATGGCGTGCGGTACGGGGTGAAACCGTGGCCCGAGACCACCTTCTGTCGATGTTCGGTGCAAAGCGATAAGGGGCGAATCAAGGGCCGGAACCGGTGCCACAGGGGCACAGCTCTACTTATCCCCTGTTGCCAGCAGCGTTTCAAAGTGCGGCGCGTCCGCCTCCCGATGCACCACGGCGGTTTCCACATTGCGGAAGCCGGCCGTCTTGAGACAGCGTTCCATTTCGAGCTCGGTAAATCCCAGCCAGAGATCGGCGTATAGCTCGCGCGCTTGTTCGAAGTGATGGCGGTTCAAATCGAGCACGGCCACGCGGCCG
>JBEKZL010000216.1:0-12912 GCA_049509915.1 Bryobacteraceae bacterium | reverse complement strand
CCAGCGAGCCGACGGCCAGGAACAATGTCAATTTACGCATCTTTCTTTCGAAGCTCCTATTGTCCCAGGTCTTTGAACGGCATCAGTCCGACCTTGTCGATACCTACGCCGTGGGCGATGTCAATCGCCTGAGCTACCCAGACGTATTCCAGAGTGGGATCGCCCTTTACGAAAACCACGCGCTCGGCGCGGGTCTTGAAGATGTCCGCGAGCCGTGGTCCCAGATTATCCATGGTGGTCGGTTCCGCGTTGATCAACATGGAGTGATCGCCGTTGATGGTGATGACGACAGTCCGCGTGTCAGACTCGTCGGCGTGCGCTCCGGGCGGCGGTGGTTGCGGCACCAGCGCCTCCAACCCCTTCGGCGTGAGCGGAGTGATGACCATGAAAATAATGATCAGCACCAGCAGGACGTCGATCATGGGTGTCATGTTCATGTCGGACTTCAGACTACCGCCACCGCCAACTGACATTGACATAAAAATTGCTCCTTTTCCTTCCTTCGGCTCCTATTATTGGGCGGCTGGCGGCGCGGTCGAGCCGCCACCGGCACCCGTCACCGCCCTGCCTTTGGCGTCCTGGAGCTGATCGGTCAAAAGCCCCAACTGATCGACGCCCGCGGCCTGTAGATTCTGGACGACCTGCAAGACAACCTCGTACTTCGCCCGCTGGTCGGCCTTGAGAAAGGCCTGTTTGTCCACGCGGTCGCTCAGCGCATCCCTCACTTTCGGCGCCAGCTCGTCCGGAGCCACTTTATCGTTGCCCAGGTACGTGCCGCCATCCCGCGTGATCGCCACCAGCACGGCGTCGCTCTTGTCGGCGGCCTGCATCGGAATCGGGTTGCGGGCTTTCACCTTATCCACGTCCTTGCCTTTGGACAACATCGGCGTGATCACCATGAAAATGATCAGTAGGACTAGCATCACGTCCACCATGGGAGTGACGTTGATATCCGCAGCCAAAGGCGGGGCTTTCTGTTTCAGCCCTTCGTTGGTTTTGCGTTGCCGTTGACGTGCCATGTTCTTATCTCCCTTGAATCCGAAAGAAACCCGGGGAGGACTTTGCGCCTCCCCGCGCTTCTACTCGCCGGATCCCAACTGTTCGCTCGATATCGACTCACTGGCACCGCTTACTTGCGGGCCGTGCGCTGCTGGCTACGTTTCAGGAAGTAGTCGATCAGCTCCGAGCTGGAATTGCCCATCTCGACGTCGAACGCTTCAATTTTATTAGTGAAGTAGTTGAACGCCCAGACTGCGGGCAGAGCGACGAACAGGCCGATAGCGGTCGTGACCAGAGCTTCCGAAATACCGCCGGCCACGGCGCCTAGACCAGTCGACTTGTTCTGGGAAATGCCTTTGAACGCGTTGATGATGCCGACCACCGTTCCGAACAGTCCCACGAAGGGGGCCGTCGAACCGATCGTCGCCAAGCCGCTGACGCCACGCTTTAATTCGGCGTGCACAATGGCTTCGGAGCGGTCCAAAGCGCGCCGGGAAGCTTCAATCTCTTCACCGGGAATTTCAGTCGACACCTGATGGGCTTGGAACTCCTGCAAGCCCGCCACGACTACCTTCGCCAGATGGCTCTTCTTGTAGCGGTCGGCAATCTTGATACCTTCATCCAACTTGCCTTCCCGCAACGCGCCTGCCACCAGCGGCGCGAATTGCCGCGACTGTTTCTTGGCCGCGCTGTACGCCAGTGCGCGATCGATCATGACGCCGATCGAGTACGCCGACATGATGAACAGGAGGATGACCACCAACTTGGCGGGAACTCCCATTTGGGCCCACAGGTGAACCGGGTCCCAACCTACGGATTCGCCTTCCTGCAGCAGGAACAGCGACATTGCATGCAAATGCGCGAACATTTCTTATAATCTCCTGCGAGTTGATTTGGTACTTCTCTTTACCGACGTCCGGCGCACAACGCCGGGTTACTACTGACTCAACGTAAAGTTCACATCAATGGTGGTGGAGACCTCGACCGGCTCTCCGTTCAGGAGTGTAGGACGGTACACCCAATTCTTCACCGCATCGAGAGCCGCCTGCACCAGCAACGGGTGCCCCCGGACGACTTTCAAGTCCTGCACGCGGCCATCTTTACCGATGATCGCCGATAATTCCACCACGCCCGAAATACGCGCCTGCTTGGCAAGCGGCGGGTAAACCGGCCGAACCTGGTTGATCAGGTTGGCCGCCTGGACGTTGCCACCGACACGGATTCGCTGCGGAACCACAGCCTTGGGAGGTGGTGGTGGTGGCGGCGGCGCTGCCGCCTGCACCGAATTGATAATGCCACCTAACACGCCGCCAGCCGCGCCCCCGCCGATACCGCCCGCAATTCCACCGTAAACGCCCGCACCGGCCGTGGCTGGTGGCAGTTCGTCTTCCCGAATGATCGCGATATCTTTTGGAATCGCTTTCGGCGTGATCAGCTTTCCGGCGTCGAACTGCCGCGGAATGACTTTCACGATCTTAGGAACCGCATTCGGCGGAGGAGGCGGCGGAGGAGGAGGTGGCGGAGGCGGCGCCACCAGGAAGCTGCTCAACTGGGCCGCCGGCAGCACATCGAAATACACCATCGGCAGGATCACTGCAACGACGAGGAGGAGGCACTGGACAGTGAAGGAAACCACCACCGTCCACCCCTTATTGGTCTTTCCGGTTGCTACAAAAGTTTGCTCGAACATAAGCGCTTCCTTTCAAAAACTTCTGCGCATCACTTCACCGCCCGAATGGTACTTTTGGGTACCGGCCCCGTGCGCGGCGCCGTCGACGGCGCGGTGGGCGACTTCCCACGCCGGTCGGCGTAGTTATGCCAGAACAGTACGATCGGGCTCGCAATAAACACGGAAGAATACGTCCCGACAATAATGCCACAAACCAGGGCAAAAGAGAACCCGTTCAATACGGGTCCGCCGAACAAAAATAGAGCGATCACTGTTAGGAACGTCAAACCGGACGTCATGACGGTCCGGCTCAACGTCTGGTTGACGGCGCGGTTCATCACGGCTTCCAGCGGTTCCCGGCGCGAAAACTTCAGATTCTCGCGAATGCGGTCGAAAATCACGATGGTGTCGTTCATTGAGTAGCCTACCAGCGTGAGCAGGGCCGCGATGACCGTCATGGTCATCTCTTTATTGAACAGCGAGAACAACCCGATCGTAATAATTGTGTCGTGGAAGACGGCGATCACCGCGCCCAGACCGTAAATCCACTCAAACCGAAAGGCGATGTAGACCAGCATGCCACCCAGAGCGTAAAGAGTAGCCAGAATCGCTTTCTGGCGCAACTCCGCCCCCACCTTAGGCCCGACCATTTTGGTCTCGCCAATGTGGAACGGCGCCAGATATGTCTCCTGCCGCAAGGTTGCAATCACCTGCCCGCTCGCGCCAGGCGCCGCCGATAACTGGCCGAAATCCGTAATCAGCCCGGAGTGCTGGGTATCGCGCACGCTGAGCAGCGCCGTAATCAGGTCTTCCAGTTGTTGGTCGGTGAGCGGGACGCCGTGTTCGGCCAGCGGCTGCCGCAGGCGGTTGACAAGCGCGTCGTGACCGGCGTTGCTAAAATCCAACTTACCGCCGGCCGGCTGTCCGAAGGTGGCGTACAACACGTCCACCATATCCTGGCGGTTGACATTGAGCTGACCTTCTTCCTGCGCTTCCGTACCGATTTGAACCGTATTCTCCGAGCCGCTTCCGGTTAAATTCTGAACCGATATCTCGCCCTTTATCTTAGGGCTGCCGGACATGGCGGCACGAATCTTATTCAGTGGAGGCGCGGAGGTGAACTTCACCGTCATCAACACGCCTTCCTTGAAATCGATTCCGTACTTGAGACCACCTTTTGCGGCGATACTACCCAGCCCCGCAACCGTTAAAATCAGTGAAGCGATAATGAACGGCCACTTCTTGCCGAGAAAATCGTAGTTGGTTTGCTTAAATAACTCCATTACCCTTGCCGTGCATGGTGTCGCTTAAAACATTTGGACACCAGCCTTCCCCATATTGTTCCCGCACACGTTCCCAAACCTGGAAGAAAAAAGACCCGCCCGAGCCCATCTCCGGCCGGCCCCCCGCGCCGCTCAAATACTCAATGTGGCCATTCCACGGCGGCCGGACAACTCATAGTCGAAAATGGTCCGCGAAACGAAAACCGCGGTGAAAATATTGGCGATCAACCCGATCGTCAACGTGACCGCGAAACCCTTTACCGGCCCTTCACCGAACAGAAACAGGAATGCGCAGGATACCACCGTGGTGACGTGCGTATCCACAATTGTCCACCAAGCCTTGCCGAATCCGGTGTCCACCGCCGCCACCACCGACTTTCCGGTCCGCAACTCCTCGCGGATTCTCTCGAAGATCAGCACGTTGGAATCCACCGCCATGCCTATGGTTAAAATCACGCCGGCAATACCGGGGAGCGTCAGCGCCGCCGAAAAATACGAGATCGCCGCCAACAAAATCACGGTATTCAGCGCCAGCGCCAGTACCGCATTGATCCCGCTGCGCTTGTAGTAGACCAGCATCACCGCCACCACGGCGATGAGACCAGCCACGCCGGCGGAGAGTCCTTCCCGGATCGAATCCGCGCCCAGCGACGGCCCCACCGAATCTTCTTCCAGGTACTTCACGCTGGCCGGCAGGGAGCCGGAGCGCAGGTAGCGGGAAAGATCTTCCGCCTCCTCCTCGCTGCCCAGGCCCGTGATCCGGCCCGAATCCTCGATCCGCGCCTCGATCGTGGCGACGCTCACGGCCTGATTATCCAGCACCACGGCCAGCTTGTTGCCGATGTTGGCCTCGGTGAACGTGCCGAACCGCTTGCCCGCCTCGGGCGACAGCGTGAAGCTGGTCTGCCATTTGCGGAAATCGTCCTGGCCGGGACGCGCATTGCGCATCTCGGCGCCGTTCACTACCGGAGGCCGGCCCACCAGATACCACTGCACGCCTTCGGAGGCGCCGCGCGGCTTGGCTCGCACGAGCCTGGTATTCAGCGGCAGCACGCCGCCGTGCTGCGCCTGGGCCTCTTCACGGCTGGCAAACGGCCCCTCCTTCACCGAGTCGATTTCGAGCACGGCGGCGGTGCCGATCAGCTCTTTAACGTGCGCCGGGTCGTCCACGCCGGGCAGTTGCACCAGCAGCTCATAGTCGGCGCCGGCCTGCCCGTACTGCTGCACCGAGCTCTCGGCCACGCCCAGCGCGTTGATGCGGTTGTCGATGGTATCGATGGTGCGCTGCACGGTGTCGCGCTTGAGCGCGATCAGGTCCGAAGGCCGCAGCCGCATCGTATAGTCGCTGGAGTTGATCGCCGCCAGCACGTAGGTCGGATACTTCTCGTTGACGATGTTGCGGAAATCGCTCGATTGCGTGGCCGGAACGCCCTTGACCGTAACCAGCACGCTGTTGGCATCCTGGACCGACTGCGGCTCGTTACGGTCCATGCTGACCCAGGTGATGTTCTGTTTTTTCAGATCGTCCTTGAGCCGTTCCATGGTCAGGTCGGCATCCGCCTTGACAGCGTCTTGCACCTCGACTTCCAGCACCAGGTGGCTGCCGCCCTTCAAGTCCAGCCCCAGCCGGATGTTGTTCTTCAGGTTCTGCGCGAGATCCGCTTTGGATTTGGGCACCCCGACGATCCCGTAAATGCATATCAGGATGACCGCCGCAATCACCGCGGCCCTCGCCTTCAAATTCGTCTTCATGTCGCTGCCTTAATTCCTACTTTTTTCCTTCGGCCGCCGCCAGGCTCGAAACCGAGCCGCGGGTTACCTGGATCTTCACATTGTCCGGCTTGACCCGCAGCACCAGAATATCGTTATCGATGGCCACAACGGTGCCGACGATGCCGCCCGACGTAATCACCACCTGGCCGTTTTCGAGGCTCGCCAGCATCTTCTGCTGCTGCTTCTTCTGGCGCTGCATGGGAAGGAATAAGAGGAAGTAGAAAATGCCGAAAATGAGGAGAATCGGAACGATTCCGAGGAATGAAGAAGAGCCGGACGGCGCCGTTTGCACGAATAGATTCAGATACACGTTGCGACCAATCGAGTGTGAGATGTCAGCGGTCGTCCAGGGACTCCGCGCACGCACACTTCAAGTATTCCAGATATGAATCTGATATTATAGCCTGCCTGATCCCCCGCATGATGTCAAGGTAGCGCCGCAGGTTGTGGCGGGTCGCCAGCGCGGCGTACAGAATCTCCCTGGCCTGGAACAGGTGGCGGAGATAGGCCCGCGAGAAGTTCCGGCAGGTGTAGCAGGAACAGGCTTCATCCAGGGGGCGAGGATCGTCCTTGTAGCGCGCGTGCTTGATGATCACCCGGCCCCGGGAGGTGAACAGGCAGCCGTTGCGGGCGTTGCGCGATGGCAGCACGCAATCCATCATGTCCACGCCGCGGGCCACGTATTCGGGCAGTTCCTCCGGCATGCCAACCCCCATCGCGTATCGCGGGCGCGCGCGCGGCAGAATATCTTCGGTGGCTTCCACCATCTCCAGACTCAGGGGCCGGGGTTCGCCCACCGAAAGCCCGCCGACCGCGTAGCCCGCCGCGTCCAGATCAACCAGAGCGCTCGCGCACTCCCGCCGCAAGTCCCGGTACGTACTACCTTGCACGATCGGAAACAGGGCGTGGGCGGTTTCCATCTGGCCGATGCGCCCTAAATAGTGATCGTTCGCCTGCCGCGCCCAATCGAGCGTGCGCTCCATGCTGCGGCGCGCCGCCGCGTGGCTTATAGGGTACTCCGGACATTCGTCCAACGCCATCAGGATATCGCTGCCATAGGCCAGTTGCGCATCCACCGTCGAACGCGGCGTGAAGGCATGGGAATCGCCATTCAGGTGGCTCTGAAACGTCACGCCCTCCTCGGTGATTTTTCTGAGACCGCTCAGGCTGAATACCTGGTATCCTCCCGAATCCGTCAGGATCGCGTTCGGCCATGCCATGAACCGGTGCAGCCCGCCCAGGCCTTCGATGGTCTGGGGGCCGGGCCGCAGATATAGATGATAGGTGTTCGCCAGCAGAATCCGAACGCCCAGGTCCTCGGCCAGGTCGCGAGGCGACAATCCCTTCACCGTGGCCTGGGTGCCAACGGGCATGAACACCGGCGTCTCAAGGGTTCCGTGCGGCGTCCGTAGCAAACCCGCCCGGGCACGGGTGCGAGAACACTCGGCCACCACTTCAAAACCAAAATCGCCTGTGGGACAGGCCTCCCGGCCTGTCGTCTTTGTGTCTCTCATCCTAACTGTGCATGAAGCCGACAGGCCGGGAGGCCTGTCCCACATTCTAAAACACCTTCAGCCGCAGGTACTTCCTCGGGTTCTGGCGGAAATCCCGCAGCGTATCGCGCAGCGTTCCCGCCATGCCATTCAAATTATCGTACGCCGCCGAAGTCTCAAACGCGGGGTTGGAGTTGACGTCGTCGACGGCGGCGATCCATTGGCCCAGCTTCCGGTTCCAGTCCGCATACAGCGCCTCCGAGGCCAATAGCGGCCCGCTCCTCACCTCGGCAATGCCCTTTTGCAAGTCCGCCACCTGGCTCGCCAGGTTTCGATATTCGGCCTCGTCGCGCACCAGGTGTCCCGCCGTTCCCTGCCCCTCCTGAATCAGTTCGATACTGTGGTCCAGAGCTTCGAGCGGCTCGGCGATCCGCTGGTAAACATCCCGCCCATAGATCACCTGTCCCAGCGTTCCGCTGACATCCACGGCGCGCCGCAGCCCCTTTTCGAGTCCCGTCAGCCGGTCCCGCAGGTCGTTGTAGAGATCCGCACTCAGCACCAGTTGCCCCACTGCGTTCTTTCCGCTCTCGATGTCGCTGAGCACGGCGTCGATTTGGCGCAACTGTTCGTTGAACTGCGCCAGGTCCAGAGTGCGCATCAGGTCGGCCTGCTCCTTCAGGCGCAGCTCCTGGCCGGGCCGGATTGGGGCGACGCCGGACCCGCTGGCAATATCGACGAACTTGTCTCCGATCAATGTGTCGGCGCTGATCTGCGCCGTCGAATCGGTGTGGATGGATGGCAATTGCACGCTGTCGACCTTGAGGCTGACGCGGATCACCCGGTCGAGTTGTTTCGATCCGCTAAGCCCGACTGCCGCTACTCTTCCCACGTCGATGCCATCGACCCGCACCGGGGCGCCCGGCGCGACCCCGGTGGCATCCGGCACGTAGAGGAAAATCACCACCCGGCGAGTGAATAGCCCGCCGCCCGAGAGCAGATAAATGAGCGTACCTAGAATCAGCAGCGAAACCAGGCTCACCACCGTGACCCGAAGCCTGGCCCACCTCACCAGCCGCATCTGCCGTGACGATGCCATTTACCAGGGATTGTACCGCGCTGCCGGTTGTCGGTAATCCGGGGTCAAGCCAAGCTGGGCGTAGGGAGCGGTCTGCGGGAACGGACCTCCCCGGAACGGTCAAGCATCCACTGTGCACTGAAAACTGACGGCTGATCGGCGTTACAATGGATCCGTTAATTCTCTTGGAACGAGGTCCTGCGATGGAAACGATTGGATTCCCGGAACTGATGGTCATCCTCGTGGTGGCTCTGCTGCTGTTCGGCGGCAAGAAGATTCCCGAAGTGGCCAAGGGCTTGGGCGAAGGGATCCGGAACTTCAAGCAAGCGTTCAAGGGCGCGCCGGAAACCAAGGAAGTCGAAAAGGTCTGACTCCCGCGCCTTGAAGATTCGAAGCCGCAAGTTTAATGGGCGCTGTTCGCGCCACAAGCGGTACAACCCCGCTATCGACGGCCTCGGCGGCATTAAGGGCGGGTGCCCGCGCTGCACCTTAATGCTCGAAATTTGGGAAGCTTCGCTGCGTATCAACCAGCTCATCCGCCGCTGGAATCCCAGCCACGACGATCTGGAAAGGCCCAAACAGGAAAAACCCCAGCAGGAAAAGCCCTGGTCGGACCCTCGCCAGCTTAGCCTGATTCCGGAATAGCCCTTCGCCAAGAACCGCCCCCGGCTGCGAGACCGGACCGATCTGGGGATTTCACGGTTTAAGCGCGGAAACCGCTCCCTGCCGGCCGCCGCTCGCCTACGAGTGCCGCGTGTTTGCAGTCCTTACCGAGCCGGTAGCACCCTGGTCTGGCGAGGGGCCCCCTGTATTCTGGAAGGAGCCTCAGGCCATGGTCAAGCTGCGCAAATTGGAATTGTCCGATCTCGACGCTGTCCACGCCCTGGTCTCCCGAATGGACGTTGTGCGCTACATGCTCCTGCCGGTGTGCTCGCGAGAGGAGAGCGAGGAATTCCTTCGCAGCTCGATTCTCGAGTCTCCCTCGGAGCCTTGGCGATCCGTGGTTCGCGCGATCGGCAACTTCCCGAGCGGCGATCTCATTGGCCTCTGCGGCGTGGTGGTGCTGCGGGGCGCCGAAGAGGGCGAGATCTGGTACCTCGTGAATCCCGAATTCTGGGGCAAGGGAATCGCGACCGACGCGGCCGGGCAACTGCTCGATGTCGCATTCGGAGAACTCGGGATGCATCGGATCTGGGCCACCTGTCTTCCGGAGAACCCCGCCTCGGCGCGGGTGCTGGAGAAGGTGGGCATGCGAAAGGAAGGCTTCCTGGTTGGCAACCTGAGGATTCACGGAACCTGGAAGAGCAGTCTCCTCTATGCGATACTCGAGTCCGAGCCGCGACCGTCAATTGATAGCCACCGATGAACGCAGACAAAACTCGAAGGTCCCGGCGAGACCCGCACGCGCCGGTGACGGCTTAGGAATCGTCATGAAATAACCATGCCAAATCCTGGGGCGCGACGTGGCGCACGCACGAGTGCGTGCCGTGTCGAGACTCTCTCGACACCCGCTCGTGTAGCGTGCGCCACGCCGAAATGGCACAGTTATTTCTTGGCGGCCCTTAGCGCGCTTCAATCCCTAACCGCGTGAATGCCCGCAATACGATCCAGCTTTTCTCGAGCGCGGTGAGCCGCACGCGATGGCTGAAAACGTCGAAGTTGCCGCGGCGGATGCGCTCCAGCAGGCCCGAGTAGATGGCGATCAGCGCCCACAGCGATGGCCGGCTGCGCGGATGAATCAGGTCGAGCAGCGGCGCAGCCTCGTCGTAATAGGCGCGCGCGCGGTCGGCTTCGAACCGCATCAGCCGCAGGAAGCCTTCGCTGCGATGGCCCTCGCGCAGATCGCGCTCGCTCACGCCGAATTGCCGCAGGTCTTCGGCCGGCAGGTAAATCCGCCCCCGTTCGGCATCTTCGCGGATGTCGCGGAGGATGTTAGTGAGCTGGAAGGCCACGCCGCACTTTTCCGCCAGCGGCAGCGCCCGCGGCGTATCGAATCCGAAAATATGAATGATGGTCAGGCCCACCACCGAGGCCACCTGGTAGCAGTAGCCGTAGAGTTGATCGAAGCTCTCCACACTCCGCGGCTCCAGGTCGGAGACCACGCCCGCGATCATTTCCCGAAAATACGCGGCTGGAATCGAAAACCGCCGCACCGTGTGGTGAAACGCCGGCCAGATTGGGTGCCCGCTGAAACGGCCCTCCAGCGCGTCTTCGAGCTGGGCGCGCCAGCTCTCCAGAGCCGCCCGCGACGCGCCCGCCTCGTCGCTCAGATCGTCCGAGTGCCGCATGAAGGCGTAGATAGCGCACATCGCCTTGCGCTGCTGCCGGCTCAGCAGTAAAAAGGAATAGTAGAAGTTCTTGGCTTTGCCGCGCGCCACCGAGCGGCAATAGGCGTAGGATTCGTCGATCGTCGTCATCACGCTGCTCGCGAAAACGCGACCCTCGCCAAAGCGCCCACCAGCAAGGTCAACCGTTCGCCCTTTGAAATCGCCGGCCGCCGCGCCAGGACGTTGTAGTCCATCTCTTCGATCTTGTCCAGCACCCGCAAGCCGCCCCGGCTGAACAGATCCAGATCGAGCGCCAGGCGCCGGCCCACCAATCCCACCAGCGGCAGGCCCTCCAGAAACAACGCCCGCGCGCGCTCCACGATTTCCCGCATGGCATTGCGAAACGCCGGGCTGAAGCGCCGCGCCGTCAGCTCCTCCAGCGAATACCCGTGACGCTCCAATACTTCGAGCGGAATGTATACCCTGTCCTTCAAAAGATCCAGCGTGACATCCTGCCAGAAATTGGCAAGCTGCAGCGCCGTGCAGGTGGCGTCGGAAAGCCGCTGCCGTTCCGCGTCCGCGTAGCCGCAAAGATACAGCACCAGCCGGCCCACCGGATTGGCCGAGAAGCGGCAGTAAGCCAGCACGTCCTCCCACGTCCGGTAGCGGGTCACGGTCTGGTCCGCCACAAATGCCCGGATCAGATCGGCAAATGGCTGCTTCGGAATGGAGTGCCGCGCCACCGTATCGAACAAGGCGACGAACACCGGGTGCGTAGCCCGTCCCGCGTACATCTCATCGAGCAAACCGCCCCACCACTCGAGCAGCCGCAAGCTCTCCGCCCGGTCTCCGATTTCGTCGCCGAGGTCGTCCGCCCAGCGGCAGTAGGCGTAGACGTTGAAGAAATCCTGGTGCAGCCGCTGGGGAAGCAGAAAGCTCACCACGTGAAAGTTCTCGTAGTGATGCGTGGCCAGCCGGCGCGTGTAGGCTCGCGCTTCGCCGGGGGAGTACACTTTGCCGAGCGCTTCCGGGGAGCGGACGAACTCGGCGGGCGCCAGGTCGAACGTGCCTGCCTTCATCTCGGTTCTTCCTCGGCGGAAGCGGGAAGGGAGTGAAGAAAAACAGCCACCGATGAACACCGATAAACACCGATGAGAAAATCGAAGGATTTATCGGCGTTCATCGGTGTTCATCGGTGGCTATAATTTGTTGCCGCCCAGTTACGCGGTCAGGGAACGATCGCCGTCTTCAGGTGGCCGTTATGGCTCATGAGGTGGCGCATCACTTCCAGCAGATTGGCCAGCGGCTCCTCCCGGTTCACGAAGAACGAAGCCGCGATGTGGCCGTTCGACACCAGGTCCAGAGCTTTGCGAATATAGGCCGGAGTGTGATGGAAACTCGCTTTGCAGGTGATCTCCGAGTAGTGGAGCAGCTGCGTATCCAGGTTCACCGTGGTGTCATTGGGACAGCCGCCGAAGAAATTCACCGTGCCGCCGCGCCGCACCATGTTCACCGCCCACTGCCAGGTCTGCGGCTTGCCTACGGCTTCGATGGCGATATCCACGCCCCGGCCGCCGGTCAGCCCGCGCACCGTTTTCACCGGATCGCTGGCGTCATCGCCCACGATCAGTTCGTCCGCTCCCAATGCCGCCGCGCGTTTCAACTGCGTTTGCCGCCGGCCCACCGCCACGACGCGGCAGCCGGACAGCTTGGCGATCTTGACGAACATCAGCCCGATCGGACCGAGGCCGATGATCGTCACTACGTCGCCCGGGCGCGGCAGGGTCTCTTCCCACCCGCGCAGCACGCAGGCCAACGGTTCCAGCAGCGCGGCGTCATGATAACCCACGTGGCGGGGGATCAGATACGTGTTGCGCTCGACGATGCGCGACGGAATGCGGATGTACTCGGCATAGGCGCCATTATTGAACAACAGGTCTTCGCACAGGTTTTCCAGACCGCGACGGCAAAAATAACATTGCTCGCAGGGCGCGGAATTGGCGGACACCACCCGCTGACCCACGGAGAACCCTCTGACCGCTTCGCCTACCGCTACCACGTCACCGGCCAGTTCGTGGCCGAAAACCGCCGGGGGAACAATCATGCGGGCGTGGTATCCACGGCGAAATACCTTGACGTCGGTGCCGCAAGTCAGCGCCACCTTGACGCGAACAAGAATGTCCCCGCTATCGATAGTCGGAACAGCTACCGGCTCTACCTGCAAGTGTTCCTTGCCGTACAGCACGGCAGCCATCATCTGGCTGTTCACTATGACCACCTCTGTGGCTGAACGATTATTTTCAACGATTTAGATCCTGGATGCAATGCCAAATCCATTCCTGAACGGATTTTA
>JBEKZL010000215.1:0-12991 GCA_049509915.1 Bryobacteraceae bacterium | reverse complement strand
GCTCACTTCGCTCCAGCTCATGCCGCCGTTTGTGGTGCGGAGGATCTTCTGGCAGCCGTAATAAATCGCGTTGTGGTCGAACGGATCGATGGCCAGCGGCGGACTCCAATGGCAGCGGTATTTGACCTGGTCGGGAGCGGCATCGAGGGTATGCAGCCACGGGCTTACCGAGCGCGCCAGCCTGGTGCGGGCGTCGTAACGGGTGACTTCATTGCCGTAGCAGGTGGCCCACACGATGTTGGTATCGGTGAGGTCGGGCAGGGTGAAGCCGGATTCGCAGCCGCCGAGAGTGTGCTCCCAGGCGCCCACGCCCGTTCCACCGCGCCCGCCGAATCCGCGTCCGCCCTGGTTCTGTCCGGGAACGTTGGGGCCGGCTTCCTGGGTGGTGCTGAGGCCGCGCATGGTGCCGTCGTCCTGCATGTTGCCGTAGATGTGATAGGGCACGTCGTTATCCACGGCCACGTGGTAGATCTGGCCGATGGGGAGAGTCACGGTGGCGGAGGTGGCGCCATGGTCGGTGGTCATATACATGCCGCCATCGTGGGTGACCAGGATGCGTTTGCTGTCTTTGGGGTCGATCCAGATGTCGTGGGTGTCGCCGCCCCAGCGCACTTCGCGGAAACTCTTGGCCCCGTCGCTGGAAAGCCAGAAAGAGGAATTGGCCACCAGCACCTCGTCGGGATTGGAGGTGGAAACGGCCAGGTGAATGTAGTAGCCGGCGCGGCCGATGAGCGCTCGCTGCCAGCTTCCGTTGGTCCAGGTTTCGCCGCCATCGCCGGAGCGCCAGATGGAGCCCTGTTCGGCGGTCTGGATCAGGGCGTAGACCCGCTTGGAATCGGGGGGAGCGACGGCCACATCGATTTTGCCGACGGGCGAATGCGGCAGGCCGTGGCCTTCCAGTTTCTTCCAGTGGGCGCCGCCATCGTGGGTGACATAGACCGCGCTGCCCGGTCCGCCGCTGTACAGCCCGTATGTGTGCATTTCGGCCTGCCAGGTGCCGGCAAAGAGGGTTTCCGGATCGTGGGCGTCCATGCTAAGGCCGCTGCAGCCGGTGTTGGGGTCGACGAACAGAACCTGCTCCCAGGTGCGGCCGCCGTCGGTGGTTTTGAACACGCCGCGCTCCCGCTGCGGGCCGGTGAGGCGTCCGGCGGCGCAGACGTAGACGATGCCGGGGTCGGTGGGATGAATCGCGATGCGGCCGATGCGGCCGGTTTCGGCCAGTCCCATGTGCTGCCAGGTGGCGCCGGCGTCGGTGGATTTGTAGATGCCGTCGCCCATCATGTCGCTATCGCGGATGGCCCAGGCCTCGCCGGTGCCGGCCCAGACGATCTTGGGATCGCTGGGCGCCACGGCGAGCGATCCGATACCCTGCACCGGCTCGTCATCGAAAATTGGTACCCAACTCTTGCCGCTGTCGGTGGACTTCCAGACGCCTCCGGATGCCGCGCCGGCATAGTAAGTGGTCGGGTCGCCGGGGATGCCTGCGGCGGCGGAGATGCGGTTGCCCACGGCCGGGCCCATGAATCGGAATTGCAGATTCTGAGGCAGAGCGGCGCCCCCGCCTCCCCGCCGCTGGGCCGGCGCGTGAACGGAGGCCACCGAAATGAGAACGGCGAAACCGATTGTGCGTCGCATGATGCAGGTACCCCTTCCGCCTAACGAAGACAAAAGATTTTCTGCTGAGTGTAGCGAATCGCTGGGGCAGGGGTCAAACGAAGCGGCGGCGCCGGCTGACGGGGCCCCCGTTGCGCAATCGGCGCCCATCCCGCCCATGCTAGCCTGAAACTTGCGCAAATTCTTGCTGGTAGCGGCACTTAGCCTGCAAACGCCCGCCTTTGCCTGGGGACCGGAAGGTCACCGGCTGGTGGCGCGCATCGCGGAGCGTGAACTTACCGATAAAGCCAAGGCCCGGATCGCCAGCATTCTCGGGCCCGGGCAATCCATCGCCGAGCTGGCCAGTTGGCCGGACGAAATCCGCCACTCCCGGCCGGATACCGGCCCCTGGCACTATGTCGATATCCCCTTGGACGCCCGGCGCCTCGACATGGCACGCGATTGTCCCAAGGGCCAGTGCATCGTGGCCAGCCTGGAGGGCTTCGGAGCGGTGCTGCAAGATCCGCGGGCAAGCCCGGAGCAACGCAAGGAAGCGCTCCTGTTCGTGGTGCATTTCGTGGGCGACCTGCACCAGCCGCTGCACTCGGTCGACAACCACGACAAGGGCGGCAACGACGTCAAAGTGGTCTTCCACGGCCGGCCCACCAATCTGCACAGTGTCTGGGACAGCGGCCTGCTCAACCAGATGCCCAAAGAGCCGGAGCTGTTCGCCCAACTCGATCGACAGGCTGAGCAACACCGCAAGAAATGGTCCCAAGGGCGAGCGGAGGATTGGGCCGAGCAATCGCACCGTCTGGCGCAGAAGATCACCTACGGCAAACTGCCTAAACCCGCTGCCGATGGCGCGATTGTGCTGGACGCCGCCTACGAACAGGCCGCCGATGGCGTGGTCGCCGCTCAGATCGAAAAGGCCGGAGTGCGGCTAGCCACGGTGCTGAATTCAATTTGCAATAGATGAGGGCTGTTCCCGCCGCGAGTCCGAGCCGCGACCGTGAGGAACTGTGAAAAATTCTTTATAGCCACCGATGAACACCGATGAACGCAGATAGAACCTTGGTTTCCTTTATCGGTGTTTATCGGTGTTCATCGGTGGCTATATTTCTTCACAGCTTTTGGGGGAGCGGTTGCCAGCGTCGCGGTTCGTTGACGTGGAGTAGGCGTTTACTTCAGCAGATCTTCGATCGCGGCAGCCAAATGCTGCTCCTGCCGGCCATCTTCGAAAAACGGCTCAGTGCCCTCGTGCTGCTGGCGGATGGTTCCTTCGCGGTCGATAAACAGCACGATGGGCATGTGGGGAACGTGCATTGGCGGGATTTGGCAGAAATCGGCGGCCACGCGGTTGTCGCGAAGAAACCCCACCGAAAATGGCGGATGGAATGTCTCGAGGAAGCCGGGGATGGCGGCCGCGGCATCCCGATCCAGGGCTACGGCCAGCATCTCGAGCCCGCGGGCGTGATAACGCGGCTCCAACTGGGAGAGCACTCCCACCGCGTGCTGGCAGTGCGGGCAGCCGGTGAGAATGAACGCCAGCACCAGCGGTTTACCACGGTAATGCGAGAGGGCGAGACTCTTTCCGTCGACGGTGTCGACGCCGAGCTCGGCAGCCTTCCGCGGCACTTGCTGCGCGGCCAGCGCGAACACCGCCGCGCATGCAACCGCCATCATTCGCATGGACAACATATTTCACCAGTGTAAAGGATAGTGGGACAGACGATGGCCTTTTGTCGTCTGTCAAGCGCTGCGGCATGGTGAAGAATGACAAACCACAAACGGAGATGGCCCGTCCCACTGCCTTACGGCTCCAATCCTTCGACGCTGGTCACCAGCGTTCCGCTGCGGCGCAGTTCAAAGCGGCCGTCGTCGCCGGAACCGATCACGCTGTCGGCGCTTCGGCTCGAGATTTCCATCTTCTTCCACTTCTTTTGCAGCAGGTCCCGATAGGCATCGAAGTAGCCCTGGGCGGCGTCCGCGCCGTCCCACTCGACGACGTACAACAGCACCGCCCGGCCCGCTTTCTTGTTTTCGCGCAGCTCGAAATTGCAACCGCGCCAGTGCGGCGCGAGCCTATCGGCGGTCTTTTGGCCGGAGTATTGGCGAAGCATGATGCCGTGCTCCAACTCGCCCAGGCTGCCGCCGATCAACGCTTTATATCCGTGGCCCAGGTGCGGGTCGGGCAGTTGCGGGTCGGTGGGTTGGGCGCCCGAAAAATACCGCTCCGGATGCAGGATCTGCTGGGTGGAAACCGGCGCCTTACGGAACACCTCGGCGAAAGAGGACTGCCCATCCCGCTCGAAAACCGCTTGCTGGAACAACATGCCCTTGGTGTAAGGGAAGATCAGCGTCTCGCGCAGGTACAACGGGGCGTTCTCGAAGACCGGATATTGGCCCCCGGAACTGTCCGTCATGCCGGACATGGCGTTCGCCATCTCGCGATTGTCTTTCAGGCTGGTGCCGTTACGCCGCGCCAGGTATTCGGACATCAGCCAGGTCGCCTGGCCTTCCATCACCGCCAGCCGCGCCGTGGAGCCGTCGTCGCTCTTGCGCCCCTGCCGGGTGTAACGCGCCAGGTCGAAGTTCTGATCCGCCAGCGCGTGGGACAACTCGTGCGCCAGCACCGGCTCCTGCGTCTCAAAAGGCGTGGTCTCGGTAATGAACAACTTCTTGCGGTCGAAATCGTAGAAAGCCGCGGCCTGCTCGGTGAGCAGGTCGATGGTGTTCTTGGCAAGGTCGTAGTCGGCCGGCACCAGGCCGAATTTCTTGAGCGTCAGCTCTTCGGCGCGAATCTCTTCCGGGCTGGCGGCTTCTTTGATCCGTTTCTTGAGAAACTGGTTCACTTCGTCCTTGCTAATGAAGTGGCAGGGCACGGGGTGTTTCAGCCTGAGGCCGGAGATCTCGGTAAGCTGCCGCGTGATGGCTGGAACCTGGGCGCAGACAGATTCCT
This sequence comes from Bryobacteraceae bacterium, assembly GCA_049509915.1. Lineage (GTDB taxonomy): Bacteria > Acidobacteriota > Terriglobia > Bryobacterales > Bryobacteraceae > JBEKYD01. The sequence continues at coordinate 8,436 of JBEKZL010000215.1, read as the reverse complement.
GCGCGGACGGGGTTTGGGCCCATGCCACGGCGGCGGCCACAAGGAACAGCGCCGCTAGTCCGCGGTTTGGGAAGAACCGTTTGCGGAGAATGGTCAACCTTCAGGATAATGCCCGCACCGTCGTGCGCGCCACCATGCGCGCGCGTTACAATAAGTAGTCAATCCTGGTTCGAGTCGAACCACCCAAACAAAAGGAGAAGTTCTCTTGGCGGAAGATAAGCTTTATCGGGCGGAGTATGTAGGTAGCGGCACATTCCTCATCAGCAAGCCCAAGCGGAAGAAGCACAAGATGCGGCAGACGGCTTTGCGAAATCCGCAGCGAGGCTCGCGCAAGTAACTTTCAGCCGCGCAGCCCGGAAGCCGATAGCGGGAACTATTTCCCAAACCAGTGCAAGACGCGGCGGCGAAATCGCTGCGTGAAGCTTGGGCTCGACGTTGAGGGCAGCGGCGGCGGCACCGGCGCGGGCCGATTCGCGGTGGGTGGGGCCGCCTGCCAGTCGAACATAGGCGGCGGCAGCGTGCATGGCTCTACCCCCGCCCGGCGCACGACGTTGCCCAGCAGCGCATAGTCGTGGCGCTGCAAAGCTCCCTCGGTCCACTCCGCGCAAACCGAAAAGCCGGGATAAGTACCCGCATCGCCGGAGTTCCGGACGCCCGGAATGTAATGGACTTCATGCACTAAGACGGGCGAATGGCCGTCCAGATCGTGCTCCACGTGGGCGGTTTCGTAGCGGTGGTGGCGAATGCTCCAGACAAACACGCGGAAGCTGTCGAAGTCGATGGTGCGCGGCGACGAATCGGAGATTGTGGTCCACACCCAGATATCCTTGGTGAGATCGCCATCATGCACCTTTCCCAAGGAGAAAAATGACACGATGCGGTGCCCTTCGGCGTACTGCTGGACCTCGTCGGGAATGGCCATTTGTAGCGGGCGCGTCAGCACCCAGCCCACCTCCCCGTCAGGCGCCTTGATCAGGCTCCAATCCTCGGTCGGCACCGGCTTGGAAGGTTCGGCCGGCTGCGCCGGGTGAGGGGCAGGATCGGGGTCTTCCGGGTCGATACCCGACAACTCCAGCCAATTTTCCGGCAGTCCCGGCGGTTTGGGCATCGGCGGAGGCGGATATTTCGGCGCTTTCTTGGAAGCGGCCGGCCGCGGATTCTTGGGAGCAGGCGTGAACAGAGGACGCCGCGGCGGTACGAACGTGTGCGGCGTCGCGGTGTGCGCCAGCACATCCACTTTTTCACCCGGCTTGATCATGGCGAAGCCGGGCGAAAGACGCGCGGGTTGAATATGCACTCGGAGATCGCCCAGAACGCCGGCCCTGCCTTGGGACGGCAGTGCAGCGGACCGGCTCGCCAGATCGCGCAGCATCTCCATGTCGCCTTCGCTCAGCAATTGGTTTTCGTCGGCCCAGCCTTCCGCCCCGGAAGAGGCGCGGACCTTCAGGAATCGCCGCCTTTGCAGCAGCAGTTCCAGCCTCGCGCCGTGCCGCACTGTCGCCACCGTAGGCGATTGTGTCGGAATCTCCTTTCGGATCTTTAGTACCTCCGGGCCGACATAGGCGTATCCGATGGCAGGGGCGTGCTCTGCGGAGGGCTGGCAGGCTGCCAGCATGAGCAGAAGCCAACACCCTGAAATAACTCTAGTTACAGAACCTGAAAGCACGGCACTCATTCGATTCTAGCAGTCTGTCGGTGGCCCAACCACCGGAATGAGTGCGCACCCCCACGTTTGCCGGACGGGAATGTGAAGTTATTCGCGCACAGGCACGATTCGGCTAATTGTCGGATGGGCGATCAACGGGCCTTCCCTCATCCGCTCTTCGTTCCGCCACGGGCAGGCGAATTGCCGGCCCCCACCGAAACTCTCCGGGATCAGTTGGCGGCCGCGAAGCGTCGTGAGCGGCACTCCACACGCGAGCAGGCATTGTGCAGAATCCGACGCACTTCGGGCGCATAAAAGGGCTGGCTGAGCACGTCGTAGGCGCCCAAATTCAGAGCTTCAGCCCACAATCTGGCATCCGCGTCCTGATCGGTGACAATTACTTCAACCCGGCCGTCGTACTCTCTGGCCAAGTCCAGCACATCCAACCATTTCCCGTCCTGCAGAAACGCTTCGCTCAAGATCACCGAGTAAGGACGCTGCTCCAACTCATGGCGCGCCAGCTTAAGGTTGGTAACATGCACCAATCCCAGTGGAAGCGCTTGCAACATGTGAGAGAGGCGGCTAGCATCGTCCGGGTAACTGGAGATGAATAGAACCGAAGAGTCCACCTCAGGCCTCACTTTCTCTGTGTAGTCTCATTCTAACCGAAAGTGACGAGCGCGACGCTTATTTCTCAAGAAAATTTTGGGCCAAAGTTGTCTTTCTAACTCTTCTCGTGTTTCCAAACGGCTACAAAGCCGAGATTACGGTGTAACTGGTTATAATCCAAACCAAAACCTACCACGAAGCGGTCCGGAATTTCGAAACAGCGGTAGTCCACCGGCACCTGTACGATGCGCCGCGAGTTACGGTCGAGAAAGGTGCACACCGCCAGGGAGTTCGGCGCCCGTCCCGCCAGCGTTTGCAACAAGTAACGCAAAGTGAATCCGGTGTCCACGATATCTTCCACCAACAGCACGTCCTCGCCTTCGATGCTTTCGTCGAGGTCCTTGGCGATGCGCACCAGTCCGGGGGCCCCGCTCTTATTGGAAAAACTCGAGATGCCCAGGAAGTCGATCTTCACCGGCGGCTCCAGGTAGCGCGCCAGGGCGGTGAGAAAGAAGACCGATCCCTTCAGCACACCCACCAGTTTGATGGTCTTACCGCTATAATCGCGCGAAATCCCGGCCGCTACCGTGCGGATGCGCGCATCGATTTCCTCGGCGGTGAATAGAACACGCTCCACTCCCGGCAGTGGCTCGCCGCTCATACCTTCGCCGGCTGCCCGGCCAAGCCGTACTTGAACACCAGGTTCTCGAAGTCCTTCTGATAGTAGACCTGAATATGGAGCTGCGGGTAAAGTTCGCGCAGCAAACGCACTTTTCGATTCTTACGAGTTACCAGGGATTGTTTCATGGTAGTTAGTTCGACATACAAATCTAATTCCGGCAGGTAGAAGTCGGGCGTAAATGCCTCGGTAACATTGCCATTCGCATCGCGTTGTACGGGAAAACTGCGCGGCTCGTATTCCCAGGCGATTCGATAAAAGTCCAGCAGGTTGGCAAAGATCTCTTCGCTCTGGTTGGCGAACATCTTTTTCCGCAGGGTGATTTTATCGGGAGGCACCATGCCGTGGCGGGCCAGCTTGAGGCGCATTTGAAACTGCAATTGCGCCTCGGCGGCGGCGGAGAGGTAGCCGCGCTCGGCCATGCCGGTTTCTTCCACCGCGCGCGCGATCAGGGCAGCCATCTGCTCGCTCGAGAGCGCTTCGGCATTCATCACCAGATCGAAGATTTCGGCCGTGGCTCTGGTGGTCCCGTACCTGGCCTTGCGCTCGGCGCGCGAAGCTGCCTCCAGATCGAGAAGCAAGCGGCGCGCCGCCGGCCGGTCCAAACGATGGTCCAGCATCAGGTTGCCGATGCGCACGTTTTCCGGCGCCACGACGTGCACCCGCAGCGTGCCCGGAAAGTGCCGCGCCTGCACTTCGCCGCCGTCGGCGCAGAACACCAGGTGATGTTCGGTGGCCAGCCGCGCCAGAATCGACGTCGCCATGCTGGCATAGGCTTTGCTCGGAACCGGCACTTCCTTGCCGAATTCCTCCCCCGCCAGTTCCCGCACGCGCGCCTGCGTCAACAGCTCGAAACCCAGACGCCGCGCCGCGATGCGCGCCACTTCCTCGAACCGGCAACCCGGATGTCCCGAAACCGCGATCAGCGCCATCGAACCGTGCCCGTCGTCGCGTCCATGCTCATCCCGCTTTCTCTCCCGAAGCGGCCTGTCCCGACGCCGACCCGTTGGGCTCCCAAAGCGTTTCCGCCACGCCCATGGCACCGCTCACCCAGCGGCACCACACAAACAGCGCGTCGCTCAAACGGTTCAGGTACCGCACCGCCTCCGCCGGTATGGATTCGTCCCGCGCCAACCCCACCAGCAGCCGTTCCGCCCGGCGGCACACCGTGCGGCACACGTGCAACTCCGCATTCAGCCGGCTGTCGCCCGGCAGCACGAAGGAGCCCAGGCGCGGCAGCGCCTCGTTCATGCGGTCGATTTCCCGCTCCAGCCGCTCGATCTCGATCGCGGTCACGCGCGCCTGCCGCGGGTGCTGATCCTCGGGCAGGGTCGCCAGTATCGAGCCCAGGTTAAACAGTTCGTGCTGCACCCGCAACAGAATCGCCGCCAACTCCGCAACCGGGGCGTGCCGCGCCGCTACTTCGTTGACCGTGGTTCGCGCCAGCCCTACCCATGCATTCAGCTCGTCCACCGTCCCGTAGGCTTCGATCCTGAGCGCGTCTTTGGATACTCGCTGGCCGCCAACCAGGCTGGTCTGCCCCGTGTCTCCGCCTCGGGTGTATACCCGATTGATGGCCAGCCGCGGCGCGTTGAACGTCGAATCGCTCATATTCTTATTGTCCGAGTTTTTGGGCGCGCAAGTGTACACTAAAGTTTGATGGCCCAAATCGCACGAGCTCGATGGCGCGGTTGGCTGGCCATGGCCGTTGCAACGGCGATTGCAGTGAGCCTGACTGGCGCGATCTTCGCCGCCGATGCCAAAGTCGACAAAAAGAAGGCGCAAGCCGCTTTCCAGCGCGGTCTGGAAGACGACAAGCACGGCCAGCGCGCCGACGCCATTGCCGCCTACTCCGAGGCAGTGCTGCTGGACCCCTCCAATGCCGCCGCCTATCGCGCCCGCGCCGCCGATTACTCGGCCCAGGGGGAACGCGACAGAGCCTCGGCCGATTTCGACCGGGCGGTCGCAGTGGCCCCCGGTGATCCCGCCAACTACCTGGCCCGCGCCGGCTTCTTTGCCGCCATCGGCGCACCGGCCCGTTCCATTCCCGATTACAACACCGCCATCGGCCTGCGCCTGGAACGCACCGAGGTGTACACCGGCCGCGGCAATGCCTACCTGGCCACCGCCCAGTACCCCAAAGCAATCGACGATTTCACCCAGGCCATCAAGCTCCGGCCCGATAACCCGGAACCCTACAAAGGCCGCGGCATAGCCCTCGAAAACCAAGCCAAATATCGCGAAGCCATCGAGGACTTCACCATCTGCCTGAGCCACCGTCCCGACTACCAGGAAGTCTACGTGGAACGCGCCCTCTCCTATGCCGGGTTGACCGATTTCGAACATTCGCGGGCCGATCTCGACGTTGCCGTCCGCCTCGGCCCGGAGGATCCGCGCGCTTTGCGAACCCGCGGCGCGGTGCGGGAACGGCTGGGCGACGACGACGGCGCCATCGCAGATTACACCGCGGCCATGCACTACGATGCGGCCGATGTTCGCCTGTTCCTCGCGCGCGGCGCTATGTACGCTCGCCACGGCAAGCACCCGGAAGCCTTCGCCGACCGCAATCGGGCCGTGCTGCTGGACGCTCACAGCCCGGATGCCTACGTTGGCCGCGCGGCCACCTACCACGCCATGGGCGACCACGATAAGGCCTTCGCCGATAACACCATGGCCATCAGCCTCGACCCCAACTCGCCGGCCGGCTGGCTGGCCCGCGGCAACGCGTACTACCTGCTGGGCCGCTTCGACGAAGCCCTAGCCGATTTGAAACGCGCCGTCGCGCTCGATCCCTCCGGCCAACAAGCCCAGCAATTGCTCGATCTGGCGCAGGCCAAGGTGAAGGAAACCGTCGACCGCCAGCGCGCCACCGAAGCCGCTCCAGATACCGTCGCGATCACCTTGCCGGCGCCCAAACCGGACCCCGAGACACCCCAAACGCAGCCCGTGCCGCCTACGCCTCCGCCCGCGCCCGCCGTGGAAGCCGCAGAGCCCCAACCGGAGCCGGCCGCACCCAAGGTGGAACCCCCGCAGCCAAAACGGCCCGCCACGCCCGAGCCTCAAACCGCCGAGGATGCCGCCATCGTTCGCCACGTGCGCGCTCGCAAGCTGATGGACGCCGAACAGTTCCGCGAGGCCATCGGTGAGCTCAATGAAGCCATCCGCCTCGATCCGGGTTTGTCCCTCGCCTACAATGCCCGCGGCTACGCTCACCTCAGGCTGCTCCAATACAAGGAGGCAGCCGCGGACTTCGATCGGGCCATCCGCCTCAACTCCGCCTACGCCAACGCCTACCAAAACCGGGCCGCCGTCCGCCGCCTCCTGGGCGACAAAGCCGGCGCCGACGCCGATTTGGCGAAAGTGCAGGAGTTGACCAAGAAATAGCCTCGCCAGAGGAATCCGCGGGGCGCTGTTACGTTCGAATGGCGGCCGGAAGGAACGTGAGGATGCGCATCTGTACGCAATCTGGTGTGTCCTATTTTGACTTCTTCTTCTCTTCCGGCGCGACGTGCTTCAGCGCGATTGCCCTTGGACTTGTCAAGATGCTGTATTCCCTTTTCGATCCGCGCTACGTGTCTGCTACATTGGTGGCCTGGTGCATGCGCTCGGCTGTGAACAGGCGGCGAATCGCCGGCCACGACTTGGGTGCGATGGTTGCTCACAATGCCGCAATCTTGAGACCCGACATGTTCCGCGCGGTGATCCTGTTAAGCGTTCCTTACGGAGCGCGCACTGAAGGCGCGGTGAAGCCGACAGAAGCAATGCGCAGGCGCGCACCAACGGAACAGCAGTTCTACCAAACATATTTCCAGATGCCGGGAGCGGCCGAGAAGGAGTTCGACGCCGATCCGAAGCGCACGCTGCGCATGTTCCTGTACTCGCTTTCGGGGTCGATTCCGAAAGAGCACAAGTGGCGCTATATGTTCGGCGTTAACGAGAAGGCGCTGGACGGCTGCGTGGATCCGGAGCAACTCCCGGCATGGCTGAAGCCGGCAGATCTGGATTACTACGCGAACGAATAACTCACGGGGCGGCTTTCGAGGCGGTTTGAACTGGTATCGCGGGCAGGACATTTTCTGGCAATAGACGCCGTTTCTGATTGGGCGCAAGATGCCCCAGCCGACTTTATATATCGGGGGAACGGACGATGCCGTAGTCGAGTTCGCAAGGCCCTACGTTGACAACCTGGAGAAGAGCGTTCCGAACCTCCGGAACAAGGTTCTGCTGCCGGGCGTTGGGCACTGGACCGAGCAGGAAGCGCCGACTGAGGTGAATCGGCTGATGCTGGACTTCCTGGTTAGCGTGGACGGCCGTCACCTTCGGCCATGATTGCCTGCCGGGCCTAGTTGCGCCGGTAGAGCGATACGAATTGACCCAGTTCGGTCTGGTTGAGATCGGAGACTGCCCAGAACGTCATTCCGTTGCTAGACCAGTGTTGCAGGTGGTAGCCATTTCGGGTTTGCGTGCCTGCTGCGGTGGGGGTCGCCGACGGCCACGTGAACAGGTTGATGGTGTGATTATGACGGCCGTACACGAGCGCTGCCGCGGGATGGCCTTCGAAATACTCCAGACGTCCTCCGAGCAGCGGGAAGCCCTCCCAGGTCTTTGACTCCCGGCGAGAAATCCAGCTTGCCGTTGAACCAGGGCTTCACGGTGTGTTGGTCCGAAGAGGGCACGTCGAGGAGGTGAGTTCCAGCGAGGGAGCGGACGTGAGCGGAGAGCACGTTGTCTGCTAAGAGCTGCTCCGGGTCCACACGCGACCGCAACTGCGCGACGTTCCACGCTACAGAGACGCCCAACAGAAGGCACGCGGCGATGGCCAGCCAAAGCCACGCCGAGGGCGCGGACTCCTCCCGGCGCAAACTCTGGCGGATCTTCCGCTCGAGACCGGGCGGAGCTTCGTAGTAAAGGGCATGCGTTCCGATCATGCAGGACGGGCAGGAGAGCACATGCTCGGCGAGCGTCGGGTCATTGGTCTCCATCAGGCGCCGGGCGGTTTCGCAGTTCATCGTAGGGCTCCCGCTAAACATTGCTGGAGGCGCTTGCGGCCTCTCGCGATGCGCGACGCACGCTTCCCGGCGGGGCGGTCGGTGGGGACACAGTCATTGTGACATAGGGCATCACTCTGGTCCATTACAGAACACTCACCGGGGTCCCGGGTTATTCCCGCCGATGCGGCGTGTTGCTGCCGAACCGGTCCGTAAGGGGTGGATCAATGGCAACGCCAGCGCCAGCGTGCAGCACGCAATCGGCCCACATAGTTTCTTCATCATGCTTTCCATTACCACGGCGAGAATAATTTATTCCCAGGGGAATAAAATCGCCGGATCCCGAGTCATCACAGGCGGAGGCTTTATGACGGACTTACGTAAAAACGGATCGGGCGCCGATGGCATCGATCGGCGTGGATTCCTGCGCTGCATGGCATGGGCCGGCGCCGGCGTGGTGTGGACAGTGGCCGGCGGTGTACCGACGTCGAAGCTGCTCGGTCAAACCGGCGGAC
>JBEKZL010000214.1:0-13295 GCA_049509915.1 Bryobacteraceae bacterium | reverse complement strand
TCCACGTCGCAGACCCCCACCCACGGCATGTCGATGTTGTCGAGCGGGAAGCGGGTCTTGGGAAGCGGCCGGAGGTTCAATGGATAGAGATGGCCATCGGCGTAATCGGCCACGGCGAGCGAGGCCGATGGCGAGTCCAGAACCCAGGGTTCGAGAAATTCGACGTAGTCCAATGGCACGCTCCGGTCCGCCATGTCCACTTCCGCGACCAGGTCGGGCCCGGCCGGGGCGAGCGACAGCGTGACGAGCGCCGGCCAGGTTTTCCCACCGCTCCCGGCGAGATCGACCGTAAAGGAGAGGCTCTGGCGTGCCTTCTGCTCAAGATCGCGAAACCCGCGATTCGCGCCGGCGGGCCGGGATTGTTGCCATTGATGGCGGGCGGCTTTGTCGAGAACGGTGATTTGCCCGGCGCCGGGATCGACGGTCACGCGCAGGTCGCGGTTCTCGATGGTTCGAACCGGTGTCGCGGCCAGGCACGCGATGGCAAAAAAACCGGCAAGCGGCAGCAGCCTCATCTTCTTCCACGGAAAAGCGCCCACAGCCTTAGGTCCCATATCCCCGAAGGGTATCAACTATGAATTCCCGGCGCACCCATGGAGGAAGCCAACCGACGCCGCGCTCCGTTTGGCCGTAGTCGCGGCAACATCGCGATGGCCTTGAGTTATACTTTTGGTAGCCGGGAGCGGGCTCGACTCGCGGTGACAAAACCTGTACCAGGTCTCTGGGTTTTTCGCGAGGGGAACGGTTATGGATTCTTCAGCCGGGCGCGAGTCTTCGTCCGCGATTTCCAGCGTTGGAATTACCCGCCGCGGCGCCATCGGGGCTCTTACCGCGGCGTCTTACCGAAGGCTCGCGGGCGCGAATGACCGCGTGCAGGTCGGTTTCATCGGATACGGCCTGATCGGCGTCGAGCACGTTCGCGATTTCAAGAACCTACCGGACGTGGATTGCGCCGCATTGGCCGAAGTCTACCAGCCGCGCCTGGAAGAGGGCATCGCCGCCACCGGCGGCGCCGCCAAACCCTACCGGGATTTCCGCAAGATGCTCGACAATAAGGATCTGCAAGCGGTCGTAGTGTGCACCCCGGACCACTGGCACGCGCTTGCGGCCATGATGGCTTGCGCGGCGGGCAAGGACGTCTACACGGAAAAGCCGATGACGGTTTTCATTAAAGAAGGCCGCTGGATGGTGGACGTGGCGCGCAAGCACAACCGGGTGGTGCAGGTGGGCACGCAGCAGCGCTCCGGCAAGCACTACCAAAAGGCGCGGGAACTGATGCAGGCGGGTTACATCGGCCGGATTATGAGCATTCGTTCGGGCTCGGCGCGCAACATCACGCCGGGTTTCCCGGTGCCTGCCGATTCGACGCCGCCAGCCGATTTCGACTACGACATGTGGCTAGGGCCGGCGCGCCAGCGGCCCTATAACCGCATGCACTGCCTCTATCACTTTCGCTGGTTCTGGGATTACTCCGGCGGCCAGATGACCAACCTGGGCGCGCACGAGATGGACATCGTCCAATGGGTCATGAACGTCAAGGGCCCGAATGCCGCGGCTTCGAGCGGCGGCCGCCTGGTGCTGAAGGACGGGTGCGAGACGCCGGATACGCAGGACGCTACCTGGGAGTACCCGGGATTCACGGTGGATTATTACATCCGCGAAGCGGCGCAAGGGCGCGGTGGGCAAGGCGGCCTGGAATTCATCGGCAATAAAGGAACGCTGGTGATCAACCGGGCCGGGTTCGAGGTTCTGCCGGACATGCGGATCGATCCTATGTCCGCGGTGCCCGGAGTCCGGCAGGGTTCGCACCCGACGGGCGGGCCGCGGCTCGACCCGAACTTCAAGCCTTCGCCGTGGGTTCAAGCCATGAAGGAGCCCGGTTCGAGCGCCGAACAGTTCAACCTGCACGCGCGTAATTTCATCGACTGCGTGAAGAGCCGCCAGCGGCCCATTTCGGACGTCGAAGAGGGCCACCAGGTGAATGTGGCCTGTCATCTCGCCAACATATCGCTGCGCACCGGCCGCAAGATCCGCTGGGATCCGGAGAAGGAAGAGATCGTCGGAGATCGCGAGGCCAGCGCCATGCTCGAGCGCCCGTACCGGAAGCCGTGGGATGGCGTGCTGCGGGGGTTGCTGGGGTGAAGCGGGAGATGCGCCAGGTTGCCGACGGACGCCGGAAGCCGGTGGGACAGAGGATCGTTTTTTGTCGTCTTTCGGCGGTTGTGGCGTGGTGAGGGCCTGACAGACCACGAAAAACGATGGTCTGTCCTGGTCTGTCCCACCTTGAGGACACGACGATTCCCGACTTAACTTTGATCTTGACCCAGCTGTCCTCGACGATCACGTAGAACGAGCCTGGAGAACCTGGCGCCGTTACCTTCGATCGTCAACTGGAGTCTATCGTTGGCGAGGACGATCGCGGCCGCCTTCAACCTCTTACCTCTTACCTCTTGAACCTGGCGACAAAGCCGCCGCCGGAACGTAAGTCGACCGAGAGCGAGTCACTGGCGGACAGTGTGAGCTGCTCGATCTTGACTGCGGCCGCTTCCCCCGCATCGCGCACGAGCGTGGCATGAAAGCTGGCGCGCGGCCCTTTGCCCAGGAACGTGGAGAGATCGATGCGTACATTCCTAGCTGTGGGCCCGTTGGTGACCGCCAGAAACCATGTATCTCCGCTGCGGCGGGCGAAGGCCGCGACTTCCCGGATTTCGGAGACAGGCAGAACCACGGTCTCATCCCAGTAAGTCGGAATGCTTTTCAGTAGGTCGACGGTTGGGTTCGCCAGTATGTTGACGGGGTGCGCCGCATAAACCAGCAGCGGTGACTGCAGGATGACGGCATTGGCCACCTGGTGCGCCCAGGTGGTATCGGCCACACGCGAGCCAAAGTGGGTTGGGGTGTAATCGGCCATGCCGGCCAGCAGGCGCGTGAACGGCAGGACCACATCGTGCTGCGCGTAGGGCGGAAAGAACTCCATGCCGCGGACGGCTTCGATGCCGACGATGTTCGGATAAGTTCGCTCCAGGCCGGTGGGTTTGTTGGCGCCGTGAAAATCGACCAGCAGTTTGTGCTCCGCGCCGGCCTTGGCCATCATCCGATAGAGATCGACAACCTCTTTGTGCTCGTGGTCGAAGAAGTCTATCTTCACGCCGGCGGCGCCCACGCGGTTGCACATGTCGAACCATTCCTGGAGCTTTTGCGGGTCCTGGACCTGGGCGCGGCTGCTCCACAGGATGAGCTTGACGCCGCGCTGGCGGGAGTAATCCGCCAGGTCTTTCAACTGCGCCTCCGGCCAGTTGCGCCAGAAGCCCTCGATAACGTTGTATTCGAATCCCAGTTGGGCCGCCAGGCGCGCCATCTCTTTCTGCCCTTCCACGGTCGGGTCGGTGCCGTCGAGATAGTTCCAGACGGCGCGGCCGGGCTTGATCCATTCGGTATGGAGACCTTGGGGGAAAAGCTTCGGGTCCGGAGGGGGCGACACGTTGTGTACGATGTCGCAATTGAAGAGAGTATTCAGGTCTGGGCCGATCATCACGATTCGCCACGGCGTGGTAATGGGACCGTCGATCACCGCCGGATGGGTGAGGCGCTCGATGTCTTTGGGGTAGCGAGTGCGGAACCCGAAGATGGCAGGCTCGGCGTGGCCCAGCCGGGCGTGCAGCGCCTGGGCGGCATCGGCCTGGAAGACCATGCCGCTGTAATTGACCAGCGCGCCTTCGGTGATGGAAGCGTAGGCGGTCTTGTCGCGCAGTACAAAGGTGAACGGAGGGTGCGTCCATTCGCCGTCCATCATGCCTTCGATCGTGTTAGTGGTGGTGCGCCACGGATAAACGCCCTCGTAGCCGGACACGTAGTTCTGCGGCGCGATGAGGCTGCCCGCCGGGACGCGAAAGACGGTAGCTTCGTCGGGCGTACGGGCGCCTTCGCCGGGCACCAGGTGACGGAACGCAATGCCGTCGTCGTACGCGCGGATTTCGAGCGTATAGGACGTTCCCGTTTTGGGATGCGTCAAGGCGACTTTGGCGCCGTTCGATTTGTCTATCGCGGTGGAGTGCGGGCCGTACCAGGGGTAGGTTTCGTCGGTTTTGTAACTTTGCACGTTGCCAATCCGGGCGCCGCCGGCCAGATCCACGCCATCCACCACGATGCCGAGCGGGGACGGATCGACGATATTCTTCGTGTTGAATGTCACCGTGTATTCGAGATGGGCTTGGGCGCTCTGCGACAGCACAAACCGGACGCGGCCGTCCGGGCTGGCTACGGTGACGTCCGCCACGGCGGGGAGGGACAGGCAGAAAAGAGCTAGCAGACACAGAATACCGATTTTCATTGGGTTTCTCCTGGAGGCAAGCCGCCCGACTCAGCTCGGTACTGTCCGGTCGAACAGGGACTTATCACGTCAGAAACGGTAACACACATGGAGCGGCGACGGGGAGCGAGTGCGGGGCGGCCAAAATCGCCTGCCCCATGAATTTCAGGCTGTGCGAGACGAGCGCGCCGGGATGAGTCCCGGCGTGGCAGACTGAGAGTCTGCTCCACAGTAATCGATAAAAAGGCCTTTTTTCTATTGACTCCCGGCTTGAAGGTGCCCCATAATGAGGCGGTATTGGGCGCGCGGCACGGGACGGAGTACCCGTATTCTGCCCCGCGGCTCTGACTTTCCAAGCAAACCTGTCGGCCACCGCGCCGCCGGACAGCGGCTGGGGGAAGCACAATGGCTGGTCGCGAATGCAGTATTGCAGACGCGCTGCGGTGCCACGGGGTCCCACGAAGAAAGTTTCTGAAGTTCTGCGGGTCGATGGCGGCGACGCTGGGTCTGCCGTTGAGCGCGGCCGCGCAGGTCGCGGCAACCTTGGAAAAGAAGCGGCGGCCGGTACTGGTATGGCTGGAGTTCCAGGATTGCGCCGGCAACACGGAGTCGATGTTGCGTTCCAGCCACCCGTCTATCGCGGAGCTGGTGCTCTCGATTGTCTCGTTGGAATATCAGGAGACGATCATGGCGGCGGCCGGCAAGCAGGCCGAAAGCGCTCTGGACCGGGTGGTGCGCGAGGACAGCGGCAAATACCTGGCGATCGTGGAGGGTTCGATTCCCACCGGCGAGCCCGGATATTGCACCATCGGCGGGCGGTCGGCAATGGATATCGCCAAACGGGTTTGCGGGAGTGCCGCGGCGACGATTGCCGTGGGCTCCTGCGCGTTCGATGGCGGGCCCCAGCGGTCGGCCCCGAACCCCACCGGCGCGATCAGCGTTGGGGAAGCGATGCCGAACCTGACCCTGGTGAACATGGGCGGGTGTCCGCACAACCCCGCCAACACGGCCGCGCTGCTGGTCTATTACCTGACCTACGGCCGCCTGCCGGCGCTGGACGCGCATAAGCGGCCTTTATTCGCGTACGGGCACATCATCCACGACCAATGCGAGCGGCGCGCCAATTACGATGCCGGCCGTTTCGTGGAACGCTGGGACGACGATGGGGCCAGACGCGGATACTGCCTGTACAAGATGGGTTGCAAAGGGCCGCAAGCGACCTTCAACTGCCCGGTGGTGCGGTGGAACGACGGCACGAGCTGGCCGGTGGAATCCGGGCACGGCTGTGCCGCGTGCGCTTCCTACCGCTTCTGGGACACGGCGCTTCCGCTCTACCAGCGCCTGCCCGGGGTTCCGGGTTTCGGTGTGGACGTCACTGCCGGGAAGATCGGCGGTTGGATGACGGCTGGCGTTGCGACCGCTCTGGGGTTGCACGGAATCGCCAGCGCGGCGCGCTCGCAGATGCGCCCGCGAGGCGAGGCGCCAAGAGGTGGACCGACCGAGATCGGCCGGCCAGGCGGCCTGGTGGAGCGCGAAGGGCCGCCCGAAAAATCGTGACCGCGGAGGTGGTGCTATGAGCATCGGACCTGCCGGAAGCCGGGAGTTCAGACATGGCGCGTATTGTCGTTGATCCGCTGACGCGAATTGAAGGGCACCTTCGGATTGAGGCCCAGGTGGACGGGGGCGCGATTTCCGACGCCTGGAGTTCCGGCACGATGTTCCGGGGGCTGGAACTGGTGGTGCGCAACCGCGACCCGCGCGAAGCCTGGTATTGGCTGCAGCGAATCTGTTCGGTGTGCACCATGGTGCATGCCCTGGCGTCGGTGCGGGCGGTGGAAGACGCGCTCGAAATCGAGGTGCCGGATAACGCCCGCCTGGTGCGGAACCTGATTGCCGGCGCGCAACTGGTGCAGGACCACGTGGTCCACTTCTATCACCTGCAGGCGCTCGACTGGGTGGACGTGGCCAACGCCCTTAAGGCCGATCCGGTGAAAACGGCGCAAATCGCCGGCTCGCTGTCGGATTGGCCGAAATCGGGCGCGAGCTATTTCAGGGCCGTGCAAGGGCGGGTTCGCGCCCTGGTGGAGAGCGGCCAATTGAGCCTGTTCACCAACGGCTACTGGGGCCATCCGGCCTACCGGCTGCCGCCCGAAGTGAACCTGCTGGCCGTTTCCCACTATCTCGACGCGCTGGAGTTTCAGCGCGACTACATCCGCATCCACGCGGTGTTGGGCGGCAAGAACCCGCACCCGCAGACGTTCCTGGTGGGTGGAATGTCCACCGCGATGGACCCGGATTCTCCCCAGGCTCCCATCAATCCGGAACGGCTGACGCTCATCCGCACGCTGATTGCGATGGGCCAGCAGTTCGTGCGCCAGGTTTACGTGCCGGACGTGCTTGCCGTGGCCGGATTTTATCCCGATTGGTTTACCCGTGGCGAGGGCGTGGGCAACTTCCTGGCCTACGGGGGTTATCCGGAAAAGAGCATGCGCGACCCGTCGTCGTTCTTCTTCCCTGGCGGCGTGGTGCGAAAACGGGACCTTTCGGCGCTGCAGCCGTTTTCTCCGGAAAAGGTCACCGAGTACGTCGCGCGCTCCTGGTACGAATACGGCGATCACAAGCCGGCCAAGCATCCGTTCGAAGGCGAAACCAAGCCTACGTACACGGGTCCAGCGCCGCCGTACGACTACCTGCACGTGGACCAGAAGTATTCCTGGCTGAAAGCGCCGCGCTATGAGGACGGCGTGATGGAACTGGGGCCGCTGGCGCGTTTCGCGATCGCCTACGCGGCCGGTAAACAGCCGGCGAAAGGGCTGATCGATTCGGTTCTGGCACAAATCAAGCAGCCAGCGACGGTGCTGTTCTCGACGCTGGGGCGGATTGCGGCGCGGGCGCTGGAGGCGCAGCTTGTGGCCGACAAGATGACCGGCTGGCTCGACGAGTTGGAGGATAACATGGGCCGGCGGGCGCTCGCCATGCACAACGGCGCGCGCTGGGATCCGGACTCCTGGCCGAGCTCGTGCCGCGGTTTCGGGCAGCATGAAGCACCGCGAGGCTCGCTGGGCCACTGGGTGGAGATCGAAGATGGCGCCATTCGCAATTACCAGGTGATCGCGCCCAGCACGTGGAACGCGGGGCCGCGCGATGCCATGGGGCAGCACGGTCCCTACGAGGCGGCGCTGATCGGCCATCCGGTGGCGGATCCGGACAGGCCGCTCGAGCTGCTTCGCACCATTCACTCCTTCGATCCGTGCCTGGCCTGCGCGGTTCAGCTTGTGGATGCGCGCGGCCGCCGATGGCAATCGGTCGAGGCGACATAGGAGGCTCGCGTGCCTAAAACCGTTTCGCCGAGATCCATGTTGGCCGGCCGCCCGGAGACGGAGCTGGTCCGTACCTATGTTTGGGAGCTGCCGGTTCGCCTGGCTCACTGGCTGATTTTCTTTGCGTTCGTCTCGCTCGCCTCCACCGGCCTGTTCATGCACCACCCGTTCCTGCCCCCGTCCGGGCAGGCGCCGTTCCTGATGGCCACGGCGCGATTTATTCACGTGGTTTCCGGATTCGTGCTGATTGGCGCGTTCGCCTTTCGGGTGTATTGGTCCTTCAAGGGCAACTTTTGGGCGAGATGGCGGGCTTATGTTCCCATTCACCGCGAGCAATGGAGCGGGATGGGGTCGATGCTGGAGTTCTACTCGTTTCTGCGCTTCGAACCAGGCCATCGGGTAGGGCACAATCCGCTGGCCGCGCTCACCTACTTCGTCATGTACCTGCTGATGCTGGTCGAAATTCTGACCGGCTTGGCTCTGTATAGCAGGGTGCTGGGCAACCCCGTCCTGACGCAATTCATCGGCTGGCTGCCGCAACTCATCGACGCCCAGTATCTGCGCGAGATCCATTACTTTCTGATGTGGGTATTCTTCTCGTTCGTGATTTTCCACGTTTATCTTTCCGTGCTGATCTCGATCGAGGAGGAAAACGGACTTCTGGACAGCATTTTCTCCGGCTGGAAGTTCATACCCGCCGGCGAGCTGCGCCATGAGGTCGCCGCCATTCCGGAGGCGCGGCATTTTGTCAAACGCCATCAGTTGCTGCCGCGGGCGGCGCCGGGAGAGAAACCCGCTGGGGGACCAGCGAAGACCCGCCCCGGACCGGGCCCGGTGGCGCTCTATCGCAACTGGATCAGCTTTGCCGGAACGGGCATCGCCTTTGTGGGCCTGCTGGTATTTGTGGTGCTGACCGCCTATCACACGATTGGAGGCGGCGCGCTCACGGAGCCCTACGGCGACCTGGTGATTTTCTTCGGGCCGCCGATGCTGGTGATTGCCGGTGTCGCCGTAGTGTTGGTGGGGATGTACGTGCAGTGGCTGCGATGGCGGAGGCGGAAGCCGCTATCGTTCGCGCGCTACCCCAAGTGGGATCTCAACATCGCGCGAGAAAGAAAGGCACTGCTGGTGGTGGCGATCGGGGCGGCGATCCTGTCGGTTCCGGCGGTTTATGGCGGTTACCAAGCCTATCTCTATACCGACGCCGTGCCGTTCTGCGGCGCGGTTTGTCACTCCATGACGCCGGAATACGCCACCTATGGGCGGTCGCCGCACGCGCGCGTGGACTGTGCGCAGTGCCACGTAGGACCGGGCGCCACCGGGTACATCGAATCGAAAATGCGTGGCATGGTGGAGCTGGTGGAGACGATCCAGGACAGCTTCCCGCGCCCGATTCCAGTTCCGGTGGTGGCGCTGCGCCCGATCCGCGGCAACTGCGAGAAGTGCCATTGGCCGGCGAATTTCTTCGGCGCCCGGCTGGAGCGCCGGGTCCACTACCTGTCCGACGAGGGGAACACGCGCTGGGAGATCGACATGCTGGTGCTGGTAGGCGGAGGCGCGCCGGTGGGTTCATCGCCGATGGGAATTCACTGGCACGTGGCGGGCAAGGTGGAGTATATCGCGGCCGACGCCGAAAGGCAGAATATTATCTGGGTGCGGGCGGTAGACCCGGCGACTGGCCAGGCAAACGTCTACACCTCGCAGCCTCAGGCGACGACCGCCGCTCCGGCCGGGGAAGTCCGGACCATGGACTGCGTGGACTGTCACAACCGCCCCAGCCACATCCTGGAGGCGCCGGATCGGAGCGTCGAAGTGGGGCTTGACGGCGGCCGGCTCGACGGGTCTCTTCCGTTTCTCAAGCAGCAGGGCATCGCCGCGCTGACCGCGAGTTACGGCGACAGCGAGCAGGCGCTGCGGGGAATCGACAGCGCCCTGCGCGGCTATTACCAGAAGACTTATCCGCAAGTCTATACAAGCAAGCGGCAAGCCATCGATGCAGCTATCGTCTACTTGCAGGACACTTACAAACGCTATTTCTTCCCGGCGATGAAAGTTCGCTGGGATACCTACTACATGAACGAGGGCCACTTTCAGTTTCCGGGGTGTTTCCGCTGCCATGACGGCCAGCACAAGAGCGTCGACGGAAAGGCCATTCGCTCGGGTTGTGGCGACTGTCACAGGATCCTGCAGCAGGGCAAAACCGGGAACATGCAATTCGCCAAGGGGCCGGACGGGCTGACTTTCGAACACCCGGTCGACAACGGCGGCGCGTGGGCGCAGACACCGTGCAATTCGTGCCACACGGGAGGGGCAATGTGATGGATCGAGCGGACGAACTCCGCGCTCGAGGCGATCCCGACCGGCCCCAGTCCATCGCCATCGTAGGCGTCGGAAACCTGTTGTTGTCGGACGACGGAGCCGGTATCCATGCGGTCCGAAGGCTGCGGAGAGACCCGCGGGTGGGACGGATGGCTCGCCTGATCGACGGCGGCACGGTCGGAACGGATTTGCTGGCGGAGGTTTGCGGCTGCGAGAGACTGCTGATCGTCGACGCGGTGGATGCCGGCCTCCCCCCAGGCACCACCGTAAGGATGGATTTTAGCGGGCCCGATTCAGGCAAGATCGATACGCGGAACGCGCACCAGTTTGGAATCCCCGGACTGTTGGACGATCTGCGCCTGCTTGGCCAGGAGCCCCAGCAGGTGATTTTGGTAGGCATCCAACCGGCCGCGATGGGATTGGGAACCGAGTTGTCGCCGGAGGTCGCCAGCGCCTTGACGGTTGTGTCCGCGGAGGTGGTGCGGCAACTGGAACGGTGGATGGCGGACGGCGGCGCGGTGAATTCCAAGGAGACTCAAGGTGCGGCGTCATGGGACGCCGCCCTCCCGAGAGCCGCAAACGAGACAGCAGAGACAGAGCAACTTAGAGAACTCATATGAACGGAACCCGATCATTAAGGATCATCGCTTTCATGTCGATTTCCATCGGCATTGGTATCCTCAGCCGCCCGGCATGGGGCTTCGTCGCTTTCGGGATACTAGTGTTGATCGACAACTTCCTCATCCCAAGCCCTCCTCCGGCGCCACCGGAAGACGCGGTTGCCGGAAAAGAAATCGCGGAGTAGCGGCGCGCTCGGCAACTACGAGAATGCGCCGGCAGCCCACGCTGGCGCACGCCTGCCACCCAGACGCCCGCCAGGTGTTTGGTTCGAGCCACGCTCTCAGGTCGGCGGTACGGGGCCGAGACTGAGCACGATCTTCCTGGCTGTCTCTTGAGGGACGCTGGGAAGAAAGACGACGTGGCAACTGCAGGTGCCGCCACTTCCCGGCACGGCCGCGCTGTAGGCGTTCGAATCCTCCGGGCGGGCGGACGCCTTATCCTGATAGAAGACTCGCTTGGCCGTATTCTCGAACATCGCTTCCTTGCGAATGCCGAGCAACTTTTGCATCTGGTCGGACAGAGGCTTGAACGTCTGTCCGGGCTGGCTGGTGACCACGGCGATGGCCGTTGTCGTGTTTTGAAAGACCGCCGCACCGGTGTTGTCCCCCCAAGGAACCCACTCCGGCGGAACCGCGATTTGGCACGCGCTCTTCGAGTCTTTTACGACTTTCCAATCCGCCGGCACGGTCTGCGCCGACAGGTGCGGGAGCGACAAGAGAAGCAGAAGGAAAACGGCCTGTTCTCTCATGGCCGCATTGTAGCGCCAGCGGAAGGCTGTGACAAGGCACCCAAGTGCGAGTCTATGCCGAGGGACGGCGATCCACCGGTCACAAATCGATGGCGATCACTTCGTGCAGGGAAATAGGCGGAGTGACGGTTTCGACCCAGACTCCATTTTGCCGCCATGTCGCCTTGGCCTCACTGACAAGGAACAGCACGCGGCGCGCCTTGGCTCCGTCCGGCAGTTTCACCCGGACCTTCTGCGGACCGACGGGCAGGATCTCGCGCACGGGGCCCTTCATCATCATCGGGTTGGTGAGATTGACGAGATGCGCGGTAACCGAAGACTCCTGCTTCCAGAGGGCCACATCGAGCACACCCGGCCCCTGGACTCGAAGAGGCTGTTCCTCGCCAGCGGCCCAGCGGACGGCATTGGCCAGAACGATGCCGTGATCCTGGCACATGATTTCCCAGAACGTGCGGTCGATGTCCCACGGAAAGTAAACCACGCGGCCCGACCCGAAGGAGTGAACCATCACGCCGGGGATGTCCGTCTTCGTGTCCCGCACGTATACCTCTTCCATGGGCAGATCGGGGTAGGTGGGCACCGTCATCAGCGGCGCGCGCAGGCCCGGCGCGGTGCGAATCTCGACGCGCTTGACGCCGTGGATCATGCGGCCCGCATTCTCCAAACCGGCCAGCAGGGGGTGGGAGTGGTCCTCGAGATTCAGATAGGCGTTCTGCTGGCGCTCGATCACATTGCCGGCAAAGGCGGCGGAGAACAGGGCGGCGAGACCGAAATCCTCCCGGCGCCGGCCGTGCTCGTCGTTCAGCGACGTTTCGTGGGTCGCCACCAGCCCGCCGCCCTTCTCGACGAAAGCCTTCAACTGGGCGCATTGGGCGTCGCTCAGGTTGGCGATATTGGGCAGTGCCAGGACTCGGAACGGCTGGAGGCGCGCCGGGTCGAGTTGGCTATCCGGGAGCATTTCGAAGGGGATGCGGGCTTCCACCAGGGCGTGGTAGAAGCCGGAGGTGTAATCGGGCGCGGCCGAGGGCGCGGAGACGAGTCCCACGCGAGCCAGCGGCCGCTGGTTGCGCAGATACTTCTCGTTCTTCCAGTGCCAGACGTAGAGGTCCTCGACGGGCTTGAACCAGCGATGGTCGAGCGGCTTGGCGTTGAACTTGACCACCCACGGGCGGAAGCCCTGGGCGATGCCGTCCACAGCCCACAGCCGAACCTCATTGGGGTTCTGGGTGGAATCTTTCCAGCGGTAGGGCGCCTCGAATCCGACGCTGAAAATGCCCACGGCGGGCTTCGATCCGGAGATAGCGCGGGAATCCTTGGCGAACTTACCGTTCTGCCAGGGCAACTGAAATTCGGCGCGGGACTGGCGATCGGCAAACAGAATCGGGACCGAAATGTTCTCGTGGATTTCCTCGAATCCGTTGGGAAAGAACACGGCGCCAGGTTTGCGCTTCCGGATCTCGCCATCCCACAACAGGTACAAATCTGTCAGGCGCCGCTTGTGCCAGGCGGCGTATTGGATGCGCGCCTGGCTGGGCGCGGCGGTTGTGCCGCGGGCGTCTCGCGGAAGTTCCAAGCCGCTGAAATCCTTGAAATTCTGCTGGCAGTGCTGGCAGTAGCACATCCCCGACCCGCTCCAGCGATTGGCGAAGACGCCGTCCACCTTATATAAGGTCATGATCTCTTGGATCACGCTGGTCATGAACTCGAAGTTGTAGGGGCCCAGCGCGCAGGTCACCCATTCGGTGGGCATGGCCCAATGGCGGCGGGGCTGGCCGTTGACTTCCACGGCGATCCAATCGGGATGCGCGTCGAAGACGTCCTGATGGGCCGCATGGGGATCGACGCGGGCGGTTACGACCATGCCGAGCTTGCGGCAGCCGGCGAGCATTTCGCCAAAGGCGTCGCCATTGCCGAGGAACTTGCTGCGGTAATGCAGCGGCACCTGGGTGGGATAAAAGGCCACGCATCCGCCGGCGCT
>JBEKZL010000213.1:0-13437 GCA_049509915.1 Bryobacteraceae bacterium | reverse complement strand
GCCGGCGATCTGCTTGACGAGATCCGCTCGTCGGGACTCCAGATCTTGAAGAGAACTGGGCATAGGGTGGGCCTCCGTATCCTAGCGCATCTAATACGCACGGACCAAAGTAACCAAAAAAACGACCGATTGGCCGGTCAGAACCGATCGCTCGATCCTCAGTCCGGTATCCCGGACCAGCGGCAGATCTCCCGAGGTAAGCTCGACTGCCACCAGTGCCTTTGATGGATATGGGCTTCGCGGTCATTGGCCCGTTCGCCCGGCACCGTATGCCTCAGATCCGGTGTTTGCACATCGGCTCGTACGTTTGCTCCACGCTTCTTTCAGACTCTCCGTCGCCGGAACGCCCTTGCGCTTCGCTACTACTTCACCTCCATCAGGTTGTAGAGGGGACCTTGACCCCCGAGCTGTCGAACATGCTCGGCACACCAACCGGCGGGCAGGCGGAACCACCTGCCCCACCAAAGTGGGAACCGCGTGCTCATCCCTTTTGGTTGGCCGAAGGCCCACATGGCACTCCCTGGCGGTCGCGGCTCGGAAAGACTCTCGCGTGCCTTAACCGAGCCGCGACTGCGAGGGAGCGGTTTCCGCCCGGAAGTTGTACACTGCGCAAGGAGGCTCAAATGGTATTCCGGCATGAGCAGGTTGGCAGGCGCGATCTGATCCGGTCCTCGCTTGTCCTGGGTGCGGCGCTCGCCCTGAGAGAGCGCGCGCGGGGAGCCAAGACTCGCATGTACTTGTCGCTGAACGGCTCTCTGACCGGAGGAAAGGTCGGCTGGCCGGAATTCGCGCGCCTGGCGGCCAAGACGGGATACGTGGGCGCGGACGTGACGGCTGGGGCTCGATACCGGGCTCGCAGTGATGCGCAAAGCCGGCGTCGCCTGAACCGGGTCACTTTCGGGTGGGCCACACCACGCCCTGGTCTTTCTTAGTCACCGCGGCCAGCCCCATATAAACGAACTTCTGCACGCGCTGGCCGCGGTAGGTTTCCGTGGTGTAGATATTGCCTTTGGAATCGGTGGCAATGCTGTGCACGGCGTAGAATTCGCCCGGCTGGCGCCCCCCGTCGCCGAAGCTGGTCAGGATCTCCAGCGTGTCGCGCAGAATCACGTAGACCTTCTGGTTCGACCCATCCGCCAGGTAGATGTACTTCTGCTCGGGATCCTTGGAGAAGGCGATGTCGAACACCGATCCGTCGCCGCGCGTGTTCTTGGCGATGAAGGCTTCCTTCACGAAAGTGCCGTCCTTCTTGAATACCTGAATGCGGTCGTTGGTGCGGTCGCAGACGTACAAAAGGCCATCGTGCGAGAGTTCGGCGCAGTGCACCGGGTTACGGAACTGCTGGGCCGGCGGCGCATCGGGATCGTAGGGTCCCAGGTTGGTATCGTCGGGCTGGTGGCCGTAGGCGCCCCAGTGCCGCTTGTATTGGCCGGTTTCGGCGTCGTACACGATCACGCGGCGATTGCCATAGCCATCGGCCACGTACAGCTCGTTGGTGAGCGGGTCGACAAAGGTCTTGGCCGGGCGATTGAGGTTCCGGATGTCGTTGCTGCCCTGGCTCGACTTGGGGTGGCCGATCTGCATCAGGAAGTTTCCATCCTGCGTGAATTTCAGCACCTGGTTGTTCCCGGCCCCGTTTCCGCCGATCCAGACATTGCCTTTGTAATCGATGGTGATGCCGTGGTTGGAATCCGGCCAGTCGTAGCCATTGCCGGGACCGCCCCAGTGACGGAGCAGGTTGCCCGCCTGGTCGAACTCGAGCACCGGCGGGGCGGGCGCGCAACACTCCGCCGCGGGAGGGTTGGCGGTGGCATACACTTCCTTCGGTTCGAGCGATGCGCCCCGATGGATGACCCAGACGTGATCGTTGGCGTCCACGGCGACGCCGATAGTCATCCCCATCAGCCAGTGATTGGGCAGCGGCTTAGGCCACAAGGGGTCGACTTCAAACCTGGGCGCCTGGACGCCCGCCGCCTCCACTCGGGCCATCCGGGTGAGCACTGCCGATCCGGTTGCGAGAGCCGCCAGAAGCGCGACCCAACTTACGCCAATCGATACCTTACGCCGCATGCCAAACCTCCGTGCATTTTAATGTAAGCTACTATACACGATTCAGGTCCGAGGGGGGCCATGCCTCGCAAATCAATTTTGCCTCCGGCCGTGCTGCTGCTGGCGCTGCCGCAATTGGCGGCGGCTCACGACATTCCTAGCGACGTGACGCTGCAGGTGTTCTTCAAACCCGAGGGCACGCGGCTGCGCGTGCTGGTTCGGGCGCCGCTCAAGGCCATGCGCGACGTCGAATTTCCGCTGCGAGGTCCGGGCTATCTGGATCTGGCGCGAGTAGACGACTCGCTCGGCGACGGAGCCGCGGTGTGGCTCGCCGATCCGCTCGAAATCTTCGAAGGCGATCGCCGCTTGCCGCCGCCCCGCCTGGTGGCCGCGCGCGTGTCTCTCGAATCCGACCGGTCGTTCGCATCCTATGACGAGGCGCTGGCGCACGTTACCGGCGCCCGCCTGCCGGATTCGCTCGACGTCGTGTGGAACCAGGCCATGCTCGACGTGCTGTTCGAGTATCCGATTCGGTCCGGGCGGTCGGAGTTTTCGATCCACCCGCGCGTGTCTCACCTGGGCCTGCGCGTCGAGACCGCGCTGCGGTTTCTGCCGCCCTCCGGCGTGATTCGCGCCTTCCAGTTCGAGGGCGATCCGGGTCTGGTGCGTCTCGATCCGCGCTGGCAGCAGGCGGCACTGCGGTTCGTCGAACTGGGCTTCTTTCACATCCTGGACGGCACCGACCACCTGCTGTTCCTATTCTGCCTGGTGATCCCTCTCCGGCGGCTGCGCGCGCTCATTCCCGTGGTGACGGCATTCACCGTGGCGCATTCGATCACGCTCATCGCGTCGGCTTACAACCTGGGCCCGGACGCTTTATGGTTTCCACCGCTCATCGAAACGCTGATCGCGGTTTCTATCGTATATATGGCGCTGGAAAACATCGTGAAGGAAGGCAAGGCGCCGCGGCGGCGCTGGATGGTGGCTTTCGGGTTCGGGCTGGTTCACGGCTTTGGTTTTTCGTTCGCTCTGCGGCGGGCCATGCAATTCGCCGGCGCGCACCTGCTGGCGTCGCTGCTGTCTTTCAATATAGGAGTCGAGCTGGGGCAGCTTCTGGTGCTGCTGCCGCTGATCCGGCTGCTGGAGGCGTTCTTCCGCTACGCCGTGGCGGAACGGATGGGCACCATCGTGCTTTCGGCGCTGGTGGCCCATACCGGGTGGCACTGGATGGCCGACCGCGCCGGCAGGCTGCGCCAATATCCCTTCGAGTGGCCGGTGTGGAGTGCGGCGATGTTGGCGGTTGCGTTGCGCTGGCTGATGGCGATGGTGCTGCTGGCGGGGGCCGTCTGGCTGGTTTCCACTCTTTCGGCGACTGGCCATATCGTCTCGAAACTCCGGGAGCTGAGTGCCCGCGCGCGCGGAGCGTCATGCCCCGAGTCGGAGCCGCGGCCGTGAAAGGGAGTAGTTGCCAACATTGGAGCGGTTATTCCCGCCGGACAGTCCTTCAGCGGGTGACTCAAGCCCACGGCTCTGGTCTCAGTGGCGTTGGAACCGGCCCATGCACTGCGTCTCCGCCATGATGTGGCCCTTGAGGGCCTGTAACAATTCCTGGCGGTCCACTCCCGGGTGCAGACCGAGAGTATGGACGTCGAGCGCATACAGCCGGAAATAATAGCGGTGCGCCTTTCCCGGGGGCGGACATGGGCCGCCATAACCCATCCGGCCGAAATCGTTGACCCCGCTCACCCCCGTCGAGCCGGGTTTGACGCCCTGTGCCAGGTTGTGCACGTCCGCGGGAATGTCGTAGACGAGCCAGTGACAGAACGTCCCCGAGGGCGCGTCCGGGTCTTCCACTACGAGCGAGAAGCTGCGCACGTCCTTTGGCGCACCGCTCCACTCGAGCGACGGTGAAAGGTTGGCGCCCTTGCACGAATGCAATTCCGGAATCCATCCACCTTCCGCAAATGAATGCGACAGAATCTGAAAAGTCATACGATGCTCCCTGAGCCAGATTATCGCGCGGCCGGACACGCCGCGGGTGACAAGCCCAATTGGTTATGGCGTGACAAAGCGGGTCCGAACTGTCTCAAAACTCAGGGTACCCAAGTGTCGCTCACTAGCCAGCTTCAAGTATCCGAGGGTATGCCAGTCCAGGTCCCAGAAGGCTTTAGCGGCATAGGCGTCGAGCGCGACCGGATCCGTACCGGCGATCAGGGTCCGTTTCAAAGCTACGTCGGCCGGATTCCCTCCGCTTGGGCCGTTTCGCAAGAGCACGCGAAAGGCATCGACGATGGTCAAGGTGGGGCGGACGAAATCGGCGAGGTCGACCAGGCTTTCGTGAATGCGCTGATGGAGCCGCTGACGCGGGCCGCCCAGGATGCCGTACCAGTTCTTCATGCCCAGGCTGGCGCCGGTCAGGCTGTGGTGCTTGGCAATCGGGACGTTGATCATCTTGTCCGCGCTCAGGAAGGGTTCCAGCACGGGCCAGGAGTTGAGAACCCGCCCGCGCAGATCGACCTCGCGGAAGAGGCGATCTTCGGGGAGAACCACTTCGGCCCCGGCCGCGCGGGCGGCGGCGGCAATGCCGCTGCGGGCGAACGAGCGCCGCGGGTCGTGGATGCTGACGTCCGTCACGATTGCCCGCCGGGCGCCGGCCTCCAGGCAGAGGCGGGCGATTTCGGCGACCACCAGCGGATTGGTATTGGCGGCTTGTTCGACGGTGCGGTCCCAGGCGGCGTTGGGCTTGATGACCACCACGTCGCCGGGCGAGATGAAACGATGGATGCCGCCCAACTCTTCGATCGCGCGCCGCGCGATGCGGGCGGGGTCGTCGCCCTGGACGACCACCATTTCGGGTAGAACCGGGTCGGCGGGAACCTGAAAATTCGAGCGCACGGTGGGCGCGGCCGGTGACGCGGGGCGCCCGCCGCGTCCATTCAGCCATACGCCGAGCCCGGCCGCGGCGGCGCTCACGCCACCCAGACGAAGGAGCCGGACCATCGCTTCGCGCCGTCCCTCCGGTATGGTGTCGGGATGCATGGCTGGGGTGCCTTTGACTTCAGCACCAGTTTACGTCTAATTCTGGAGGTGTGAAGGCAGGATTCGGAGTTCGGGCGGTTTTTGCCTTGATTGGCGTCACGGCCGCCGTGGCCCAGATCGTGCTTTTGCGCGAGTTGATGGTGGTTTTCTATGGCAATGAAATCTCCATCGGGCTGATGCTGGCAAGCTGGCTGTTCTGGACGGGTGCGGGCAGCGGCCTGGGCGGGCGCCTGGCCGCGCGGGCGCGAAAACCGGGCCACCTGATGGCAGCGATTGAGGTGTCGATCGCCGCCATCCTGCCTTGCACGATTCTGGCCGTGCGCGCGGCAAAAAGCCTTCTGCAGACGGTGCCGGGCGAGGTACTGGGGCCCGGCGTCATGCTGCTGACTTCGTTTACGACACTGGGTGCACTCGCGCTTCTTTCCGGCGCTCTGTTCCCGGTTGGCAGCAGGCTTTACCCGACTACGGCCAGCACATCCGCGGACGAGATTACCGGTGCGGTTTACCTGTGGGAAGCCGTGGGTGCGTCGGTGGGCGGCGTGCTAACGGGATTGGTGCTGATCCGGTATTTGAGCTCGCTTGAAATTGCCGGGGTGCTGGCGGCGCTGAATCTGATGGCTGCATCCGGCCTTGTCCTCTCGGCCCGGCCGCTGCGCTATGCGGCCATGGGCGGGGTGGCCGGCATCGCCGCCATGGCCGGGTTCTTCGGCTGGCCTCAACACCTGGAAGCGATCTCCCAGACGGGTTCCTGGCGCCGCCTGCACCTGGTGGCGACGCGCAACTCGGTTTACGGGAGCCTGGCCGTAATCCGCACGGAAGGAAGCTGGAGCGTTTACGAAAACGGCGTGGTTCTGTTCAATGTGCCCGACGCGGCCGCCGCCGAGGAGGCCGTTCAGTACGCCTTGTTGGAGCACCCGTCGCCCCGGAGTCTCCTGCTGATTGGCGGGGGACTCGACGGGAGCGTCGCCCAGGCTCTGCGGCACCCTACCCTGGAACGGGTGGATTACGTGGAGCTCGACCCCGCCATTCCGGAGCTCGCGCGAGACTACTTTCCCGACCAGTGGTCGGCACTGCGGACGGATCCCCGCGTGCGCGTGCACATCACCGACGGGCGGCTGTTTCTGAGAACCACTTCGTCCACCTTCGACGTCGTAATCGTCAATCTGCCGGACCCGCAGAACGCCCAACTGAACCGGTTCTATACGGTGGAATTCTTCCGCGAAGCGGCGCGAAAGCTCACCCAGACGGGTCTTGTTTCCTTCCAGTTGAGATCGTCGGAAAACTACATGGGCGCGGAGCTCAGCCAATTCCTGCGCTCCATCGACAAGAG
This sequence comes from Bryobacteraceae bacterium, assembly GCA_049509915.1. Lineage (GTDB taxonomy): Bacteria > Acidobacteriota > Terriglobia > Bryobacterales > Bryobacteraceae > JBEKYD01. Next base: position 7,019 of record JBEKZL010000213.1, on the reverse strand, counting down.
CCTGCGGGCGGTATTTCCGGAAGTCACAGCCATTCCGGGCGAGACGGTCCACTTCTTCGCGGCGCGGCAGGCGGGCGTACTGGTTTCGGGCGCGGACGAACTGTTGGCGCGGCTGCGCGCGCGCCATCTCGAGACCAGCTATGTGAGCGAGTTTTTCATCCCGTATCGAATGGCGCCGGACCGCGTGGCCGAATTGGAGGCGCACATTCGACCTCTCGATTCCACGCCCCTCAACCGCGATTTTGCGCCCATCGCTTATTACTTCGACGTGGCGTTGTGGAGCAGCCAGTTCAACACTGGCTACAGCCGTTTTTTTCACGCCCTGGCCAGTATCGATTTTCCAGCAGCGGCGGCGGCGCTCGGGGTAGTGCTGGCGGCCCTGGTCGTGGGAGGGGGCTTCCTGGCCGGCCGGCGGAGCCGGCTTCAATTTGCGGCCGGCTTCTCGGCGGCTGCCATGGGGTTCACCATGATCGGGCTCGAGATGCTGCTGCTACTAGGATTCCAGGCGCTCTACGGCTACGTGTACCAGCAGCTCGCCCTGTTAATTGCGGCCTTCATGGCGGGAATGGCGCTGGGGAGCCGGCTCGGGCTGCGGCGGACGGTGCGGGCCGGGATGCGCGCCCTGGCGAGCACGCAAATGCTGGCCGCGGCGGCGCCGCTGGTTCTGCTGGGGCTGTTTGAAGCCATCGGGCAAGCCAACGCCACGCTCAGCCTGGCTGCCAGCCGGATTGCGTTTCCAGCCCTGGCGGCAGCCAGCGGCACGCTTGGCGGATACCAGTTTCCGGTTGCCAGCCGGATCTTTTTCGGCGAAAGTCCGGTCTCTCGGCGCGCCGGGGCGCTCTATGCGCTGGACCTGGCGGGTTCATGCCTGGGCGCGGTCATGTTCAGCGCCTGGTTCGTGCCGATATTCGGTTTTCTGAAGACCGCGCTGCTGTCGGCAATGGTGAGCCTGGCGCCGGCGGCAATGATCATGATCGAGGGTTCGGAGCAGAGATCTGCCGGGGATAAGCGCCCCGATCATCGGCAGCCGCTCCCTCAGGTCAAATCCGCAGGCCCAGGGCCTACCCCAGGAAAACGCCTATGCACTTGCCGGTAGTGGATCGGTTTGCCCGCCGACGAACAGGTCGACGAGTCGGCGACCAGGCTGCCAAATAGGTTCCGTGGACGGCGTTTCACGGGAGCGATCTGTAACAGCTGGGGTCCCTAAGCGACATGTTCGGCTCGAACCTACAAACCCTCGGTTGAAAGCCGACCCGGTTGTAGCCGCCTCACGTTGCGAACACAAGGCTTACGCGCACGAAGAACGATTTATCGCAGTAATGGGGGACTCCGGGGGGACTGTACTGAGGCTGTTAGCGCGCTCTGTTGGCGTCCGGCAGAAGTTCGGATGTTGCTTGTCCACGGGCCCGACCGACACGCGCCGGCCATGAAACGCCGGCCATGAAATCCCCTGCCGGTATGACGATCAGTTAGAATTGTTGATCATCGCGGTCGTCTTTTCTCTCCAGGAGCGAACAATGAGCAACGAGTCCCCCATCGAATCAGATTTCGAGACCCTGTTCGCCTCTGTACCCGGCCTTTACATGGTCCTCGATCCTGGTTTGAGGATCGTCGCGGCCACTGAAGCCTACCTGCGGGAGACTTTGACCCGTCGCGCCGACATTCTTGGCCGATACGTGTTCGACGTGTTTCCGGACAACCCCGGCGATCCCTCCGCGGACGCCGTGCGCAACTCAACCGCTTCGTTTCGTCGAGTGCTGCAGTCCCACGTTACTGATGTCATGGGGCTGCAAAGGCATGATGTTCGCAAGCCCGAAGCTGAGGGCGGCGGCTGGGAAGTGCGTTACTGGAATGCTACTAACTCCCCGGTCCTGAAGCCGGACGGCTCTCTCGCTTACATCATGCACCGCGTCGAAAACGTCACCGAACTGGTGCTGCTGCAGGAGCAGGGTGTCGAACAAACCAAGGTTAGCGAGGCGCTACGGGCGCAAGCGGCAGAGATGAAAACGGAAATCGCAGAACGCCGCCGGGCCGAGGAGGCGCTGCGCGAGAGCGAGTCTCGATTACGCTCGCTGAGCGAGGATAGCAAGAACTCTTTCGTTATCTTGTCTAACTTTGTGCCTCAGTTGGTATGGATGTGCGCGCCTGACGGATTAAATATTTACTTCAATCAGAGATGGGTGGATTACACCGGACTGACTCTGGAAGAGAGCTATGGAAGAGGCTGGAACACTCCTTTCCACCCTGACGACCGGCAGCCCGCATGGAATGCCTGGAACAAAGCCGTCCAGACCGGCGGACAATACGGCATCGAGTGCCGCTTGCGGGCGGCAGATGGCAGCTACCGCAGGTTTCTGATTCGGGGAGAACCCATGCGGGATATATCAGGGGACGTTCTCCGATGGCTGGGCACCTGCACAGATATCGAAGACCTAAGGCAGGAGAGCGAGCAGCAGTACCGGACTTTGGCGAATGCCATCCCGCAGTTGTGCTGGATGGCGAATGCGGACGGCTGGGTCTTCTGGTATAACCAACGATGGTATCAGTACACCGGAACGTCGCCCGAGCAGATGGAGGGATGGGGCTGGCAGTCGGTGCACGATCCCGAGACACTGCCGCAGGTTCTCGATCGCTGGAAAACTTCCATCACGACCGGGGAGCCATTCGACATGGTGTTTCCGCTCCGGGGCGCCGACGGCGTCTTTCGACCCTTCCTGACGCGGGTGATGCCGGTACGCGACCCGGACGGCAAAGTGACCCGCTGGTTCGGCACCAACACCGATATCAGCGAGCAGCTCGAGAATGAGGAGGCGCTGCGCGAGGAGCGAAGCCGGCTTCATCAAAGCGAGGAGCGGCTTCGATTGGCCCAGACGCTCGGAGCCGTCGGAGTGTGGGACTGGGACACGCGAACGGGCGGTCTCCATTTCACGCCCGAACTCGAGCAACTGTACGGCCTGGAGCCAGGGTCTATCAAAACATATGAGGACTGGCGCCGGCTGGCACATCCCGACGACATCGCGACGGTCGAGACCGAGCGGGGCAGGGCAATTGCCAACCGCGAGCCGTTTGAACTCGAATTCCGCATTCTACACGCCTCCGGCGAGACTCGCTGGCTCTCGGCCAAGGGTGGGGCCGTATACGACGCCGCAGACGAGGCTATTCGCGTCCTCGGGGTAAATGTGGATATAACCGCGCGCAAGCAGGCCGAGGGAGAGCTACGCCGCAGTGAAGCGGCGCTGCGGGAGAGCGAGGAGCAGTTCAGGGTAATGACGGAGAACCTGCACTCGGCGGTGGCGCTGGTCGATGAACATGGCGCGTTCCGTATCGTCAACAGTTCCTTCCGGCGCATGTTTGACATCCCGCAGGGCGCTGACATCCTGAACATCAACAACCGTGACTGGTCGCTGTGGCAGGTGTTCGACGAGCGCGGCTTGCTGCTAGGGGTTGACGAGCATCCAGTGCGCAAGGCTGCGTTGACGCGTGCGGCGGTGAAGGACCAACTCGTCGCGATGAAGTCGCCTTCCAGCTCAGATCTGACATGGACGCTTGTCAGCGCCGAGCCGACTTTGGACGCACACGGCAAGCTGCACCGACTCATCTGCACGTATCACGACGTCACGGATCGCAAGGCGGCCGAGGACGCCCACCGTGAAAGCGAGGCACGCTTCCGGCTGGCGCTAAGGAGTGCGCCGGTGTCCGTTGCGGCGCAGGATCGCGACTTGCGCTACATCTGGGCGTACAACCAGCAGTCGGCAGAGCCGGACCAGATCATCGGCCACTTCGACGACGAGATTTTCACTGCCGAGGAGGCGGCGCGCATCACCGCGATCAAGCGGCGCGTGCTCGAAGAAGGCGTCGAGCAGCGCGAACAGATGTGGCTCGACAGGCCGACGGGGAGGATGTACTTCGATATCTGTTGGGAGCCGATCCGCGATCAGGCCGGCCGGGGCGTCGGGGTGGCGTCCGCAACCGTGGACTTGACGCCAATCAAGCTCGCAGAGGAGGCCTTGCGCGAGAGCGAGAGCCGGGAGCGCGCACGTGCGGTGGAACTGGAATCGCTGATGGATGCTACGCCGGCTGCGGTTTTCATCGCTCGCGATGCCGAGTGCCTCTCCATGAGTGGCAACCGCGCGGCCTACGCTCTGCTCCGGAGGCAGTCCGAAAAGAACCTCTCAAAGTCCGCGCCGGATGGGCCTATGAATTTCCGCACGATGAGGGATGGAGTCGAGATTCCGCCGTCCGCGTTACCGCTCCAGAAGGCGGCATCCTCGGGGGAGCCGGTCCGCAACTATGCGTTTGATTTGGTGTTCGATGACGGCGTCACGCTGAATGTGATGTGCAATGCGGTGCCGCTGCTAAATGAAGAAGGACGTTCGCGAGGTGGGGTCGGTGTCCTCACCGATGTTACGGAACTCAAGCGCGCCGAGGAGGGCCTCCGGCAAGCCCAAAAGCTGGAAAGCCTGGGCTTGCTCGCCGGCGGCGTCGCGCACGACTTCAATAACCTGCTGGTCGGCATAATCGGCAACGCCAGCCTGGCCCAGGAGATACTGCCGCCCGATCACCCAGCCGCCGATCTGCTGAAAGGAGTTCTCAAGACTGGGGAGCAAGCGGCTCATCTGACCAGGCAAATGCTGGCTTACTCGGGCAAGGGAAAATTCGTGGTGGAGGCGCTTGATCTCTCCGCTCTTATACCCGAAATGAGCGGCCTGGTCCGGCCATCCATTCCCAAGAAGATCAATCTGCACCTCGATTTGGAGCAGGATTTGCCGGCTATTGAGGCGGATCGCGGCCAAATCCAGCAGGTGTTCATGAACCTGACGCTCAACGCAGCAGATGCAATTGGCAGCCGCGAGGGCCTGATCACGGTCAGGACCGGCGTCCAAGACGTTGATGAATCGTATACGAAGCTCCACCCGGAACTGGCCGCGCTGGCCCCGGGGAAATACGTTTATCTCGAAGTACGCGATACGGGTTGCGGCATGGACGAGGCGACCAAAGCCAAGATCTTCGATCCGTTTTTCTCCACCAAGTTCGTCGGGCGAGGCCTCGGACTTGCGGCGGTTTCGGGCATTCTGCGCGGGCACAAGAGTGGGATCACTGTCAGCAGCGCGCCTGGCAAAGGCAGTTGCTTCACCGTACTATTCCCGGCAACCACGAGTACGGCTGGGAAGGGGGCGGTCGCGGCCCGCGATGCTTCGCTCCAGGGCGCCGGAACGGTGCTCGTGGTGGATGATGAACGGGTGGTGCGAGAGATGGCGAAAAGAGCCCTGGAACATCACGGATACGAGGTCCTGACGGCGGACAGCGGCGAGGCGGCGATCGATGTTTTCAGGAGACACCCGAGTGAGATCGCTCTGGTAGTGCTCGATTTGAGCATGCCGCACATGAGCGGTGACGAGGCGTTACCTGAGTTAAGAAAGATCCGGCCGGATGTCAGGGTTGTGGTCTCGAGCGGCTACAGCGAGTCTGAGGCGATGGCTTTGTTTGCTGGCCAGCGGGTATCCGGCTTTGTCCAGAAGCCCTACACATCGAAGAGGATTGCGGAGAAAGTGAAGGAATGCCTCGGGTAGCCGTGGAAGTTCAAAAGCTGGTGACTGGTTTGTTCCGGCGTAGACTATAATTCTCGCAATGACTGCTCCAGAGTTGCTGCACATCACTCTCGCGCTGATGCGAGATGCCGACCTCCCAACAGGAGAGAAGCTTGCCGTTTTGGAAACAACATCGACACTCATTCGTTGAGGCCGCCGAAACGGACGCGGCGGTGGCCAAGAGCGCCGCTCGTTATCGGAATACCGAAACCGCAGACGAATGCGGCAATCTCGTCGAGGGCGCGCCGTTTCGCTTCCGCCGGGAGGTGAGAGTATCGCGAGAGCAGCGCGCGAGAGACGTGTCCAGCGATGCTCATGATCCACCTCGTCGCCGGCACCGGACTCCGCGGGGTGCCTTGGGGGCTGGCATTTCGGCTCCGCGTGGCGTCGGCAAACATTAAATCCTGGTAAGTCCGCGTCACGTCGACTGGAAGAGGAGCGAGGAAGCCAACACTACCGGTGCGGCCCTGCTGTCGCCCTGAAATCGTAATAATAGAGGCGGTTGCGCGGGTCGGACCGGATTAGGAATGAGAAACGCGCTAGGCTCCTGAAAAGGCGGTGCTTCGGCTCTGCCGCGCCATATCAGTCCTGGTAAGTCGCGGATCACGTCAACTTGGTCGTAAAACGCCCAAGAGCGATTTTAGCCGGGAGGATCCGGAATCGACAGGCGGCGGCAAATCTCTTTCGCCAACAGGTTGGCGATTTCGGCATGCCGGGGAACCGCTTCAACATGACCGGTCTGTGGATTCTCCCAAAGGGTATGCTCTTTGCCCTCCCGGCGCAGTACACAACCGTAGCGGCGAAGGTGCTGGAGAAGCCCCTCGGCCTCATCCAACAATCACGGGTTCCTGCCTTGCGTCGGGAGGCAAAGCACGCAGAGATTCTTCGCGCCTATGTTCCAGGATCGGCGCAATCGCCTCGCGCAGGTTCGCCAGGCATTCCTCTGGTGTTTTCCCTTGTCCGTTCGCGCCCGGCAAGTCGGCGCAATATGCCACGAACCAAGGTCCGTCGGGCTCGACGATTGCGGTGAACTCGTTGCGCAAGACTGTATTTTACATGACCGCCGGCCGGACATTCCATGGAGCGCTTGACCCTTAGCAGGTGGTTTCGCAACTTGCCCGGTCAGGCGAATAATTCCTGGGCGCGCTGGAGACGGCTGGCTATTTGCACTCCGTTGGGGCACTGAATCGAGCAGCTCGAGCACTCGCCGCAACGGACCCGGGTGACCTCCGCCGGCAACGCCAGGAATTGCTCGCGCGCCATGGCGAACTGGCCGTAACCCTCGGCGTAGGTCATGAATCGCAGCATGTCGGCCACCGGCAAGCCCTGAGGACATTTGCCGTCGCAACGGCCGCACATGCGGCAATAGAACGGCTTGATCTCCTCCAGGCGCATGGCCAGCAGTTTGCTGTCGGCATCGGTGAAGGGGGC
>JBEKZL010000212.1:0-13567 GCA_049509915.1 Bryobacteraceae bacterium | reverse complement strand
AGGTCTACTCGCGCGGCCTCGGTGCGTTCTTTTTGAGTGGCACCAACCATCAGGCGGTGGTGAGCGGACGCGCCCCACGCCATCGCGGCGTGCTGATGGGCAAGGTGGTCCGGGTGGCGGAGACCGGCATTCTGATCGACCCAGCCGAGGCGCACCGGGTGGCGCCGCTCAAGCCGGGCGATGGGGTGGTGTTCGACGCCGCGAACTGGCGCAGTCCGGAGGAGAAAGAAGAAGGCGGGCGGGTGTTCGAGGTGCGCCCCGCGGGAACGGCCCTGGAGGTGGGATTCGGCAACGGCGCCATCGACCCCAGCCGTATCCGCAACGGCGATTGGCTATGGCGCACTCACGACCCGGACATCGACAAGGCCGCCCGGCCCTACGTGGAACGTGAGCAGCCGTTGCGCAAGCAGCGGGTTAGCGTGCGGGCCGCGGCGCGTGCGGGTGAACCGCTGCGCACCGAGTGGAGCGTCGGCGCGCTGCGGGTGGGCGTGGAATCGCCCGAATCGTTGGGCGAGGCCCGTAGCCAGGCGCTCGACCGGGATTTTCTGCGGGCGCAGTTTGGCCGGCTCGGCAACACGGCTTACGAACTGGCCGGACTGGAAGTGGAGATTGACGGCCGGCCTTTTGCTCCCAGTTCACTTTTGAACCAAATCCGCCGGGAAGCCGTCGAGGAGCTGGAAAAGGCGCAAGCGGCACCGCACCCGGCCGCTATCCACGCGGTTCGGCTTTCCGGCACGCCGGTTCGAGCCGACGCCGAACCACTTGGAGAAGCTCTCTTGCACCTGTTGGTGCGCACACCGGAGCAACTCGAAGCCGCCATCGCGGCCAGGCCGGCAAGCGTCACGCTCGACTACCTGGATCTGTATGGACTGAAGCCTTCCCTCCACCGGGTGCGCGGCGCCGGTATCGCCGTGCGCGTGGCCAGCCCGCGGGTATTGAAGCCCGGCGAGGCGCGCATCGTCGACTTCCTGCTGAGCTGCGATTGCCCTATCCTGGTGCGCTCGGCCGGGCTGCTGGAGGTGTTGCGGGAGCGCCCCCATCGGGGCCTGGTGGGCGACTTCAGCTTGAACGCGGCCAACAGTCTGACCGCGGTAGAGCTGTTTTCGATGGGACTCGATGCACTCACTCCGACCCACGATTTGAACGCCGCCCAAGTGGCCGACCTGGCGCGGCGCCACGGCGTGGGGCGTATAGAAGCCGTCGCTTATCAACACCTGCCCGTATTCCACACCGAGCACTGCGTATTCTGCCGGTTTCTTTCGGCGGGGACCAGCTACCGGGATTGCGGCCGGCCGTGCGAGCGGCACCGGGTAGCCCTTCGCGATCCGCAGGGCCGCGACCACCCGGTGCTGGCCGACGTGGGCTGCCGCAACACCGTATTCGGCGCCGAGGCACAGCAGGCCGCCCTGCGTCTGGAGGAATGGCGGGTGGCCGGCATTCGCGATTTTCGCCTGGAGTTCGCGCACGAATCTGCCGAACAGGTGGCTGGGGTGGCGGGCGCTTTCGCCGAGACTCTGGCCGGCCGGCACAGCGCGCGGGCTTTGGCCGAATTCCTGCGCTCTATTGCTCCCGGAGGGACTACCGAAGGCAGTTTGTTTGTGCCGGCCGGATACCTGACGCTGCCGGTGCTGCAATAGCGCCGCGGGCTACAGATTTCGCCGCGCCGCGCCGATACATAATGGGCAACCGCTCCCTGGCGATCGCGGCTCGGAAACGGGCAAGACCGAGCGGCGACCGCGAGGGAGTGATTGCCGGTGATTGGACTGTTTGTTTCCCGGTAGGAATCAAGGGAATGCTAACGACGTGTTCGAAACAATGAAACTGCTCGGAGCCTTTCTGTTCGGCCTTTCCGTGCTGGCTGGCCAGAACTGCGTCCCTGGCAGCATGCTGCCGGCCGGGCAGATTAGTGGCGCGCTGACTCCTTCCAGTTGCCAACTCTCCGACGGCAGCGCCTACGACAGTTATCGGCTCTCCCTGCCGGTGCGCGGGCAGATCCGGATTGGGCTCGCAACCACGCCGGGTGGTCTGGTATTGATCCTGCGGGATGCGACCGGCGCCAGCCTGGCCCAGGGCGCGAGCATCCAACGGCCGATCGAGGCGGGCTTGTACACGCTGCTGGTGAACGCGCAGCCCGGCGGGGGGCAGGGCGCGTACTCGGTCCAGTCCTCGTTTACGCCGGAGACCGGCATGCTGTGCAACACCTTCCCGGCGGTGGGATTGAACCAGATCGTCAACGGCGTGCTGGGATCGTCGGGCTGCGCCATGCCCTCCGGCACGCTATATGAAGGTTACGCGCTCTCAACTTATGGCTGGGGGCTGCTGTCGGTTTCGGTGACCGCGACCGGGTTCACGCCGGTGCTGATCGTGCGCAACGCGGATGGCACGGTTGCCGCCAGCGGCACCACCAGCCTGACCGCGGTAGTGAGCGGAGCATCGCAATATGAAATCGTGGTTTCCTCCTCGGATACTACCGGCGCCTATCAGCTCACGACCAGCTTCGAGCCGGATGCGTCGGAAACCTGCTTTCCGCAGACCACATTCACCGCGCCCGATCAGGACGCGAATGCGATTACAGCTGGCGGATGTTCCACGCTGGTGGAAAATGGCGGCAGCCCCACCTATTTCAATTACTATTACGTTCAGGTGGCAGCTGCGGGACTGGCTGAGTTCACCGTCGCCGGCAGTGCGTTCGTGCCGGCGCTCGGCCTGCTGGATGCAGCCGGCAATTCACTGGCAGCCGACTCCGGCGGCGGAGGCGCGGGAGTTTCCGATATCCGCATGCAATTGGCGCCAGGGACGTACCTAGCTGTGGTTTCAGGCAGCGGAACGGTGGGCAATTACCGGTTGACCTACGCCTTCACGGCGGGCGCTCCGCAGCCCTGCGCGGTGGCGGCCGTCCAGCCCGCCGGCGCGATTTCCGGGACCCTGGCGTCCGCCACGAGTTGCCGCACCAGCTTCGGCCTGGCCGATGAATACAGCGTCACGCTTGCGACCGCCGGAACTCTCGACTTGGACTTGGCGACTTCCAGCTTCATCGGGCAGGTGGCGCTCGGCGACGCCAAGGGCAACCTGATTTACGTCGCGAGCGACACCGAAGACCTTGGGGATGCGAATGTATCCGCGGTGCTGCCAGCCGGCAGCTATACCATTCTGGCGGCGGCCACGGCGGGCGCGGGGGGCTACGAATTGACGACCACATTCACTTCCGAGTCAGGAACCACCATTGCCGCCTGCGCGCAGTTTATCAGCCTGTTTCCCAATAGCTTCTACATCGCGGACCTGGGCTCGGAAGGGTGTACCGCGGCCAGCGGCCAGCCAGCCGATTTCTACCAGTTCACCTTGCCTTCGATGGGCGTTATCGCAGCGGTAATGACCTCCGGCCAGGTTCAGGGCCATCTGAGGCTCACCGATTCCTCAGGCAACTATCTTCGTAGCGACAACGACAGCTACGCGGCGAACGATCCGCTGATCGTCCAGTTTCTGCAGGCCGGCACTTATCAACTGGCAGCCAGCGCCGATTCCGGCGGAACGGGGAATCTGTACCAGGTGAGTCTTGTCGCCGCCGCCGGGTCGCGGCCCGCCTTTTGCGCACCGCTCGCAAGCCTGACGCCGGGTAGCGGCGTTTCCGGCACGCTGGCGATCACCTCTTGCCAGTACGTCGACGGCACATTTGCGGATATTTACGTGCTGACGCTGGCATCAGCGGCACCGGTCGACTTGCTGCTGGCCTCCACCGATTTCGATGGGGCTCTGGTGGTGCTCGACGGGCAGGGTGACGTGGTCGCACAAGACGGCAGTTCCGGCGGCGGCGCCAGCGCCGAAGTCATCCAAACCCTGCCTGCCGGCACCTACTATGTAATTGCCAAGCCCTTGGCTTATGCCTATTCCCTCGGCAACTACACGCTGACGTTCAACCAAGTTATGGCGACTCCCTTGGCTCGCCAACGGGCATCGGAGCGAATCGACGGGACCGTGAAGTAATGGGGGCGTGCCCGCGGGTAAAGTTTATTGGATCGCTACCGTCACCGTGTTCGCCGCCTGTCCGTCCGCGGCGATGGCGAGATTGACCGGTCCGGCTCCCGCCAGGGTCGCGGGCAGCGGGCCCAGGTTGATCTGGTCCAGCCCTGCGTAACTTCTCTGCGCGCCGAAGTAGGCGACTGGCAGGCTCGCGCCATTCAGCGCCGCGGTCAGCGCACCGGCATGGCGAAGGCCGGTGCCGTAGAGCACCGGGACACCTGGTCGCCAGTCGTGCCCAGGTCAATCGGGAGGGGCACAAAGACATTGCCGCCCCGGCTAGTCGCCGCCGAGTTTGCCACCGTCTGCGAGCCATCCGCGTGGACGTAAACCACCTGGCCCGCATAGGGGCCTTGCCCGTTCCTGTTCGCGGTGAAGATTCCAGGCCCCGTGTTCGCAAGCTCGATTGCGGTCGTCGACGTGGCGCCGCCGGGAAGCGCGATGGTCACCAGTGCCAAGCCCGAGGCGATACCGCTGGGAACCAGGAAGTTGATCTGGCCGGCGGAGGCGAACGCTCCGTACAGCGGCGCCAGGCGGATCGAGCCGGCGCTGTCGGCGATGTTCACCGTCACCCCTGCCAGCGAGGTGGTGAGCGGCTGCTCGGCCGGAGTATCGTCCGTCGGCCCGACGATCCCGAACAGGCTGGCGATTTCATCGGCGGCGAAACTCGCCGACTGGTTTGCAGCCGCATTCACCACTGCCGGAAGCGGCGTGGAAGCGCAGCCTTTGAGATTGCCGTCCCCGGAATACACCGCCGAGATCGGCCGCGCCATCACTGTCGATGCCGCGCCAGCGGCAATCGTAGTGGAGGATTTCCCTCCCGAGAGGCTGGCGCTCGAGACCGGCGTGTGGTTCGACGTGTCCACAAACTGGACGCTGCCGGTCGGCGTGCCGGCGCCCGGCGCCACAGCCGCCACCGCGCTCGCCAGAACGATTTGGCCTGAAGCGATGGCGAGTGAAACCGAGCCGCTGGTGGAGGCCGGCGAAACTGTCACTGCGGCCGCCCCGCTCGATGCATTCCAGGTGCCGTCGCCGCTGTATTGGGCCATGATGGTGTGGTGCCCGCCGGTCAACGCGCCGGTGCTGAATGTCGCCCGGCCGCCCGACACGGTGCCGCTGCCCAGCAGCGCCGCGCCATCCGAGAATTGCACGCTTCCGGTTGGCGGCCCGGCGGCGGGCGATCCGCCACCGGTCCCGATGGCGGCGGTGAAGGTGACTGCCTGCCCCAGCGACGACGGGTTTACGCTGCTCGTCGGCGATAGCGACGATGTGGCCGGCGGGTAGATCGTGACCGGATTCGACGTGCTGCCGTTGAAATTGCCGTCCCCGGAATAAACGGCCACGATGGTGCCCACCGATCCGGGCAGGCTGGCCGTCGTTCCCGTCAATGGCGCCGTGCCCAGCGCCGCGTTTCCATTCAGGAATTGCACCGTGCCAGTGGGTGTGCCGGCTCCCGGCGGGACCACCGCAACCGTAGCGGCCAGCGTGCCCCCGGAGACGATGAGCGTTACCCCGGTGCCGGCTTTTGTGACGGTCAGCGTACCGTTGACGAGGGTGAAACTGTAGTTAGCCGCCACCAGAGTGCCCGCAGTGACAGTGATCGCGTAACCGGCTACGGGTGACAATGCGGTAGCGGTGGTGGTCAAACCGGCAGAGGCGCCGACCACCGCCGAAGTATCGCTATGGACGAAACCGGCGATGACGGTTGCCGCTGCCGTGACTCCGTTCACAAACAGACCCGCTCCCAGCCCCGCGCCTCCGCCTCCGCACGCCCGCATGCTGCTGCCGCCATCGCCTCCCTTGGCAAGGGCGTTTTGAATTCGCAGATGTGCCAGCACCACGATCCCCGTGTCCACGAAGAAGACGCGATACAGGCTGTTGCCGTCAAACACGATCCGGCCAAACGTGCCGCCATCGATGGTGAGGTTCGACATGATGGGAGGCAGCGGTCCGTTCAAAACGATGGTGCAGGGAGCCGAGGAGCAGTCGAACAGAATCGTGTTCCCCGCGCCGCCGGTTGCGTTCGCGCTAAGGATGGCCGCGCGCAAGACGCTGGGATTGCCCGAACCGGTGCCCGGAATAAGGCTGGAGTCGGCGGCCGCGGTATCGTCGAAGCGGGTTACGGTGAAAGTGGCTGCGTAAACCTGGGCGGCGCAGAAAATCGCCGTCACGAACAGGAGGTGGCGCCACCCATTCGTGAACCTCCGCACCTTCACCCCCCCCCCGGGTCGATGGCCAACGCATTGTACTCTCCCGTTGGGTCTGGCTGGTATCCGGCGTTTCAGGTGCTGCACCCTAGTCCCGAACGTGCAGTGTAAGTCTCAGCGTTTTTTCAGGTTCACGGGCGAGCGAACCCAGGCAGTCGGGCGCGCGGTGCCGTCGGCCGGGAATGCGGGTTCATCGACAACCGGCGCGCGGGATGCCATCCCGCCCCGCCATGCGGCAAGCCGTAACAGGACTGGCGATGGCCGGCTGAAGCGGGCGGCTGCGGGCGACAGCGCCTGCTACTCCACCGAAGGAGCCGCGTGCAGGGCCACGAGAAACGATGCTCTGCCCAATAACATCCCTTGGGGTTGGCAGCGGGCCCGAATCGTCATTCCTGCCGGAGCGCCATCAGCGGATCCACTTTGGTGGCGCGGCGCGCGGGCACGTAGGCTGCGGCCAGAGCTACCGCAGCCAGCAACGCGGCGACTCCCGCGTAGGTGGCCGGGTCGGCCGGTTTCACTTCGAACAGGAGGCTCGCGAGCAAGCGGGTGGCGGTGAAAGCGCCGCCCAAACCGAGTGCCAGACCCAGCGCCACGTAGGCCAAGCCCTGGCGCAGCACCAGCCCGAGCACATCGCTGCGGCTCGCGCCCAGCGCCATGCGCAGGCCGATTTCGTTGTTCCTCTGCCCCACCGCATATGCCATTACGCCGTAGACGCCCGCCATGGCCAAGCATACCGCCAGGCCCGCGAAGATGCCCAGCAGCAGGGTGCGGAAACGCGGCGCAGCGACATTGTCGGCCAGGTTCTGTTCGAGCGTCGACAATTTTGCGGGTACGTTCGGATTGCGGTCGCGCACCATGCGGCGAAGGGTTTGGGAGAGCGCCAGGGGATCCGCCGCCGTCCGCGCCAGCAGTTGGAAATCGCCTCTCGGGTGCTGCTCATAGGGCATGTAGATCTCCGGCCATGGCGGCGTGGCGGGGCCGAGTTGGCGTATGTCGCCCACGACACCTACAATCTTCATCGGCGCCGGCTTAATGGAATCGAAGCCGCAAAGGATGGCGTGGCCGATGGGGTTCTGGCCGGGAAAGGATTGGCGCGCCAGGCGCTCGTTGACGATGGCGGTGCGTGGGGCGTCGAATCCATCGCGGGCATCGAAGTCGCGCCCACTTTTCAGGGGGATTTTCAGGGCTCCGAAAGCGCCTGGCGAAACCACCGAAAAGACGGCCTGCGGAGCCGATACGGCCAGGTGGTCGGGCATGTGATCGGTCCAGTAGCTTCCATCGGAAATCGTCTGGCCCGGCGGCGCCGCCGTTCCACCGGCAGCCACCACTCCAGGCAACGCGGCCACATCGGCAATGAGAGCTTTGTAGAACTGGCTGGCGCGGCGGGCTCCCGCTTCATTCAACGCCGGCACGTCGGCCTGCATCACCAGAACGTGATCGGAACGGAAGCCCAGCGCCACGTTCTGGAGCGTCAAAAAGCTCTTCATCAGCAACCCGGCGCCGGCCAGCAAGACCACCGAAAGAGCGATCTCGGCCACTACCAACCCGCTGCGAATGCGATGGGCTCCGCCCCCGGCCGCCCTGGCCCCGCCCTGCTTCAGCGCGGCGTTCAGATCCACGCGCGAAGCCTCAATGGCCGGAGCCAACCCGAACAGCAGGCTGGCCAAAACTGAGATCCCCAAGGTGTATGCCAGCACGCTGCCATCGATGCCGGCTTCCGCCAAACGCGGCACGTCACTTGGCGCCAGAGCCACCAGGGCGCTCGATCCCCACTCGGCCAGCAGCACGCCGACGGCCCCAGCCACGGCCGCCAGCAGCAGGCTCTCCACGATCAGTTGCCGCACGATGCGCCCGCGGCTGGCTCCCACCGCGGCGCGAATGGCGATCTCCCGCGTGCGCGCTGTGGCCTTGGCCAGCAGCAGGTTGGCCACGTTGGCGCAGGCGATCAATAGTACCAACCCCACCGCGCCCAGCAGCACGTACAGCATGGTCTTTATGTTGCTAACCATGGAATCGCGCATGCGCAGCACGGCCACGTTCTTGCCCCGATTGCTGTCCGGATACTGGTTTTCCAGCCGCGCCCCGATGCCGGCCATCTCCGCCTGGGCCTGCTCCAAGCTGACTCCCGGTTTCAGCCGACCCACCACTCGATAGTTATGCGCGGAACGCGAAGGCGTCTCGGGGAAAAAGGAATCGACTGTCACCCAAATGTCCGTCTTGTGGGGAAAACTGAATCCCGCCGGCATCACTCCGACGATCGTCAGGTTCATCTCCGCCATGCGGATCGTCTGCCCCAACGCTTCCGGGCGCCCGCCGAAATGCTTCTGCCAATAGGCGTAGCCGATCAGCACGGCCGACGCAGCTTTGCGCTCTTCGGCGGAGAACTCGCGGCCGATCGCGGGCCGCACCGCGAAGACGTCGAAGAACTCCGGCCCCACAGCGGCGAACGACGTGTATTCGGCCACGGCCCCGACCGTGGCGGCGGCGGTGTCGTCGTAGTAGAAAGCCATGGTGGAAAATGAGCGGCTCTGGTCGTGCCAATCGTGAAAATCGGGCGCGGAAACCTGGCCACGGTGGCCGGTCTTTCTCCAAAGCGAGGAGAGAGTGACGATCCGATCGGGATCGCGATACGCCAGCGGCTTGAGCAAGACTGCGTCGACCACGCTGAATACCGCCGAATTGGCCCCGATCCCGAGGGCCATCACCACCACCGCCACGAGGGCAAACCCAGGGTCCTTGCGGAGAGAGCGAAACGCGATTCGCAGATCCATGACCGGGCTAGCAGGCAGTCGTGCTGCCAATCGCTAAGTGACGGTAAGGTAAGGGTCGAGGATGTGGCCGCGCGTTCACAATCGGACAGGGCGTCCTGAAAACGGACACCCGATCCGTCTGCCGGGCCGGCTCAATCCGCTGCGCGGCAGCTGGGGGTTTCGTCTGCCTTGTCGAGGAAGCGCCGGGACGGTTCCCGGTGCTGGCTACCCGCCCGGTTCGCGGCCTCCCGTCCCGTTCATGATTCCGCCTCCCGTTTCGCCAGCCCGCGCTTGGCGCGAATCAGGCGAACCAGGTCCTCCAGCCGTTCGCTCTCCCCCGCCAGCACCTTCCGCCCGAGCGTGCTCAGCTTGTAGTAGCGCCGCCGCGCGTCGTCCAGTTCCGCTGCCGGACGGTCGCCCGATCCCTCGATTAGGTCTTCCTCGATCAGCCGCTTCAGCGTCCCGTACAACGTGGCCGGCCAGAGCCGCACCTTCCCCCCGGTGCGCTCCAGCACCTCCTGCATGATCCCGTAGCCGTGCTGTTCCTGGTCGGCCAACGACAGCAGTATGTGAAACCAGTTTGGCTTCAGGGGAAGGAAACTCTCAGGAGTCGGAGGCTTTTTCATGGATATATACCAATTAATATATACACTGGTTATGATCGACGTCAAGTTTGGGCGCATTCGGTTAGACTCGAATGATGCCGCAACCGTCGCCCGCCGGCGCCTGGTTCGTAGATGCTGCGTGCTTTTCTAGTCACCAGGTGCCAGCGTCGGTTTGATGGGGCCGCCCCGCCATTCCTGCAGGGCTTGTCTCGACCAACTTCCGATGCTCCCCCCACGGCGCGACGACGGTCCGCGAGTTTGGTCGGGCCCGCTGGCCGCGGGGCAGCCGATTCCGGCCTGGTCTGCGCGATGATAGTGCCTGGAACCATTCCACGATCGCGGTCTACTGGGCGTCACATCATGATCGAACCAGGGCTCAAAGAGAAGGTTGTCCTGATCACCGGCGCCAACAATCCCCATGGCATCGGGGCGGGAATTGCGCGAGCCTTCGCCGCGCAAGGATCGAAGGTGTTTCTGCACTACTTTCGGCAACCGAAACGGGTGTGCGGAGCGATTCGGCAGGCCAGCCAGGGGCGCCGTTCTACTACTCGCAACAGGCCAAATCCGCCGACGAGGTGCTCACCCCTCGAATCCGGGCAGGCCCGCTGGGTCACGGGACAGAGGATTTACGTCGGCGGCGGACACGGGATGTGAAGGTCCAGCTCGCCTTCCGCCCCCATCCACCGAATTCCGGAAAAACAACTCCTTATATACGTGTATTGGTGCCCGCCAAGCAGGGTGAATTCACCCGTGCCGCATGCTACATTTCGAGGTGGAGGGTAGCCTCGTCTTTTTGTTGCAGCCAATAATCCCAACTGGCCTCGACCCCGAACGAACCCAGCCGCCGGTTGATCGGCGCAGTTCGATACCTTTTTCGTCCCATTTGGCGCGTGCTCCCATCCACTAGTATCTGAGCGACTTAGGAGATATCCCGCAGGTCGGTTCTAAAAAGTTGTGGATTTTTACGACAAACAGGTCTTATAATCGTTTCTTAGAAGCTCATCCAACCAAAAAGGAAGGGGAAAATGTCCAGCCCATCTGCCGTAACCCGGCCTAAAGTGACTATCGATGGCAACGAGGCCGCCGCTTATGTCGCTCACCAGGCCAGTGAAGTCATCGCGATTTATCCCATTACGCCGTCGTCCAACATGGGCGAATGGGCAGACCAGTGGTCGGCTGAAGGCAAGACCAACATTTGGGATACCGTGCCTACGGTAATCGAAATGCAAAGCGAGGGCGGCGCGGCCGGCGCCCTGCACGGCGCCCTCCAGGCCGGCTCGCTCTGCACCACCTTCACCGCCGCCCAGGGTCTGCTGCTCATGATCCCCAATATGTATAAGATCGCCGGCGAGCTCACCCCCACCGTGTTCCACATCGCGGCGCGGACCGTGGCGGCGCACGCGCTCTCGATTTTCGGCGACCATTCCGACGTGATGAGCGCCCGCTCCACCGGTTTCGCCCAACTGTCGTCGTGTTCGGTACAGGAAGTGATGGACCTGGCGCTGATCGCCCACGCCGCCACGCTAGAGGCGCGCGTGCCCTTCCTGCATTTCTTCGACGGTTTCCGCACCTCCCACGAAGTAGCCAAAGTAGAGCAGCTTTCGCGCGAAGACATCCGCGCCATGATCGACGAAGACCTGGTGATGGCGCACCGCGCGCGGGCCCTGTCGCCGGAGCATCCCGTGATTCGCGGCACCGCCCAGAACCCGGATTTCTACTTCCAGGCGCGCGAAGCCTGCAATTCGTTCTACTCGGCCACCCCCGCCATCGTGCAGAGCGTGATGGACAAGTTCGCCCGCGTGGTGGGACGCCACTATCACCTGTTCGATTATGAGGGCGCGCCGGACGCCGAGCGTGTGATCGTCATCATGGGCTCGGGCGCGGAAGTGGCGCACGAAGCCGTCGAGGCCATGAACGCGGCCGGGGAAAAGGTGGGCGTACTGAAGGTCCGGCTGTTCCTGCCGTTCGACACCGAAAAGTTTCTCGCCGCGCTGCCCGCTACGGTGAAATCCCTGGCCGTGCTCGACCGCACCAAGGAACCCGGCGCCCTGGGCGAGCCGCTCTACGTGGAAGTGCTGACCGGCTTGGCGCAAGCCGGCGTCTCCAAACGGGTCATCGGCGGCCGTTACGGGCTTTCCTCCAAGGAATTCACGCCCGCCATGGTCAAGGCAGTATTCGACGAGCTGCACAAGCCATCGCCCAAGAACCATTTCACCGTCGGCATCAACGACGACGTTACCCACACCAGCCTCGACTACGACCCGGCTTATTCCACCGAAGTGCCGGGCACCGTGCGCGCCCTGTTCTACGGCCTGGGCGCCGATGGCACCGTGGGCGCCAACAAGAATTCCATCAAGATCATCGGCGAGGAAACCGACAACTTCGCCCAAGGCTACTTCGTCTACGATTCCAAGAAATCCGGCGCCATCACCATCTCGCACCTGCGCTTCGGCCCCAAGCCGCTCCATTCCAGCTATCTGATTACAAAGGCCAGCTTCGTCGCCTGCCATCAGTTTTCCTTCCTGGAGCGCATTGACGTGCTAAAGTACGCCGAAAAGGGCGCCACGTTCCTGCTCAACAGCTCCTACGGGCCGGAGGAAATCTGGGACCACCTGCCGCGCACCGTGCAGCGCCAGATACTCGACAAGCAACTCAAGTTCTACGTGATCGATGGCTATGAAGTGGCCAAGCAGACCGGCATGGGCGGGCGCATCAACACCATCATGCAGACCTGTTTCTTCGCCATCAGCGGTGTGCTGCCGCCCGAAGAGGCCATCGACGCCATCAAGCACGCCATCAAGAAAACCTACGGCAAGCGCGGCGATACCGTGGTGCAAAAGAACTACGCCGCCGTGGACGAGGCCGTCGGCCATCTCCATCGCGTGAAGGTTCCCGACGCAGTCACCTCGCTATTCGACATTCGCCAACCGGTGCCTGCCAACGCCCCCGAATTTGTACAGAAGGTTACGGCCCGCATGCTGGCCGGAGAAGGCGACGAGCTGCCGGTGAGCCTCACCCCCGTGGACGGTACTTTCCCCAGCGCCACCACACAGTGGGAGAAACGCAATATCGCCCTCGAAATCCCGGTCTGGGACGAGGAGATCTGCATTCAGTGCGGCAAGTGCGTGCTGGTCTGCCCGCACGCCACCATTCGCGCCAAGGTTTACGACACAGCGTATCTGGAAGGCGCGCCCGGCACCTTCAAAGCCGTGCCCGCCCGCTGGAAGGATTTCAAGGAGCGCAAATATACCCTCCAGGTGGCGCCGGAAGATTGCACCGGCTGCACGTTGTGCGTGCAGGTCTGCCCGGTGAAAAGCAAGACGGAAGTCAAGCATCGCGCCATTAATATGGTGGCGCAGTCGCCGCTGCGCGAGTCGGAAGCCGCCAATTGGGATTTCTTCCTGAAGCTTCCCGAAACCGGCCGCGACACGCTCTCCATGAACCAGGTCAAGGACGTGCAGTTGCTCCGGCCCCTGTTCGAATTCTCGGGCGCCTGCTCGGGCTGCGGCGAAACCCCGTACATCAAGCTGCTGACCCAGCTTTTCGGCGACCGCACCTATATTGGCAACGCTACCGGCTGCTCGTCGATTTATGGCGGCAACCTGCCCAGCACGCCATACTGCACCAATGCCGAAGGCCACGGCCCCACCTGGTCGAACTCGCTGTTCGAAGACAACGCCGAATTCGGTCTGGGAATGCGCCTGGCCGTCGACAAGCAGAACGAATACGCGCGGGAGCTGGTGGCGCGCATGGGAATGACGATCGGCGAGGAGCTGGCGGAGGCGATTCTGAAGGCCGACCAATCCACCGAGCCCGGCATTTTCGCCCAACGCGAACGGGTCCGGCTGCTCAAGGAAAAGCTCGTCGGCGTCGTCACCCTGGAGGCGCGCAACCTGGCGGCCATGGCCGATTCGCTGGTCAAGAAGAGCGTCTGGATTCTGGGCGGCGACGGCTGGGCGTACGACATCGGCTACGGCGGCCTCGATCACGT
>JBEKZL010000211.1:0-16286 GCA_049509915.1 Bryobacteraceae bacterium | reverse complement strand
CTCGAGACGCACATGGCGGCGGTGTCCTGAGGTCCGGCCGCGACCAGAAAGAAATGAGGAAATATTTTGTCGAGAATTGACGAGCAGGTAAGCGTCTGGCCCATCGCCGGACTGCCGGCTACGCTGGCGCAGCGCACGCGGCGCGTGTACGACCGGCTGGCGGCGGTATATCCGCTTTCCACCATGTTGTTTCACTCGCGGGCGCACCGCGCCGCCCTGGCCGCATCGGGCTTGCGCGACGGCGCCAGCGTGCTGGAGGTCGCCACCGGAAGCGGCGAGATGTTCCGCCGCCTGGTGCGCGCCAACCCCACCGGCACCACCGTGGGCGTGGACCTGTCTCCGAACATGGCGGCCCGCACCGAACGCGCCGCCCGAAAGAGGTTCCCTGCCGCACGCGCCTGTTGCCAGGCGGTGGATGCGCGGCACATGCCCTTCCGCGCCGATACCTTCGACGCCATCTTCTGCTGCTATCTGCTGGAGCTGCTTTCGGCCCAGGATATCGTGCTCACGCTCAAGGAATTCCGGCGCGTGCTGCGCCCGGCCGGCCGTCTCACCCTGGTCCTGATCGGCCAGAACGGGCCGGTGTTCAACAGCGTCTACCAGGCGGTGGGAACTCTGGTGCCCGCATTCTGGGGCAGGCAGGTGGAAAACCAAGCCACCGAATGGATCACCGCGGCCGGCTTCGCCATCTCTTACGACCGCACCGCGCGCCAGATCTATTACCCCTCGCGCGTGCTGGTGGCGGGGAAAGTGGGCTAGTAGGACAAGCCTCCTGACCTGTCATGGCCTGAGCGCGTAATTCCATGGACAGGCCCGGAGGCCTGTCCCACTATGCTTCACCGTATCGGCGAAAAAGCCAGCGGCGACAGCAGCGTGTTGGTGGTGTTGGCGTTCAGCTCTGAGTTATCCATGCCGGGGGTGGCGCGCATCTTCTGCCATTCCGGGTCGGCGCTGAACGCTTTCCAGAGGCGCTCGCGGGCGGCCAGGTCATCGAACGCCAGCATATAAGTATTGTTCGGCTGGTTGGGGCCGACGATGCTCTGGCCGAACAGAATCGGGGTCATTTTCAGGCGCTGGAAAATGGCGATCTCGCCCCCTTCGAACATCTTCTTCTTGCGGAGCGAGCCGTCTTCAGTCAGCCCCTGGTAGGTGCGCAGCTCGAAGACGCGCGCCGGGCGGCCGGGGTTGGAGGGGCCGGCTTCGATTGCCGGAAATGCGTCGAAGGCGCGCAGCAGAGAGCTTTCCAGGCGTTCGTAACCGGCCGCCGCGTTGTAGTCCTTCCAGCCCTTGCGGAATTCGGCGTCGCCGGCAAACGGGTCGTGCAGGTTTTCCAGGGCGGCCAGCGACGGGAAGCTGGTAATCGCCAGGGTGAACGGAGCGTTGGCGCTCACCAGCGCGCTGAAGAAGCCAACCGGACCGAGCCCGGCGCGGTTCGCGGCCGGCAGGTAGACATCTTTCAGATACGCGTTGGTGCGCTCGGTCTGGCTGCCGGCGCGCATGTAGTAATAGCGAAAATGCAGGTAGGCGCTCTTGGAGGAAGCGGGCGGAGCGGCGTCCGCCCTGGATTCCAGCGTGGATACGGCCGCGGCAGCGGCCGCGGTCAGAAAACTACGTCTTTGCATGGAGCCTCATTTCACGGCCGGGACGGCTTGGGCAGGGGCTAAACCCTCCACCAGCAGTTTGGCCAGGTCGGATATCAGAATGGAACCGGGATTGTCCGGTCCCCAATCGGGCTGCGGAATCCCGTCCACGGTGATGGCCATGGCGATGCGTCCGGCCTTGGAATAGACTATTCCAACGTCGGAGCGCAAGGCATCGAGCGCGCCGCTCTTATTGGCGATGGGCAAGTCGCCCAATCCGCGCCGGATGCCGGTGTTGTCCTGGTTCCGCTTCAGAATCGCCAGTATATCGCGGCACACCTCCGGGCTGACCAACTCGCCGTTTTCGAGCCGTTCCAGGATGGCGGCCATGTCGCGCGGCGTCGAGACACCCAGGCCGTACTTCTGGTTCTCGGGCAGCTTACCGGCGGCTGACCAACCCTCCGCGGCGTTGAGCTGCCCACCGTCGCCTCTCACCTTACGCATCAGGCGGGTGGTATGAATGCCGATCTTATCCAGGTAAGCGTTGACGGTGTCGGCGCCGATGCGCTCAATGATCATGTTGGTCGCCGTATTGTCGCTCAGCACGATCATGAGGTTTGCGACGTCGCGTAGGGGAAGCTGGACGCCATCGGAGATTTCGCTGCCGATGATTCCGGAGCCTGTCACTTTCTCCGCGGCGGTGACCGTCAGCGGCTCGTTCCATTTGGCCGCGCCGCGCGCCACAGCGTCGAAGAGCGCGACCAGGGTGGGCAGCTTGATGGTGCTGGCGGTGCGAACCCTGTCGGACTCATGAATGCCGATAGAGGCGCCGCTATCGAGATTCTTCGCATAGAGCGAAACCGTTCCCGGAAAGCCGGCCATGCGCGCAGCGAGCGCTTCCTGGAGCGACCCCGCATCGAGGCCCGCACCCATCAGAGCCGCCAATGCGGCGCCTTTTGCGAAAGAGAACATTCCTCGATCTTACCCGACCGCGGGAGCGTTAAGGCCGGGATCTGGCGGGGCTGGGCGGCGCGATGTCGCAGACGACAATCGTCTCCGCAATCCGGTCATGAACCGTGCGTCGGTTGGGGTGAATGAAATACTGCAGGAACCCGAATCCCAGCTCCTGGATATGGAAAAGCCGCTTCCCCAGCGTCTTTCCATTGCCGATATACACCGAGAGGCCAAAGAACAAAACCAAATAGACGATACTGTACCAGTTCTCAAAAAAGTTCAGTTCAATGTGAACATTGCCCTTAAAACCAAGGCTGGTCGCGATCGTCCCAACACCCATTCCAGCGCTCATGAACAGGGCGGTAGCCACCAGGAAGTCAACTCCTAAAGCGCATGCCCTGGAAGTGAAGGACGCCAGCTCCATGCCTTGCAGCTCCAGCATCCGCGACGTCTCGTGCGGTTGGTAGACGCGAACCGGCCGTTCTGTTCTCGCCAGCATTCTCCATAAAGAATAGCAGGGACGCCCCAAGGGCGAGGCCCCACCGCAGCGTTAGACGCGGAGGCGTTTCCCAGTGGCAGCCGTCAAGCCACTCCAACCTCATTTAACGCCGAAATAGTTCCCAATCTAGATTGACATATTGTAGAATGGGACCAGTGGAGAGCCGCGCGCGCAGCATCGTCAAAGCGGTGAGCTACCGGATTCTGGGGTCGGTCACCACAGGGTTGATTGTCTTCGTGATAACCGGCAAAGCCAACCTGTCGCTGGGTATCGGCGGCCTGGATATGGCGGCCAAAATCGCGGTCTATTTTATCCATGAACGGATCTGGGACCGGATCGCCTTCGGGCGCGAAAAGCCGCCGGAATACGAGATTTAGGGGCTGAGCCCCCTCTGCATTGACAACCGCCGGCGCCGAGTGGATCGGAACAAGCGCCGGCGCCGGTAGTAGCTCAAGTGCCGCCTACACCGCCCTATACGCGATCGACTTCAACATTCCGAACGCTTTTGTCTCCGGCTCCCTGACTTTGGACTCTGAAGTCGATAATGAACTGGGGGACCTCAATCCGGGTATATACCTCAACGGGAGCGCGCTTCCCAACTCCACTGCTGTCTCGGGGCGGAGGGCGGCCTTATCTTTTCGGCGGATATCTCGACTGTCGACTCCGCCGGCGGCTCCGCTCCCGAACCGGCAACCCTGTGGTTGTTGGGCGCCGGCGTGGCGGCGCTCGGAGCCCAATCGTGGCGGAGGCGGGTTAACGGCTCGGTTTGAAGCCCCGGCCACAATAACGTCGCCACCCGCCTTGAGGATGGCACGGGAACAGCGTCTGCGGGCGGGCACTTCGCTATACTCGTAGGTTCCCGTGTTCCATTCCATCCAGAAACAGGTTTCGGTCGCCTTCCGCGCCCACATAGGCGCGCGCTACGGCATTGACGTGGCGGTGGCCATTGAAGAACCGCGTCAGAGCGATTTCGGCGAAATGGCCGTGCCGGTCGCCTTTCAATTGGCCAAGCAGTTGCGGCAGGCGCCTAGAAAAATCGCCCTGGAACTGGCTAACGAGGTTGGCCCGATCGCCGGCGTGGCCGCCATGGAAGTGGCGGGAAACGGCTATCTGAACATCCGGCTTGACCGCGGGGCCTATGGATCGGCGCTGCTGGAGGGCGATGCTGCGCCGCCGTCCGCGTGTGGCGGCAAGCTGATCGTCGAGCACACCAATATTAATCCCAACAAGGCGGCGCACGTCGGGCACCTGCGCAACGCCACTCTGGGCGATACCTTTGTGCGTATGCTGCGCGCGCGCGGCGAAACCGTAGAAACACAAAACTACATCGACAATACCGGCGTACAGGTGGCGGACGTGGTGGTGGGCTTCCACTACCTTGAAGGCAAGGGTCCGGCCGAAGTGCGTCTCATGCTGGCCGACCCGGCTGTGCGCTTCGATTATTATTGTTGGGACCTCTACGCGCGCACGACAGCTTATTACCAGGATCATGCCGAAGCACTCGACTGGCGGGCGGAAACCCTCCACGCCATCGAAGCCGGCTCGGGCGAACTGGCGGAACTGAGCGATATCGTCGCCGACGCCATCGTGCGGGCGCATCTGGCCACCATGCTTCGGCTCGACGTGGAGTACGACGTACTGCCGCGCGAAAGCGAAATTCTACATCTGCATTTCTGGGCGGCGGCTTTCGAACTGCTTAAGGAGCGCAACGCTATCTACATGGAAACGGAGGGCAAGAACGCGGGCTGTTGGGTAATGCCCGGTCTCTCCGAGGAGGGAAAGGTGATCGTGCGATCGGGCGGCACGGTCACCTACGTCGGCAAGGATATTGCCTATCAGCTTTGGAAATTCGGGCTGCTGGGCAAGGATTTTTATTACCGGCCGTTCCAACGCTACGCCGATGGCCGACTGCTGTGGGTGACCAGCGATGCCCCGAACCAGGAGCCCGCGCCCGAGTTCGGCCGCGCCACCCGAGTCTACAACGTGATCGACGCGCGCCAGAGTTACCTCCAGGACGTAGTATCCGCCGGGCTCCGTGCGCTGGGCTACGAGCGCCAGGCGGAAGAATCGGTCCACTTCTCCTATGAGATGGTGGCGCTTTCGCATCGCTGCTGCGCCGACCTGGGCATCTCGCTTTCCGACGAGGACCGCGAGCGACCCTACGTGGAAGTGTCGGGCCGCAAAGGACGCGGGGTAAAAGCCGACGACCTGATGGATACGCTGATTTCAAAGGCGCTGGACGAAGTGGCGGCGCGGCACCCGGATTCTCCGCCCGAAGAGCGGAAGCGTGTCGCTGAGCAAATTGCCATCGGCGCGCTGCGCTATTTCCTGCTCAAGTTCACGCGCACTTCCGTGATCGCTTTCGATTTGCAGGAAGCGCTGAGCTTCGAAGGGGAAACCGGCCCGTATCTCCAATACGCCGCAGTGCGGGCGCGCAATATTCTGCGCAAGCTGGAAGATCGCGGCGAAGAGGTACCGGATTTCGCCTCCGAGCTGAAAGGGGAAGCGATGGGCCGGCAACTCGCGACCGAAGACGCCTGGCAAATGTTGCTGGCGGCGTCGAAGGCGGACGCGGCGCTGGAAAAAGCGGTGGTGGCGGGCGAGCCGGCGCACGTCGCCAAGTACGCATTTTCCCTCGCCCAGGCCTTCAATAACTTCTACCACCAGTACCCGGTCCTGCAAGAGCCCAATCGCGAGAAGAAAGTCTTTCTTCTCTGGATGACCGATTTTTTCCGCCGCCAGTTGGAGCGTACTGCGGCGATCCTGGGCATTCGGATTCCGGAATATATGTAAGATCCGGGCGGCGTTCCGAGCCCTTCGGGATACCGGAGTCGAGCACCCCGGATGGCAGGGATACGGAACAGCTCCGCGGCGAAAGTAGGTTATTTCTTTTCCGGCTTGGCTGCCGTGGGTTGGGCGGTCTTTTGTTCGGCGGGTTTTTCGGCTGGAGGTTTGTCGTCGTGGGCGCCGGCCGCGGGCGGGGGCTCCAAGTACTGCACGATGACCGAGACGCGCCGGTTGGAGGGATTCTCGGGATCTTCGGGATGCCGTAACTGGCGGTCGGCGAAGCCGCGTACCTGGGCGACCTGGCCGGCGCGCAGGCCACTGGCTTCCATCAGTTTGCGAGCGGAGTTGGCCCGGTCGCTCGATAGCTCCCAGTTGGAGTAGGCGTCGCCGCTGCCGAACGGTTTGGAATCGGTATGGCCTTCGATGAGAAGGTTGTTGGGGAGCTTGCCCAACTCCTGGGCCAGCTTGGCGAGCAGTTCCGCACCGCTTTCGGTGGGAGAGCCCTTGCCCGACTCGAAAAACATTCCTTTGGCCGTTTCCAGCAGTTCGATGCGCAGGCCGTCCGCGGTGATGGTAATTTCAATGTTTCCCTGCAGGCTCTTGAAGTTTGGCAGGCTTCTCAGAACCTGTTCAATCTTTTCCTTCAGTTTGCCCATGTCGTCCTTGTTGATTTCAATGGCGGCGTGGGTGCCCCCGGCGCCGGTCGAGGACGAACCGGTGAGCTTACCGGTACCGCTGGGATCGCGGAAGTACCCGGCAATGGCCTCCTTCACTTCCTGGTCCGAGCCCATGAGCCAGAGAACGATGAACAGGGCCATCATGGCCGTGACGAAGTCCGCGTAGGCCACTTTCCACGCGCCGCCGTGGTGGCCTCCATGGCCGCCGCTCTTCTTTTTGATGACGATGATGGGACGGCGATCCGGCGACGCCGGCGGCGCCTCTGGCTCGTCATTCTCAGGTTCTGGGGTCATGGTCTTTTTCCGGCCGCCCGACCGCTACTTCTTGGCGCCTCGGCAGCTCGCTTCCGTTTCCTGAAAACTGGGCCGCACACCATGGGGAATCGAACGGCGAGCCAACTCCACCGCCATCATCGGCGACACTCCCTTGACGAAAGCCAGCGATGCCATGCGCAAAAACCCGTAATAGCGGCCTTCCGCTTCCTGCTCCTTGCCCATGGCCGAGGAAATCGGCCCGAACAGGCCGTAACACATCAGAATGCCCAGGAAGGTGCCCACCAGAGCGGAGGCAACCTTATGCCCGATTTCTTCTTTCGGTCCGCCCAACGAGCCCATGGTGATGCACACGCCCAGCACGGCCGCCACAATTCCCAGACCGGGCAGCGCGTCCGCCATGGTGGTGAGCCCCGCGACGGGCTGGGCGGACTCGGAATGGTGTACTTCCAGATCCACTTCCATCATGGAATCGATTTCCATCACATCGACACCGCCGGTCACGGCCATGCGCAGGGTGTCGCACAAAAATGCCACGGCGTGATGGTCCTTTAGAAACTTGGGGTACTTGGAGAAGATCTGGCTCTTGTCGGGCTTGTCGATATCTTCCTCCAGTTTGGCCGTGCCCGATTTGCGAGCGTAATTGTAGAGCTCGTAGATCATTTTTAGCTGGTCGAGATAGAAACTCTTGCTGAACCGGCTGCCGCCGAAAACACCGCCAATCCCTTTGGCAATGGCAATCAGGACCGGCAGCGGATTGGCGATCAAAACAGTGCCCAATGCCGCGCCGAAGATGATGAGCAGTTCGGCCGGTTGCACAAGCACCATCAGGTTGCCGTGCTCCATCAGATAGCCGGCAACAATCGCGCCGAATACAGCTAAAATGCCGATGATTGCGAACATGTATCGAACTCAGTCAGTAGGACATATCGGCGCGCGGCGGCCATAGCTTTAGGCGGCTTTCGAGCCCGGCGCCCGGCGCTGGAAAACAGTTGCATTTCGGGGGACCTCCTGAAAGAATAGGGCTAAGCAAAAAGTCTATGCGGATCAGGGTGTTGGGAATCGTACTGGCCGGCGGGAAGGGTACGCGGCTACATCCTCTTACCACGGAACGCGCCAAACCGGCGGTTCCATTCGGGGGCAAGTACCGGATCATCGATTTCGTTTTAAGCAATTTCATTAATTCCGGAATTTATTCGGTGTACGTACTGACACAGTTCCGCAGCCAGTCTCTACTGCAGCACCTGAGCGAGGGCTGGCAGTTCGGCGGGCTGTTGAAATCGCAATTCGTGATCCCGGTGCCGGCCCAGATGCGCGCCGGAGAAACCTGGTATCAGGGCACGGCGGACGCGATTTACCAGAACATCAATCTGGTGGAGCAGTCCGATCCGCACGTGGTGGCGATTTTCGGCGGCGATCATATTTACCGCATGAACATCTCCAGCATGATCGACTTCCACGTACACAAGAACGCCGAGGTCACCGTGGCGGCCATTCCGGTGGACAAGAAGCATGCCACCGAATTCGGAGTGATCGAAGCGGCCGAGGACGGCCGCGTGCTGGCATTCCACGAGAAGAACCCGGAGGCGCCCACCATGCCGGGCGACCCGGACCGGGTCTTCGCCTCCATGGGCAACTACATATTTTCCACCCGCATGCTGCTGCGCCTGCTGCACGAAGACGCCGCCATTGCGGAAAGCAACCACGATTTCGGGCGCGACATTCTTCCCAAGCTGGCCGGCAAAGCGGAGATCTACGCCTACGATTTCCAGAGCAACCGTATCTCCGGCGAGCCGGCCGACTCGCAACCCTATTGGCGCGACGTGGGCACCATCGACGCCTACTTCGAGGCCAACATGGATCTGCGTTCGGTCAGTCCCGCGCTGAATCTGTTCAACCGCGAATGGCCGGTGCGCAGCACCAGCTATTCGGACCCGCCGGCCAAGTTCACCTTCGACGAGGAGAACCGGCGCGGGCAGGCCATCGACACCATCGTCTCCGGAGGCTGTATTCTTTCCGGCGGCACCGTGCGCAATTCGGTGCTGGGGCGCGGCGTGAAGGTCCATTCCGGCGCGTTGGTGGACGAGTGCGTGATCCTGGACAACTGCGACATCGGGCGCCGCGCCAGGCTGCACCGTGCGATTCTGGATAAGAACGTCCGCGTACCCGAAGACGCCATGATCGGCTTCGACCTGGAGCGCGACCGGCAAAATCATTATGTGACCGAAAGCGGCATCGTGGTGGTCACCGGGGCGCGCACGCCGGTCGAAGTGACGAGCCTGGTGGTGTAAGCGGCCTGGCGCGACGGCTGCCCGATTCGCATGGAACAACAGGTTCTCGCCTGGATCGCACAGTATGGGTATCTGGCAATTTTTTCGTTGCTGATGCTGGGCATAGTGGGATTGCCGGTTCCCGACGAAACGTTGCTGACCTTTGTCGGTTACCTGGTCTATGGCGGGCACCTGGCGCTGGTGCCCGCGTACTTTACCGCCTTGGCCGGCAGCCTGTGCGGCATCACTCTCAGCTACACCTTGGGGCGTGTTTTCGGCCTGCCGTTGATCCACCGTTATGGCCGCTACGTGCGCATCTCCGAAGAGCACGTGCGCAACGCCCACGCCTGGTTCGAACGGGTCGGGCACTGGGGCCTGACATTCGGTTATTTCGTCCCCGGCGTGCGCCACCTGACGGCGTACGCCGCCGGCATGAGCGCGGTGGAGCCGCGCCAGTTCGCCTTGTTCGCCTATTTCGGCGGAGCCGTATGGGTGGCAACTTTTGTCGGCCTGGGGATGGTGCTGGGCGACCGCTGGCGGGCGGTGGAAGCCAATATTCATCGCTATCTGCTGCGGGCCACCCTGGCTGCCGCGGCTGCGGGGGCGGGTTACTGGCTGTGGCGAAGGCGGCGCGGGTTCGGGGCTGACGGCGGGAGCCCGAAATGAGACCTTTTCCGGCCACACGCTTTGGATGTTAGCGTTCTCTGTCGATCCCGTGAGTATCCGGGTTCATCGCATGATCGTGTAAAGGCACGAGACTACCGCGGCCAGCGCCAGCGCCACCAGCCGAGGATCGCCGGCGCCCCGTATCGGCCCTCGCAAGAACGCCAGGGGACGGTCCCAGCAAACCTCTTGAATGGCAGCCTGGTCCATCGCCGGGGTACTCAAGCTCACGACGATGTAGATCGCGGCGCACACCATCGCCACGAGCGGCCCCACCAGCATGAATGGAATGCCCTGGCCCTGCACGGGATCGGTAACCAGCCCGCTGAACCCGGGGAGGGCACGCGTTCCCAGCAGCCACCGGCCCACGCCGGGCAGGTCGCACAGGAAGTAAACGACTCCGATCGCCGAGCCCGCGTAAAGCGTCGTCATCGCCGCCTGCCAGGTTCCCCTCCTCCACAGAATGCCGAGCAGAAAGACGGTTGTGACCGCCGGCGCGAACGTCATCGGAATCTTGTTGATGGCTTCGAAGATAGTGCCGAATTGATCGCCTTGGGTGGACCAGAGCATCGCCAGAAGCATGATGGCGGCTGTGGTGATCCGCCCGATCCGGACCACGCGGGAATCCGCCATGGCGGGTGAGTGACGCTTGACCAGATCCACCGAAATGAGCGTCGCGCAGCTATTGAGAGCCGCGGCCATGCAACTCATCAATGCGGCGGCCATGCTCGCGGCAAGCAGCCCTCGCAGGCCTACGGGAACCAGAAAGCCGATCAGCGCCGGCAGCGTGGCGTTGTAGTCCGGAGCGCCGGAACCTGCCAACGCCGGCAAATGAAGCGCTCCTTTCCTCCAAAGGGCGTATCCGATTACACCGGGCAGCACCATCAGGAAAA
The DNA here is from genome assembly GCA_049509915.1 of Bryobacteraceae bacterium. Lineage (GTDB taxonomy): Bacteria > Acidobacteriota > Terriglobia > Bryobacterales > Bryobacteraceae > JBEKYD01. The sequence goes on along the minus strand of JBEKZL010000211.1, from coordinate 5,690 downwards.
CCGGGCTGATCTTCAGAAAACCCGCGAACAGCGGCCCGTTTTGCGCCGCCCTCAAATCCCTGGCGGCAAGCACCCGCTGCACGTGCGTCTGATCCGCGCACCAATACCAGATGCCGAGAATCGGGTACCCCAGCAGCACGGCCAGCCAGGAGTATCCGTTCAACCTCCCGGCGCCGTCGAAGACCGGCCGCAACATGCTCAACTGGCCGGGCTCGAGCGCGGCCTGGAATTGCGCCAAGTTGTGGATACCGGCGCCGCCGAGAGCGTGAAGCCCGCGGATCGTGATCAGCAACGCACCGCCCAGCAACAGGCAGACCTGGATGTTCTCGGTCATGACCACCGCTTTCAGTCCGCCTAATGCCGTGTAGGTCACCGTGAAAAACGAAAGGACCACAATGGTGAAGAGCATGGGAACGCCGAGAAAACTCTCGAACAGTTTGGCCGCGGCAAACAGGCTGATCCCGATGTGGATCAACAGCGCCCCCAATAATCCAATCACGGCCAGAAACGTGCGCGCCCCCGGGCAGTAGCGCCTCTCCATGAACTCGGGCAGCGTGGACACGCGCGATCCGATGTAGAACGGCGCGAAGACGAGCCCCAGCAACATCAGCGTGAAACAGGCCATCCACTCGAAATTTCCGACTACCATGCCATCCTTGGCGCCCGAAGCCGCCAGCCCGACCAGGTGAATGGTCGAGATGTTGGAGGTGAAGACCGCGGCGCCGATGGTGAACCACCCCAGCGATTTGTTGGCCAGGAAATACTGCTGGGACGACGCATTCCTGCGGAAGCCGATCCAAATGCCGAATGCCGTTATGCCGACCAGGTACATCGCCAGTACGCTGGTGTCGACCCAGTTCATGGACCATTTCATCGCGCCCATGTCGTTACTCGGCAGCCGCCGGAAACCTGCCATTCGCAAACATCGCCCGGCATTATAACCCGGCACGCCCGTAATCGTGAGACGCCCGGCATGGATGTCATCGATGTGCTTGCCGGAGGCGCACGCATGGGAATAATCTAATCGGTGCCCGCCCGCGTCCGGTGGCGCAGCAAGGAGGTTGACGAGGTGGAGTACCGCGAACTCGGCAAGACCGGGATGAAGGTCTCTCGCCTCAGCTTCGGCGCGTCTTCCCTGGGAGGCGTGTTTCACCCGGTGGCGGAGGCGGAGGGCATAGCGGCGGTCCATGCCGCCCTCGACTGCGGCATCAACTACTTCGACGTGGCGCCGGCTTACGGCGGTACGCTGGCCGAATCCGTCCTGGGCAAGGCGCTCCGCGGCGTTCCCCGCGGCCGTTATTATCTTTCCACCAAGGTCGGTAAGTACACCGCGCCCGGATCTTATGGAAACGATACGCTGGACTACTCGCGGCGGACCATCCGCGGGTCGATCGGCGAGAGCGCCGCGCGCCTGGGAGTCGAGTACTTCAACCTGATTCACATTCACGACATCGAGTACCAGGGCCGCAAACACACCGAGTGGGCGCTCTCGGAAGGATACGAGGCGGTTTGCGAACTGAAGCGCGAGGGACGTATCGGTGGCGTGAGCTTCGGCATCTATCCGCTCGACCTCTGGCGCAGAATCCTCGCTTCGCTGCCGATCGACGCCGCCCTCATTCACAACCACTACTGCCTGAATGATACCAGCCTGCTGGACCTGCTCCCAATGGCCCGCGACAGGGGCGTCGGCGTTGTCAATGGTTCGCCGTTCGCCTCCGGCCTGCTTACCGGGAGCGGTCCGGCCGACTGGCATCCAGCCAGCCCCGAGCACCGCCGGGTATTCCGCCAGGCAGCCGAATTCTGCCGCGCGGCGGGCGTTTCGATCAGCCAGTTGGCGCTGCGGTTCGCGGCCGGCAATCCCGATATTGCCACCACTCTTTTCAGTTCCGCCAATCCGGAGTCGGTGGCGCGCAACGTCCGCTGCTGCGAAGAGCCCCCCGATGGCGCGCTGCTCGAGCGGGTGCGGGAGATCCTGAAGCCCGTGCACAATTACCAGTGGGACTATCGCTAATGACACTCAAAATCGACGCCCATCACCATCTCTGGCAATTCAACCATCGCGATTATGGCTGGATGTCGCCGGAGATGACCGTCCTGCGGCGCGATTTCCTGGTGCCGGAACTCCAGGCCTCGCTTCGGGCGAACGGCATTGGCGGCACGGTTGCCGTCCAAGCCCGCCAGACGGTCGAAGAGACGCGCTGGCTGCTTGGACTGCGGCGCCAGACTGCCCTGATTAGCGGCGTGGTCGGATGGGTGCCGCTGGCGGATCCGGACCTGCGCCGGTATCTGGACGAATTCGCCGGCGATCCGGGATTGAAAGGCGTTCGTCACGTCCTACACGATGAGCCCGACGACCTCTACATGTTGCGCGAAGACTTCAACCGCGGTATTTCCCTGCTTCGCGACTACGCGCTGGTCTACGATCTGCTGGTGTTCGAGCGCCACCTGCCGCAAACCATCGCGTTCGTGGACCGCCATCCGAATCAGCTATTCGTGCTGGATCACATCGCCAAACCCCGCATCCGCGAGCGTTCGCTCTCGCCCTGGCGCGAGGGCGTGCTGGAACTGGCCAAACGCGAAAATGTCCGCTGCAAGCTGTCGGGGATGGTTACCGAGGCCGACTGGGGCGTCTGGACCTACCCGGACTTGGAACCCTACATCGACGTGGTGCTGGAGGCCTTCGGGCCGCGGCGCCTGATGTTCGGATCGGACTGGCCGGTGCTGCTCCTGGCCGCGACTTACCAGGCTTGGCTGGGAGCGGTGAGCCGAAAGCTCGACACCCTGTCGGCCGACGAACAGGACTGGATCTGGCGCGGCACGGCGTCGGCGGCTTACCGGCTCTGACGGCGGGCGGCCGTCAAGGCTCTCTTCGGTAACCTTTTTGCTTTTCGGCAGTATAACCATGCATGACGCCGTCCCCTGCCTTCGGACGCTTCCGGTCCGCTTTGTCGAGTCTTCTCCAGGATCTGCGCTACACCTTTCGAACTCTGCGGAAAGACGCCGGCTTCACCACTTTTGCCATTTTGATCGTCGGCTTGGGCATCGGCGCCAGCGCCACCGTATTCAGCGTGGTCAGCGCCGTCCTGGTTCGGCCTCTGCCATTTCGCGAGCCGCAGAAGTTGGTCTGGATTTCCAATTACGATACCGGCGGCCTTTCCGGCGCGACTACCCAAGTCCATTACCTGCTCGAGTTGCGCGCGCGTACCCGCTCCTATTCCGACCTGGCGGCTTACTTCGCCTTCTACGGGGTGGGCGACAATCTGCTCAGCGGCGATGGCCAGCCGGAGCGTCTCAGCGGCGTGCCGGTTTCCGGGAATTTCTTTCAGGTGCTCGGCGTCAAGCCCCAACTCGGCCGCCTGTTCAATGCCGAGGAGTGCAAATGGCATGGGCCCAAGGCGGTGCTGATGGGCTACGGCCTCTGGGCGCGCCGGTTTGGCTCCGACCCCGCCATCGTCGGCCGCGCGCTCATTCTCAACAATGAGCCGGTCACGGTGGTCGGCGTCATGCCGGAGTCTTTCGATTTCGCATCCGTCTTCACTCCCGGCAGTCACATCGATCTCTATTTTCCCTTTCCCCTAAGCAAGGAAACCAACCGCTGGGGCAACACGCTCGCCATCATTGGCCGTCTCAAACCCGGTGTCACCGTAGGCCAGGCTCGGGCGGAGTTGACCATACTGGCCGCGCAACTCACCGCCGCGTACAGGGGCCAGGGTAACGATTTCGAAGGCCATATCAGTCCTCTGGCCGAACACGTCAGCGGCTCCCTGCGCCTGGCATTGGTGGTGCTGGCAGGCGCGGTGGGCGTGGTCATGCTCATCGTCTGCGCCAACCTGTCGAACCTGCTATTGGCGCGCACCGCCGCCCGCCAGAAGGAGATCGCCATCCGCACCGCCCTGGGCGCCGGCCGGCGCCGGCTCATCCAACAAATGCTTACCGAAGGCATCGCCCTTTCCTGCTGCGGAGCGGCCTTGGGCGTGATTCTGGCCACCGCCGGAACGCATGTTCTGTCTCATCTGGACGCAGTGAAGATTCCCCTTCTCGCCAGCGTGCGTACCGATACCAACGCGCTGGCCTTCGCTCTGCTCGCCTCGGTGCTGACCGGCGTGCTCTTCGGACTCGCCCCCGCGCTCCATGTTGGTGCCGGCGCATTGCACGACGCGCTGAAGGATACCAATCGCGGTTCCACCGCCGGCCATGGACGGAACCTGGTTCGCAACGGGCTGGTCGTCTCCGAGGTCGCCTTTGCCTGCGTGCTGCTGGTGGGAGCCGGATTGTTGATCCGCAGCTTTCTCCACGTCCTCGACGTCAACCTCGGGTTTCGCCCCGAACGCGCCGCCGCCATCCGCGTGGACCCTACGGTTAACTACACCAATGCCGCCGATCTGGCCGCCTATTTCGACGACGTGCTGCGCCGCGCCCGCGAAGTTCATGGTGTCGCCGCCGCCGGTTTGACCGATGCCCTCCCTCTCGGCCGCAACCGCAGTTGGGGCGCGCCCGCTAAGGGCCAGGTCTACGCTAAGGGCCACTTCCCGGATGCGTTCGTGCGCGTGGTCAGCGACGGCTATATCGGTGCCATGGGTATTCCCCTGCGCAGCGGCCGCGACCTCGATCCGCGCGACCGGCCCAAGTCCGATCCGGTCATCCTGATCAACGAAACCATGGCGCGCACCCTTTTCCCCGGCGAAAGCGCCCTGGGCAAGACCATCCTTGCTTGCGGCGAGCGGCACGTGGTGGGCGTGGTCGGCGACGTCCGCCACCTGGCACTGGAACAAGGGGCCGGCATGGAAATGTACCTGCCCATCCGCCAGTGCGGCGACTTCGCTTCGGTGGACCTGGTGGTTCGTACTACGCTTCCTCCGGCGGAGATTGCTTCGTCCCTTCGCGCTGCCCTCCGGCCTATCGCGCCCAACCTGCCCGCCAAAGACTTCCGCATCCTCCAGGAACTCGTCGATCGCGCCGTATCGCCGCGCCGCGTAGTGGTTCTCCTGCTCGGCTGCTTCGCCGCGTTTGCGCTTATTCTGGCCTCGCTCGGCATCTATGGCGTGGTTTCGTATTCGGTCAACCAGCGGACTCAGGAAATCGGGATTCGCATGGCCCTGGGCGCTTCCGCCGTCAACTTACAAGCCGGCATCGTCGGCCAGACTGTCGCGCTCGCCGCCATCGGCATGCTGCTCGGGGCCGCCGCTTCGTGGGCCATGGCGCGGACTCTGGGCGGCCTGCTCTATGGAGTGACGAACCGCGATCCGCTGACGTTTTTCGGAGCCCTGTTCGTGCTCGCCGCCGTCTCCGCCATCGCCGGCTACATCCCAGCCCGCCGGGCTTCCCGCATCGACCCATCCACAGCCCTGCGGGCAAGCTGAGGCGGCATGCTTTAGCTTGCCCTGTTTTGGGCACCTGGGAGACGCGCGCAACCGAGCCGCGCCCCCCAGAAGCTGTGAAGAAATATAGCCGCCGATGGAACACTGATGAAGAAATCAAAGGATTTATCGGTGTTCATCGGTGTTCATCCGGCGGTTATGAATTTGTTTTTTCACGGGCCCCCACCGAGTGCCATATGGCCCGCTCCGGGCCACTAGACCGAAGTTCCCGCTCTTTATGATGCATTTTCCCGCGTAAGGCCTTGAAAAGCTTGGTTATAGAGATTTGCGGCGATGCGATTGTGTACCCATGTAAAGAAGGTAATTTACTCT
>JBEKZL010000210.1:0-13594 GCA_049509915.1 Bryobacteraceae bacterium | reverse complement strand
CGCGAGCTGCTGGCGCGCATCCGCGCGGTGCTGCGCCGCACCACTCCGGAAGCCAGCCACGCCATCGCGTTTTCCGACGTCGAAGTCGACCTGGACCGGTCCATCGTGCGGAAACACGGCGACGAGGTCAAGCTGACCCGGGCGGAGTACAAGCTGCTGGTCTTCTTCGTCCAGAACCCCGACCGGGCTTTGAGCCGCGACGTGCTGCTGAACTCGGTGTGGGGCTACGACGCCTTTCCCAATACGCGAACGGTGGACGCCCACGTGGTGCGCCTGCGCCAGAAGCTGGAAACGGAATCGGAAACGCCCCGCCATTTCGTGACCATGCACGGCGTCGGCTATCGGTTCATCCCTTAGGACGTGGAGGCATGCCGCCGCGCCGTACCGTACTTCTGGTGGAAGACGAAGCCCACTTTATCTCCACCCTCGAAATCGCCTTCGACGGGGACGGCGAACCGCGCCTGACTCACACGTCCACCGCGGAAGAGGCGCTGCGCATTCTGGAGGCGACCGAAATCGCGGCGGTCATCACTGATATTCACCTGCCGTCGATGGACGGCTTCGAGCTGATCGCGCGGTTGCGCGGGCAGCCCCGTTTCGCCGGCCTGCCCATTCTCGTCGTCAGCGGCGATCCGGATCCGGCTTCCTCGGAACGCGCCCTGAGCCTCGGCGCGAACGCGTTCTTCCCCAAGCCTTACTCGCCCGGCGCCATCCGGCGCAAGGTCAAGGAATTGATTCATGCAGCTTAGCACTAACGCATTCGAACATTGGCACAAATGGTGGGGCGGACCCCCCGGTCGGCGGCCGGCCCCCTGGCCGGCTTGTCCGAGGTGGCAAGCGCCCGACTCGTCGGAAGAACAGCGGGTCCAGGGGGATCCGCGCGGACCAGGGGATCCGCCCCACCATTTACGGGTGCGCCACCGCAGCGGCCGTGGAGCGATTCTCGCGTTGGCCCTAAGTTTGCCCGGCACTTTGTTGGCGCAATCGCATCAGCCATCGGACCTGGAACGTATTCTGCAGCGCCTGGACCTGCTGGAGCAACAGAACCGCGAGTTGATGTCGGAGATTCGCTCGTTGCGCGAACAGATCGCTTCCGCGGGTGCAACGGCAGCCGCGCCCGCGGCGCCGGTTGCGGAGAGAGTCGACGTGGCGGAACAGCGGATTGCGGACCTGGCCCAGACACGCGTCGAATCCGAACACCATTCGGCGGTCCAACTCACTGGCATGGTCCTGTTCAATTCTTATCTCAACGGCAAATACGGGGGCGGCCAGCAGGACCCCACCACGGCCGCGGCCGAAGCCGGCGCGAGTTTTGACGGCGCCAGCCTGCGCCAGACCGTCGTTGGGTTGAAGTTTCAAGCGCCGGAGCGGGTGGCCTGGGCTGAAGTTTCCGGCGCCGCGTACGTCGACTTTTTCGGCGGCACGGGCGACTCGCTCGATCAACTCGTCCGTCTGCGCATTGCCGATCTCGATTTCCGCTGGACGAATACTACCTTCACGGTGGCGCAGGACAAACCCATCCTCGCGCCCCGCGAACCGGATTCGCTGGCCCAGGTCGGCGTTTCGCCGCTGACCGACGCCGGCAACCTCTGGCTCTGGCGGCCGCAGGCCCGCGTCGAGCAGCGATTTTCCTTCGGCGATTCGGCCGGCCTCCGCGCCCAGGCCGGCATTCTCGAAACCAGCGAGTCCGGCAGCGTTCCGGCAGCATACTCCTCCAGTACACTCTCCGGCCGCCCGGCAGTCGAAGGCAGGTTCGTATTCTGGAAACATTCCGGCGACAATGGCGATTTTGAGCTTGCGCCGGGCTTTCATGTCAGCGACTCGCACCTGCTCGGGTATTCGGTGCCATCGCGCATCGCTTCGCTCGATTGGCGTATTCCGCTGGCGCGGAGCCTCACGCTCTCCGGGGCCGCGTTCCTGGGAAAAAACCTGGCTGTGATCGGCGGCTTGCAGCAAGGCATCGTGGCGCCGTACCGAGGGGATCCGAGAGCGGTGCATGGAGCGGGCGGTTGGACGCAACTCGAATATCGGGCAACCCACCGCCTCGCGTTTCACCTGTTTGGCGGCCAGGAGGACGACCGCAACCGCGACCTCGATATCGGTCTGATTTCGAAGAACCAGTCCTACGGGGCCAACGCCATGTACCAGATTCTCTCTGGCGTGGTGGTGAGCTTTGAATCGGCCATTGTCCAGACGGCGTATCTCGGTTCGGCGACGCGTCTCAACCCGCATTATGACCTGGCTTTCGCCTATCTGTTTTAGAGCAGTGGGGGCAGGCTCCCACCCTGCGGCGGCCTCCCGGGCCGCCTCGCCGCGCCCAGTATAGTTGTGGAGGTGGAAGGTGAGAAATCGGCGAGGCGACGGCGTCTCAAGAACATCCTTGGATGCCGCGGGCGGGGCGGCCGCCGCAGGCTCCCAGCCTAGCCCACAAATCGCCTTGGCCGTTATTCTTGTGCTGGCCGCCCCCGGTATCGCGGCCACGCTGGCGGGGCGCGTGGAACTCGTGGATTCGCGTGCGCCGGCCGTTCACCAGCATCATGACTACTCCGGCGTGGCGGTCTGGCTGGAACCGGCCGGCCCAGCCCCCGCACCGGTCCCATTGCACGTCCGCATGGTGCAGAAGGACAAAGAATTCCGGCCCCATCTGCTGATGGTCACGGTGGGATCGACGGTGGATTTTCCCAATCTCGATCCGATCTTCCACAATGCGTTTTCCAACTACAATGGTCAGCTTTTCGACGTCGGCCTGTATCCGCCCGGCTCGAACCGCAGCATCCTTTTCAGCCGCCCCGGTATCGTGCGGGTGTTCTGCAACATTCATTCGAGCATGAGCGCGATCATCGCGGTGCTGGACACGCCGCTGTTCGGCATCACCGGGACGGACGGGCGTTTCGAGATCGCCGGCGTGCCGGAAGGCGGATACGATCTCACTTTCTTTCACGAACGCGCCACCCAGGCCGCGCTCGAGAGCGTGAGCCGGCGCGTCGCCGTCTGGGGCGGCCGCGTTTCGATTCCGCCCATCGTCATTTCCGAGACTGGCTATCTTTCCATTCCGCACAAGAATAAGTACGGGCGGGATTACCCGCCCGCTCCGGGTGGCGCGGGCTACTATCCCGGCACTCACCAATAGCCGTGCGGCGCCTCGAATCCATGTCGCTGCTGTGGAAGATCATGCTCTCCACGTCGGTGGCCATCACCTGCCTGTTGGCGGTTTCGGGCTGGGCGGTGGAGAACTACTTCGCCAGCAACGCCAGCGTCATGCTGAACGAAGAGGTGGCCGCCAGTTCCCGCGCCTATGAATCGCTGTGGCGGGCGCGCGCGGAACGGCTGGCTTCGATCAGCCTGGTGCTGAGCCGCATGTCGGATGTGCGCGCGGCATTCGGCACTCGCGACCAGGCAACCATTCGCGACACCGCCAGCGAACTCTGGAACAGCGTCGCCCCCAGCCGCACGTTGTTCTACGTGCTGGAGCCGGGAGGAGCGGTGGTCGCCTCGCTCGGTCCGGCGCTCAAAGCCGCTCCCAGTTTTCCGCTTGCCGCCGCGGCCGCCCGTTTTCCCGGCCAGGCGACCGGGTTCGTGATCGAAAATGGACGGCTCTACCAGACCGTGGTGACACCTGTGTATGTGGCCGCCGAGCACGGATCGGCGCTGCTCAACGTGCTGGTAGCCTGCTTCGAGGTGGATGCCGCGCTGGCGCGCGAGCTCAAGCAGGCCACCGGCAGCGACTTCGTTTTTTTCTCCCGTGGACGGCCGATCGCATCCACGCTTCCCGTCAGCGTCCCTGAGCGTCTAACCCGCCGGGAGCAGGTCGAGATCGGCGATTCGGGTTATGCGCAGTTTGTGGTGCCGCTCGCCGATGTGGCCGGCCGGCCGGTGGGCGAGCTACGCATTTTACGCTCGTTCCAGGCCGCGGACCGGCGCCTGGCCACGCTGCGCGTGCGGATGTTTTTGATCTGGATATTGGCGATCGCGCTCGGGCTGGCCGGCACTTACCTGCTGACCAGGCGCATCGTGCAGCCAGTCCAGGCGCTGGAGCGTGCGGCCTCGCGAATCGCCACCGGCGATTACGACGCGCGGGTGCCGGTTTCCAGCGCCGACGAGCTGGGGCGGCTGGCCGAGAGCTTCAACGAAATGTGCGCCGCGCTCCGCATTGCGCGCCAGGAACTGATTCGCCAGGAGCGGATCTCGACCGTCGGCCGCCTGTCGACGTCCATCATTCACGACCTGCGCAACCCGCTGGCGGCGATTTATGGAGGCGCCGAGATGCTGGTGGATGGGGAGCTCTCCGCCGGCCAGGTGGAAAAGCTGGCGGCCAGCATCTACGGCTCGTCGCGCCGGATTCTGGCGATGCTGCAGGAGCTGGCCGAAGCCAGCCGCGGCCATGGCCGCCGCCGCGAAACCTGCCGCCTGCGCGATGTGGTTCTGGCCGCCTGCGATTCATTGGCCGATGCCGCCGCCATTCCCGGCGTCGCCCTGGCGTGCGACGTTTCTCCGGAGATCGAACTCACCCTCGACCGGCCGTCGGTCGAACGCGTCTTCCAGAACCTGATCGCGAACGCTATCGACGCCATGCCGCATGGAGGGCACGTGCGTGTGTCGGCGGAATCCGCGGACCATGCCGTGGTGGTGAGCGTGGAGGATGATGGCGCCGGCATCGCGAACGATCTGCGGCCGCACCTGTTCGAGCCTTTCGCCACCGCCGGCAAACGCCATGGGATGGGCCTCGGCCTCGCCCTGTCGAAACGCACCATTCTCGATCACGGCGGCGAGATCTGGGCCGACTCCAGTACCGGCCGCGGCGCCCGATTTCTGATTCGCCTGCCAGCCTGAACCCGGCTTCCGCCGCGATTTTACGCTTTGTTTACAGCTTCCGAGCAAGCCCCGAACCGCGCTGGCGTTACGATGCGAGCAAGCAGTAACCACGGGGCCTGGCGGAGTTGCCACCGCCCTCGTGCCGGCGGCGGTGAGTCCGGCGGTTGTCGCCGGTGCGATGGTAGTGTCGGTGCTGTCGCGCCGCGGCCCGGCCCTCACCGCCGCGAATCGTCGCCACCGCAAACACGCGGTACAGGAATCCAAATGTCTGCCTCGCCGTGACCGGCCCATCCCATGCCGGGCTATAATCGAGATCGCAGCCGCGTTTCAACGACGGCCTTCAGGAGAAACCGTGGGTTCCACCAATCGTCCCTTGCCGGCGCGCGGCGCAAGCACGCTCGCGAGCGTCCGGGGCGCCGATCGTTACTTCGAGCTGAAATCGGAAATTCACCGAAAGCTGCTGGGCGTGTTGAATTTCGAGCGCGTGTCGTCGCTGCCCAAGGATCGCGTCCGCGCCGAAATCGGCAGGGTGGTGGAGCGCCTGCTGGAAGACGAGCGCGTGCCCATGACAACGGCCGAGCAGACCAAGATCGTGGAAGAGGTGCTCGACGAGACGCTGGGGCTGGGTCCGCTCGAAACCCTGCTGAAAGAGCCGTCCATTTCCGATATCCTGGTCAACCGCTACAACAAGGTTTTCATCGAGCGGGCCGGCAAGCTCTCGGAATCGGCGGTGCGCTTTAAGGACGACGGCCACCTGCTGCACATCATCGAGAAGATCGTGGCGCACGTGGGCCGGCGGATCGACGAAGCCCAGCCCATCGTGGACGCGCGGCTGGCCGACGGCTCGCGCGTGAATGCCATCATACCGCCGCTGGCTCTCGATGGACCGTGCCTGAGCATCCGGCGTTTCGGCCGCCACGTCATCACCCAGGAGGAGATGCTGCAGTACAAGACGCTCACTCCGGGGATGGTGCGATTCCTGTCGGCATGCGTCCAGGCCAAGGCCACGATTCTGATTTCCGGCGGCACCGGCTCCGGCAAGACCACCATGCTCAACGCCATGTCGCGCTTCATCCCAGAAGAAGAACGCATCATCACCATCGAGGACACGGCCGAGCTTCAACTGCAGCAGCGGCACGTGGTGAAATTCGAAACGCGCCCGCCGAATTTGAATAAAGAGGGTGGCATCAACCAGCGCATGCTGCTCAGAACCGCCTTGCGCATGCGGCCGGACCGCATCATCGTGGGCGAGTGCCGCGGCGCGGAAGCTCTGGACATGCTGCAGGCCATGAATACCGGCGTGGAGGGCTCGATGAGCACGGTCCACGCCAATTCGCCGCGGGACGCTTTCTCGCGGCTGGAGACCATGGTCATGATGGCGGACCTGGAAATCCCCACCCGCGTAATTCTGCAGCAACTGGCCAGCGCCATCAAGCTGGTGGTGCAGGTTTCGCGTCTGCAGGACGGCACGCGTAAGATTCTGAGTATTGCCGAAGTGCTGGGAGTGCGCGACGACCGCATCGACCTGCAGGAGATCTTTACCTTCGAGCGCGCCGGGGTGACCGACGCCGGCAAGGTGCAGGGACGCTTCCACGCCACCGGGGTGCAGCCCAAAATCATGGAGCGCCTCCGCCTGGCCGGCATCCAGCTGCCGCCCCACGTTTTCACCGAATCGGTTCCGCTAAACCTGTGAAACCACTGCGCACCGAAATCGCCTTCCACACCCCCTGGTTCGAGTTGCGGGCCAAAACCATGCGGGAAGGCGAGCCGCCCTACTATTCCGTTCGTCCGCCCGATTACACTGCGGCAATCGCGCTCACCGCGGACCGGCGGGTGGTGATGGTGCGGCAATACCGTCCTGCCGTGGAGCGCTATACGCTCGAGCTGCCCAGCGGGTTGGTAGATCCCGGCGAAACTCCCGAACAAGCCATGCGCCGCGAATTACTGGAGGAGACGGGGTACGAGGCCGGCGAACTGGAGCCGCTCGGCACGATGATTCCCGACGCCGGCCGCCTGGAGACCCGCATCTGGAATTTTTTCGCGCCGCAGGTGAAGCCCGCCGCGGGACGCAGTCCCGAGGAAGGCATCGAGGTCCGCCTGTTCCCGCTGCCCGTTCTTGCGAACATGATTGTTACCGGCGAATTCGATCATGCCCTGCATGTCGCCGCATTCCTGCCGGCACTGCTGGCCGGCAAGCTGAAACTGTAGCAGCGGGCGCTAGGAGGGCAGAGATTCCGCCGAGGCGGAGATCGGCGGCAGAAGGCTCGGTTCCCGGCAGCGCCCGTCGCCGGGGGTGTCGGCGCGCCGGATGCTCTTCAGCAGATAGGCGAGGCGTCTGCGGTGGCCATCGGCGGGCTCTGGAGCCAATGCGGCGGAACGCGCCGCCTTAATCTTCAAATGGAGCAGTTGAGACTCGAGTTCCGCGGGAAGCGGCACGGACAGGTGAAAGTCGCCGGGAGGAAGGTCGAATCGGCCCAGGCGGATGCCGTTGGCGGAAATCGACACCTGTTGACCTCGAAGGCGGTCCGAGTCGGGCAGCGAGCCCTCGAAGGTCAGCGCACCGGACCCCGCCGGCAGCATGTAACGCAACACCGGGGCAGCCCAGCCGTCGGCATATAAGCCCTGGGATTCACGGAAGGTGCGGGAAGCGATTCTCCCCAACGCGTAAGTAATCAACCAGCGCAATTTTTCGGCGGCGGAGGGCAGCCGCGGCAGAAACATCCGGTCCACTTCGCGGCACAGGATCTGGTGGTAAGTCTCGATCCCGTAGACCACATAACCCGGAGAAACCAGCATACCGGTGTGGCGCGAGAGCATCCTGCGAATCTCCGACACCCGCCGCGGGCCGCCGGCCAAAGTCTTGGTTTCCGGGTATTCGCGCAAGCAGGCCATGTACCGCGGAATGTATTCGATGGAGTATTTCTTGCCGAGGCGAATGAGAATATCCCAGTCCATGGTATATTGCAGGGCCTCATCCAGGTAGCCGGTGTCGTCGAGCGCGCTGCGGCGAAAAAAGACGGTTTGCTGCAGAATGTAGTCGGAGAGGTGGGTGAGCCGCCACAGGTCGAAAGTCTGGGTCCAAGGGAACCGCGAAGGCGACTCCCCGGCCGAATCGATGACGTAGCCCTCCCCGTAGATCGCGCCGGCCGCGGGATTCCGCGTGAGCGCTTCCACCGCGGTAGCCACGCTTTCGGGCAAGTACAGATCATCGGAGTTGAGCCAGGCAAGGACGCTGCCGCGGGCCATGTGAAAACCCTTGTTGATGGCGTGAGCCTGGCCCCGGTCCTTCTCCGAAACAAAGGTGAGACGGCTGGAGTAGTCCTTGACGATGGCGGCGGTCTCGTCGGTGGAGCCGCCGTCCATGACGATGTATTCCAAGTGAGGATAGTTCTGGTTGAGAACGCTCTCGATGGTGGAACGAATGAAACGGCCCTGGTTGTAGGACGGTGTAACGATGGTGACAACTGGACCAGGCATGAAATCGGGCAGGAAGCCGCAAACTCTCACCCATGCTAACAGGAAAGACAGCCGGGCGACAACGCTATCGGGTCGTTAGCTCGATGATCGATTTGTGCATGGTTGTGCATTTTTGTGCGTGCCAAGCCCATCTTCTCCTGTTGACATTCTGAAGGTCGCGTTTCGACAGCGTCCGATGGGGCATGCGTTTCTCGCTCACTAAGTCAGGACTGGGGACACGTAAATATGTGCTACACTTATATATGTGTTGAGTCGCAACATTACCCTGAATCTCTCCGCCGATCTTATCCGTCAGGCCAAAATCCATGCCGCCGAGCATGACACCACCGTCAATGCTTTGGTGCGCGAACTATTACAGGAAGCCCTGACCCGCGACGGGCGGGCACGGGCCGCGGCCGACAGGCTGCTTGCTCTGGCCGATCGAGGGCCATACTTCACCGCCGATCCGGGCTCGATTCGGCGCGAGGAATTGCATGAACGGAGCTAGAGCCTTCTTCGACACCAATGTGTTGCTCTACATGTACGGCGGCGAACCTGGCAAACGGGCGCGCGCGAAAGACCTCTTTCGGCAGCACGCTCGCGCCGGACGGATGTTGCTGAGCACACAGGTAGTCCAGGAGTTTCATGCAGCCGGTTCGTGCAAGCTCGGCATGCCCCGCCCTGAGTTGCGGGACGCTACAGCCGCGCTGCTCGATTCGCCTCTCATCGTCGTCGGCCCGCCACATATCATGTTGGCGATTCAAAATGAGGAACGCTACAAGATGTCTTTTTGGGACTCCCTGATTCTAGCCGCCGCGGAATCCGGAGGCGCCGAGGTCCTATACACGGAAGATTTGAACGACGGTCAGCAATATGGGACTGTCTTGGTGCGCAACCCGTTTCGCTCGCCCTAAAATGCGCGTGTCTACGAATTAAGGGTTGCCCTCAGGCTCCGAACACCCGCTCGAAGATTCGATCGATGTTCCGCAACTGCCGATCGAGGGAGAACGCCTCCGCGATTTTCTCCGGCGTCAGCACGGCGGCGATCTCGGGATCGGCTTCGATGGCGGCGCGGAAGTCGCCCTCTTCCTCCCAGGCCTTCATGGCATGAGCTTGTACGATGCGGTATGCCTGTTCGCGCAGCATCCCGGCAGCCGCCAGGTCGAGCAGCAACTGGCCGCTGAAAACCAGGCCGCGGGTCATCTCCAGGTTGCGCTTCATGCGAGCGGGGTAAACCGCCAACTGGTCGATCAGCGCGGTGGTCTTGTCGAGCAGATAATCCGCCAGGATGGTGGAATCCGGCAGAATCACCCGCTCCACCGAGGAGTGCGAAATATCGCGCTCGTGCCACAGGGCCACGTTCTCGTAGGCCGCCTGCACGTTGGCGCGCACCACCCGCGCCAAGCCACAGATCTGTTCGCAGGTGACCGGGTTGCGTTTGTGCGGCATGGCCGAGCTGCCTTTTTGCCCTTTGGCGAAGTATTCCTCGGCCTCGCGCACCTCGGTACGCTGCAGGTGGCGCACCTCCAGGGCGATTTTTTCGCACAATGCCGTCGTCAACGCCAACGCCGCCACCAGCCCGGCGTGCCGGTCGCGCTGGATCACCTGCGTCGCCACGCTCGCGGGCTTGATCCCCAGCCGCGCGCAGATGCGCTCTTCCACTTCCGGACCGATGTGGGCGAGCGTGCCCACCGCTCCCGAGGTCTTGCCCACGCGCAAATCCTCGGCTGCCGCCCGTACCCGGGCCAGATTGCGACCGGCTTCCTCGTACCAGACGGCCAGTTTCAGGCCGAAGGTCACCGGCTCGGCGTGAACGCCATGAGTGCGGCCAATCTGCGGCGTATGGCGGAACTCCAGGGCGCGGCGCTTCAACACGGCGCGCAGCGATTCGAGGTCGCTCAGTATGATCGCCGAAGCCTGCTGCAGTACGAGCGCCTGGGCCGTATCCACGACGTCGTTCGAGGTCAGCCCGTAGTGCAGCCAGCGCGATGCTTCCCCGTGTCCGGCCGCGGCCATAGTCTCCGCCACGGCGGTGGTGAAGGCGATCACGTCGTGCTTCACCTCGTGCTCGATCTCGTGGATGCGCGCCACCTCGAAGCCGGCGTGGGCGCGCAACAGGCGGGCCGCTTCGGCGGGAACCACTCCCAGCTCCGCCAGCGCCTCCGACGCCGCCAGCTCCACTTCCAGCCACTGCGTGAAGCGGTTCCGGTCGCTCCAGATGCGGCCCATTTCCGGCCGCGTGTATCGGGGAATCATGGTTTTGAAAAATCAAATTCGAGCCACCGATAAACACCGATAGACTCTCTGTTTTATTTATCGGCGTTCATCGGTGGCTATATTCGTTCACAGTTCAACAGTCTCAGAATTCGTAAACCTCGGTCGGCTCGCGCGGCGCGGCAATGCTCAGGCGCGCCGCCAGGCCACAGGCATCCAGCGTCTGTTGCGCAACCATGCGCGCGATCTCCGGGTGATTGTTCTGCTCGCTCAAGTGCCCCAGCACCAGGTGCGTAGTGGCCCGGTCCAGATTCCCAGCCAGGTATTCGGACATGCTCAGGTTCGACAGGTGACCCACCCGGCTCATCACCCGCTGCTTCACTGCCCAGGGATACGGGCCCACCTTCAGCATGTCCAGATCGTGATTGGCCTCCAGCATCAGCAGGTCCGTGCGCCGCAGATGGTACTTGATGGATTCGGGCACGTAGCCCAGATCGGTGACCAGCCCGATGCGCACCCCGCCGGCCTCAAACGCGTAGCCCACCGGGTCCACCGCATCGTGGGGAATGCCGAAGCTTTCCACCGCGATGTCTCCGACCACGAACCGCGCTCCGGCCTGAAAGGTTTCGAGGTTTGGCTCCGCCCCGCCCCAATCGATGGAGGGAGCGGTGAGACGGGTCATGTAAATCCGGGCGCGAACCCTCTTACTGCGCGCCAACACCGGCAGGCCGCAAACATGGTCGCCGTGTTCGTGAGTGATCACGATGGCGTCGATCGCCTCCAGCGCTTCGCCGATCCCCGCCAGGCGCCGGCCGAGCTCCCGCATGCTCAACCCGGCATCCACCAGAATTCGCGTGCTCGAAGTCGCGATCAGGGCCGCGTTGCCCGTGCTTCCGCTCGCCAGCGCACAAAACCTGACCGTATCGCGCTCCTCCCTTGACACTCCAGAATACACCTATCGGCGCAAAAACAAAATGCTCCCACTATGTTTTGAATTGCTCCATGGGCCGGGACCTGGAAGGAAAAATAGAGCCACCGATAAACGCCGATAAGAAACCAGAGGTTTTATCTGCGTTCATCGGCGTTCATCGGTGGCTCTCATTGGTTTTCTCCGAATTTCTTCAGCTCGATTCGTCTTCCTCCGGTAGCGCCATCTCCTCCAGCAGCTCCGGGTTGCGGGCGAAACGTTTCAGCACCCGAGCGATATCGGCGCCGCGGAAGCCGGCTCGCAGCAGACGGCGATAGGCGCCGGCCATATCCTTGTCTTCCCGAAACAGGTTTTCCTTGGGCGCCAGTCGGTATTTGCGGCGCACCCAGGCTTCGATCAGTTCTTCTTCATTGATGTCGCGATAGGCCTGGTTCACCGATCTTTCGGCCAGGGCCGGCGCCACGCGTCGCTGCCGCAAATCGCGCACTACGCGGGCGCTGCCAAGTTTGTCGTTGCTCAACCGCGCGGCGGCGTAGCTTTCGGCGTAGCGGCGGTCGTCCAGGTAGCCGTACTCTTTCAACCGGTCCAGCAACGGCTCGATGTCCTCGGCTTTGGCCGCGCGGCGGCGTAGCTTTTCGCGCAGTTCACCGGTGGAATGGGCCCTCCCGCCCAACGCCTTTAGTGCATAATCCCACAACTGGGCGCCGTCCAGGCGCCGCGGCTCTTTCGGTTCCATAATTGCACAGTCCCATGCGGAGTATACTTAAGTTTTAGTCTCAGGAGGAACTTATGGATAAGAGTGGATTCTCCAGCTTTCTGCTGGGTTTGGGCGTGGGAGTTGGCATTGGTTTGCTGTTCGCTCCGAAATCCGGCGAAGAAACCCGGACCTTGATCAAAACCAAGGCCGGCGAAAGCGGAGACTTCCTGAAGCAGCGCAGCGCCGAAATTAAACAAAACGCGGCCAGTTTGGTGGAAAAGAGCAAGGATGCGGTGGTCCGGCAGAAAGACAGTTTGGCCGACGCCGTCGAAGCCGGCCGCCAGGCGTACCGCGATTCCGTAAACCAGTCATCCGCGCCTGCCTCGGAAGGCCAGGCATAATCCGAACGAGGTTTCAGGAGTTCAGGCGGGTATGGGGCGGCAAGTTTTTCAGCAATGGGCGCTTGGCCGCCCCTCCAAGCTGAAACCCTAACGGCTGAAAGCTGGCAGGTACTGGAGACGGGGGAGAGTTCTTGCGCATGTCGGAAGACCTGTTTCGCATCGTAGTCACGGTAGCCGTCACGGTGGCGTGCTTTGCCTTTGTGGTGCTGGCCGTGGTGGGGCTGGCGTTATACCGCAGCAGCCGCAGAATGCAGCGCAAAGCCGAGCCGCTGATGGATCGGGTCGAACCGTTGATCGCGAGATTGGAGCCGCTTGCCGACCAGGTGGCGGCCGTCATGAACAGCCTGGTTCCCGCCATCGACAAAGCCGGACCGGCCATTGACGATCTTCGTCCCGCCTTGGCGCGGATCGGCCCCGCGGTAGATAAGGTGGCCGCCGTGTTCGAGCGCGTCCAGGAAGTGGTGGCTACGGTCGGCCGGATCGTGGAAGATACTCGCCCACGCATCGCCGAAGTGTCGGGCGAAGTCGCCGAAATCGTCCATACCAGCCGCGTCCAGGCCGAGCGCTTCGGCGAAACTCTCACCGAGGCTACCGACCGCGCCCGCGTTCGCCTGGAGCAAATCGACCATTCCGTGTCGGCTACCGTCGAACAGGTCAACGAGTTGGGCGACGCCGTGAAACGCGCCGTTTCCCGTCCGGTTCGCGAAGTGAACGCCGTGGCTGCCGGATTCTCCGCAGCCATCTCTACTCTGGTGCGCGGTTCGCGCCGCAGTTCGGTCGATACCGCGACTCAGGACGAAGAGATGTTCATCTGAGAGAGCGTTCAGCCGTCAGCACGCAGCGTTGAGCTTGCGGCTCGGGTGTGGCTGAGGGCTGATTGCGGAACGGCTGAAAGCTGTCTCAGAATTTGAGGGCAGCCAAGCTTGCCGCCTTTAGCCCCGCCCGTTTCCGAAAGTCGTCTTGCCCGCTAGACCGAAGTTCCCGCTCTTTATGATGCATTTTCCCGCGTAAGGCCTTGAAAAGCTTGGTTATAGAGATTTGCGGCGATGCGATTGTGTACCCATGTAAAGAAGGTAATTTACTCTT
>JBEKZL010000021.1:0-53292 GCA_049509915.1 Bryobacteraceae bacterium | reverse complement strand
CGATTCTCCAACTCCGCCAGATCCTTTCGAACTTCCGCCAGCAGGGCGCGGTTCTGCAATCCGACAAATGCCCCGATCAGGCCCGAGACCAGCCCGATCGCCGGCACCAGAATCTCCAAAAAGTGTTCGTTCACGTTTGCCCTCCAGGATGCGCAACTCTTCTGACCAGTCCGCCAGTGCCAGACACAGGCCGACGACGTCCGGGTGACCGCCGCGCAGCAACGCTTCGACGGCGGCGATTTCAACGCGGCACCGTGCCATCTCACGTTGGAGATCCGGTGCCGCGGCTGCTACTTCGTCGCTGCCGGCGGCGGCTTCGGCGGGCATTTGTGGCCCGTCTTCGCGAGGCATCCGATCTGGTGACCCACCTTCTTCACGCCATGCACCGTCTTCTGTGCTCCGATTACCACCAGAGCAACCGCCATCGCGGCCACTATGATTCCAGGGGTTGGCATCGATCCTCCTCGTTTGATTCGCGGGTGTCTGCAAATGCGCGCCCGTTCACTGCGTGGTGCGCCTGCTTCCCGGTGAACTCCTGCCACCTGGTGATGATCACATCGCAGTACTTCGCGTCCAACTCAATCACGCGCGCCTGGCGGCCGGACTTCTCGCACGCGATCAGCGTGGTGCCAGAGCCGCCGAACGGATCGAGCACGGTGTCGCGGCCCTTGCTGCTGTTCCTGATGGCGCGCTCCACCAGTTCCACCGGCTTCATCGTCGGGTGCAGATCGTTCACCGAAGGCTTCTTGATGAACCACACGTCGCCCTGATCGCGGGCGCCGCACCAGAAATGATCCGTGCCTTCCTTCCATCCATAGAGGATCGGTTCATACTGGCGCTGGTAATCGGAACGCCCCATCGTGAAAGTGTTCTTCGCCCACACGATGAAGGTGGACCAGTGCCCACCCGCCTCACGGAACACCCGCTGCAGCGTGTGGATCTCCGACGACGACATGCAGATGTAGATCGCGCCCTTGGTCACCGCCAACAGGTTCGTGCAGGAGTCCCGCAGGAACTGCTCGAAGTCATCGCCCAGATTGTCGTTGGCGATCTTGCGATTCTTCTTGCGGAGCTTGTCCTTCATCGTCGCGCCGTAATTCACGTTGTATGGCGGATCGGTGAAGACCATGTCGGCAAGGCCACCGGCGAGCACCTTCTCCACGGATTCCAGCTGCGTGCTGTCGCCGCAGAGCAGGCGGTGCTCACCCAGTATCCAGACATCGCCAGGGACCGTGATTGCACTCTCCGGCGTCTCCGGGACCGCATCGTCGTCCGTGTTCCCGGCGCGAGCCTCTTCCGGTTCCTGGAGCAGTGCTTCAATTTCCTCATCGCTGAAGCCGACAATGTCCAGATTGAAGCCGTCTACCTGGAGCGACTCCAACTCGACCCGCAGCATCTCCTCGTCCCAGCCGGCATTCATCGCCAGACGATTGTCTGCGATGACCAGCGCGCGCCGCTGTGTTTCGGAGAGGTGATCGAGGACGATTACCGGGATTTCGGTCATCCCGAGTTTCCGGGCGGCAAGCAGGCGCGCGTGACCCGCGATGATCACTCCGTCCGCGCCGACCAGGATTGGATTCGTCCACCCGAACTCGACGATGCTGGCGGCGACCTGCGCAACCTGCTCCTCCGTATGCGTCCTCGCATTGCGGATGTAGGGAATCAGGCGGTCGACCTGCCAGCGCTCCACGAGAAGATCGCGCAAGAGGTGGGCGCCGAGAGCCGACGCCACGGCCTGCTGGTGAGTCGCCGGAGTCTGGCCGGCGGTGAAAGCGGCTTCGATGGCCTGGACGAGCGCCACCACCTCCTGCGTCAACTGAATGCCGGAGGGAGCCACGCTGAGAATCGTTTGAATGATCTGCAAAAAGTTCATCGTCTTGTCCTTTCTGGTCCACACGAAAAGGCCCTTGGAGGCGGCCACGGAGCCGAAGCATCCGCAGCCGCCCCCGGTAGGGATCTCCCGTATGGGGAGATCTACGCGGCCTTGGGCTGCGTCTGGGAAGGGGTCGACGCCCCTCCGGAAGCGGTCACTACCACCGGCACCAGGGCCGCGATGGTCTGCGAGATGGCGGCGGCCAAGGCACTTGCGATCACCGGCGTCAGCGACGTGAACAGGTTCGCGACGTTGGCGGTGACAGCCTCGGCGCTCACCGCTTCGCCAGCTCCGGCGGCGGCGACGGCGCCCTTGGTCGTCTCGCTGGCGGCGGTGCCGGCGGGCGATACGGTCTGCTGGCCCTCGGTCGTGCCCACCTGGCCGGACAACACGATGCCGGCGTTGATGGCGTGATCGATCGTGGCGGCGTTCTGCGCGCGCCGGCTGGCGGTCTGCGCCAGATCCAGCGATACCGCTTCCCAGGCGCGCTGACGCGCCAGAGTTTCGCGCCGGTTGTCCAGCTCTTCGTCGAAGAGCAGCTTGATGTTTTCGGCGCCGCCCAGCAAGCTCGGCTGGTGGGTGACGCACGGGGAGAGATTGGGATTGGTTTCGGCCATACGGGAATAGTCCTTTCGGTTGGAGTTGCGGTTAGGGTCATGCAGCCCGGAACGCCGGGCCGCTGTTTTGGGTGCTGCAAACTTGTTGAGAACGGTTCAAGGCCTGTCGGCGGGCTCGCCGCGCGACTCTGCGACCGCAGCGAATGTTTCTTTCGTTGCCGCGAGCATCGCTGTATCACCGGTCAGGTTCATGATCCGGCGCAGGATCACGTCGCAGTAGGCGGGGCTGATCTCACAGCCGTATCCCTTACGCCCAAGCACATGGGCCGCAGCCATCGTTGTGCCGGACCCCATGAACGGATCGAACACCGCATCGCCGGCATCGCTGAACGCCAGCAGGAAAAACTCCACGAGCGGGCGCGGGAACGGGGCTGAATGCGATCCCTGACCGGACTCCGTGCGGACTTCGATGACGTTGGACAGCCGCGCGATGCCCGCGTGGCGCCCTTCCGAATCATCGGACAGGCTGTTCCGGCTCCGTTGCCACGCGCTCTGGTTCTTGCCGCCGTCGGCGGCTGCGCCGCGCGGCCCCGTGCCCAGCAATCCGCTACCGGAAGTCGACTTCGGGTTGTTTGGGTTGTAGTCGAAGCAATCCTCAGAGTCGTGCCCAACCGCGTTGGGCCGGAATTTGATCCGGGCCTCCGGCGCCGTGAAGTGAAAAATTGGTTCAAACGCGTTCTTGAAGCGGTTCCCCCAACCGCCGGGCACACCGTTGTCGGTTTTGCGCCAGCAGAATTCGTCGATGAACCACCAGCCCCACTGCCGGACATGGGCAATCACCAGATCCTTGACGTACAGGCTGCGCTGCCCGCCTTCGGCGTGCTCTTTGATGTTGAGAAAGAAAGAACCATCGGGAGCCAGCACGGCCGCGATGTTCGCGGCTACATCGCGGAACCAGGCAACGTACTCATCCGGCCGGACGGGCTTGAAGCCGCTGGATGGGTCATACTCGCGCTGGGTCGCATAGGGCGGCGACGTAATCACCACGTTCGCACTCACGCCCTCGAACAACTGCGCCAAGACGCTGTAATCGCGGCAGTCGCCGCAGATCAAACGATGCTTGCCCAGCAGCCAGATATCTCCGGGCCGCGTCACCGGCTCGACCGGCGCCTCGGGGATCTTCTCTTCCACCTCGTGAGCAGCCGAAGCCGCAGTCTCAGGTTCCATCTCGGCCAACAGCGTACGGAGTTCGTCGTCGCCGAAGCCCAGCATCGCAAGGTCGACGTCGGCAGCCTTCAGATCCGCCAACTCGCCCCGGAGGATCTCGTCATCCCATCCGGCTTGCTCGGCGCTCTTGTTGTCGCAGAGGATGTAAGCTCGTTTCTGGGTCTCGCTGAGGTGGTCCAGGATCACCACCGGGACGCGCTCCAGCCCCAACTTCCGCGCCGCGAGCAGCCGCCCATGACCGGCGAGGATGCCAGCGCTGGTGTCCACCAGGATTGGATTCAGGAATCCGAACTCGGCGATGCTGGCGGCGATCTTCGCCACCTGCGCGTTGGAGTGAGTCCGGCCGTTGCGCTGGTACGGCGCCAGGCGCTCCACCGGCCAGATCTCGATGCGTTGCGCCATGATGGGCGTGATAGAAATGGGTCCGCTCATCGAGGTGCGCCTGTGGGATTTCCGCAGTTGATGATCTGACCGGACGGCGAAGCAAAGCCATCCACCACCTGAATACGCTGCCCGATCCAACGCATGACTGGGACCGCCATCGAATTCCCGATCGCCTTGTAGCGCGGACCGTCCGGCGTTGCGCCCAGGCGGCGCACCTCATTTAGAGGGATGCCGAGGTAAGCAGCCATCCCGTCGATCTCATCCGCGCGCAGCTTCCGGCGGTAGTTCGGGATGAGCGTGTAATTGTCGGGCAGGCCCTGGAGCCTTTCACACTCGCGGGCCGTGAGCCTCCTGACTGCAACCCACGTGGCCCGTGGCGGTGCGCCCTCGCGCGCAGCGAAACCGTCCTGCCCAAGTCCCCGGAAAGCCACCGCGAGTTGGCCGCCGGCATTCGGATGCGACTCCCGGTGGCCCATCGCGCGCATGGTCGGCGCCACGTCTTCCATCGCGTCCGCGCCGGAGTCCTTGCACGAGAATCCCACCGGCAGGATCGGCACGCCGCGTCCGGTGCCATCCTCACTGGCATCCATCGCTTCGCCCCGGAGCGTGTGCGCGACCAGCAACTTGCACGTATCCACGCTCGTGCCGGGGAACCGGTCGCCACCAGTGCGGTTCGCGCCGGCCAGTAGCGGAGGCGCAACCTCGACACAGAACGTCTCTGTCTCGAAGTCCATGCGCATGCTGCCGCCGCGCGCATTGCACGCCGTTGCCACGTCGATCGGCCCCGAAGTGTTGTTGCCTCCGAACGGGATCAGGTGGCCGGCCTGGGCCTGATTGTCATCCGCGCCACATGTTCCAACGCCATCCGCAGTAAGGGCGGCAACGCCCGGGTGCGCTTTGCGGCGCGCCGGAGTATCCCGGCACAGGCCTTCGCGCTCAAAAAGTACCGCTGCGGCACGTCGCCAGTCTCCAAGATGTCCGACAACGAAGACGCGACGGCGTCGCTGGGGCACGCCGAAGAACTGAGCGTCCAGAACTCGCCAGGCGCAACCATACCCGAGTTCAGCCAGCGCCCGGAGGATGGCTCCAAAGTCCCGTCCACGGTTCGAGGACAAAACACCGGGGACGTTTTCCCAAACAACCCAACGGGGCCGCAGGCGGCCAGCCAGCCGGCAAAATTCAAGGGCCAGGTAGCCACGCGGGTCATCCAGGCCGCCTCGTCTTCCAGCGCAGGAGAAGGACGGGCAGGGAGTCCCACCGGCCAGAATGTCAATTGGACCGGCGTCGCTGGATATCGCGGTAAAGTCGCCATGGTTCTGAACGTCCGGGTAATGGTGCTTCAGCAGCGCGGAGCAAAACGGATCGATCTCTGCAAACCACGCTGGCCGGAAGCCCAGCGGCGCCCACGCCACGGTCACCGCCTCGATTCCCGAACACACGCTGCCGTAGATCATGAATTTGTAGCGGCGAGGCCGCGACAACCACCGAACGTGCTACCCATGCTGAAGAACCAGAGACTTGCGGGGGGTGACAACCGGGAATGACAACCTGGAAAACCCGTTGTAACTAGGTAGGCTGCGCAGCATTCCAACGCGCGGGCGCACCTCGGGTTTCAGGTCCCGCGAATGCCCCCACGGCGCCACGGTGCCCCGGATTCGAACCTATACGTGCCGTCTGCGGATGCGCGCCGCAATCGTTAACGCCGTCTGTTGCGCCACGGTTGCGCCCACAGCGCGACATTGCTCAGCTTCGTCCTCTGCAATCTCCAGGCAGACAGCCTTTGCCGCGGCGATGCCGGCTGCGCGGGTTTCAGCCAAAGCCGTCCGCAGTGTCTCGGTCAGGCCTTCCACAACGTCATTGCGGGTCACAACCCCGAGGGAACGGGCAACGCGCGCTGCGAGCTTTTCCGGTGTGGTTACGCCTGGCATGGACTTGGGCCTTTCACTCCCATATTTTTCGGTGGGCGCGGCGCCTTGGCACTGTGGATCGCCGCTACCGTGTGGCGCACCTCATGCCGGAACGGCCAACCCGACCACGCCGGGATCAAGCCACGCTCCTTCGCGATGTGTCTGCCCCCGATGGATGTCTTTGGCATCGTCACCCTCCGTTCAGCCAACTGACTGCGGAAATTCCGCAGTCGACTTGACGTTCGTCCGTTCACGAGTTCACCTGGCAGTCGGTCACCACCTGCCGGAACAGCGGTCTCAATTCATCCTTCTTGCCGAGTCTCTTGAGCTTCCAGACGAGCGGTCCGCTTTCGATGCGCGCCTGGAAGCTGTACTGCGTTCCCACAGGCACTGCATTCTCGACAGCCGATGATCCATCGCGCTTCTTGGAGAAGATCGCTTTCAGATGACCTTTGCGACCGTAGACCGGACTGACCAGTCCGTTGGTGATGAGCCGCTGTGCGGCCTCCAGCGTTCGGAAGCCCCACGGCGTGCCGTCGGCTGCGTAGAGTGGTATGGATTGCGGCTTCATACGTTTTGCATCTCCCGAGCCGTTGCCGCTGCTTGCGCCACGGTGAGGCTGGAGTTCTCTCCGACGATGGCCACCACGCGTTGGCGCAGCAACGCGATGTTCCGCCGTTTGTGTTGGTCTGCCGTGATCTGAAGATCGAGCATCCGCAGATTCGCATCGAGATCGGCGACGGTGGCTTCCGTGGTCGGCACCCACTCGCAGTCGCCATTGAGGGGATGCTCCAAGTCCACCGGCACGGCGATCATGCCGGGCATCTCGAAGCCGGCGATATCCAGACCCAACTCCAATTGCGCATCCGCTTCCGTCACCTCGGCGGCTGACTTCATGACACGCCGGGTGAGATCAAACAGCTTCTCCCGCGCCAACTGGCTGCCCAGTTCGTCGAAGAGCGAGCCATTGGTCTCGATCACGGCGTCGACAATGTCCTTATTCAAGAACCGGTGACCCGCTTGGCGGAACAGCGTCACGGCGCGCCGAATGGCTTCCATCAATTCGGAACGTCTACTGTCCTGCATGACCGTCCAACTCCTGAGTGATTTGCTGAAGGAGGGCCGCGGCCTTCCGACACTGGCCGGCGAAATCCATGTCGGGCGTATCGAACTCGCGGATGCCGGCGGCCACTTCGGCGGCCGTCAGTGGACAAGTGGCCATGGCACGAGCGGCTTCGACCACCGCCATCACGGCGTGGTTGCGCTCGATCAATGGGCGGCGCTGCTCCATCGGCATCGGGGTCTGCCATTGAAGATTGGGGTCCAGGATGAACATGCCGGTCTCCTTGGCACGCTGATGCGCTTCGGCCGCACTGGGCAGGTCCTTGCGCCGTAGTGTGCGAACCGCCTCTCGCTGTTCCGCGGGCGGCAGGGCAACGATCTCCCGTTGCCGCTCCGGCGCTTCATCAGCGATAAGCGCGGCCGCGCTGACGGCGATCTGCTCGGAGTCCATCTGTGCGATGACCTCATCGACGGCCTTCTCGACTACCTTCTTGGCCTGCTCGTAAGTGGTGCGGTTCCCGAAGCCGGCCGTCTTCGCCGCCAGTTCACGTGTCTCGACACCTGGCTCGACTTCCGCAAAATTTTGCGGAAGTTCCCTGCCTGTGCGCCGGCCCTGCCGGTCGCCAATTTCCACCTCCAGAGCTTTCCCAATCGCCACCCGCTCGGACGGTGTGAAGTTCTTGCGGATTTCGTTCTCGGCGTACTCGCCAGCGACGATGCTCGACACGCGCACAACGCGCGCTGTAATCGTGGCGCGTCTGAGGATGTCGCGAACTGCCAGGAGGCGCCGTTCGCCGAACACCAGCACGTTGTCCTCGGTGATTCCGATGGGCTGGAGGAGCCCTTCGGTTGCGATGCTGACAGCGAGACCGTCGAGGTCGCCCATGTCCTTCCGATGGCGGCCGGCAACACGAACAGAGTCGCAGGCGACTTCGCCAATGGCGAGGTCATGGGTAGTGGTTTTCGGCGTGTCCATGGCTGATTGCGGATACACCTCCCCTGAGGAACAGGGGAGGGAAGGAGTTTTACGAGAGTCCCGTCTCTCGGTTCAAATTGTTTGGGAGGAATCTATCGGAGGGTGCGCTTTGCGCTCGCCTGTCGAACAGCGCCTTCACTGGTAATATACGCGAAACGCATGAAAAGTGTCCGGTCGCAAATCAAGATTTTTCGCGGGAGACACGCCTGATCCATGGTTGATCCACGTTCGGGTTGTAGAATCGCTGGCGCATGTTGTTCGGCAGGATGATCTCGATGGAGTGGATGGTCACCTCACCAATCCGATCGCCGGGCTTCAGGTAGCAAACCAGACCGTAATCACTCCCAAGTGGGAAGCGCAACGAACCGCGCATCCGGTAAAGGCTGTCGTGCTTCCAACCCAGGCCAAGAGCGCGGTCGCGGATGGCATCGACGAGCGCGGCGGATTCCGGTGAGACCGGCACCGTGTTCCGATCTGTGCTGGCAGGCACGATGGCCCGCTGGGGCGGTTCTGTCTCGGCGACCGGCGGATTGTAGTGGCCACCGTTGAAGCCACGCACTACGGCGATTAACGCCTGTTCGCCGAAATGATCGACGGCCCACTGGTGGATCGCGTTGAACCGGTGGCGCAGTTCGTCAAACGCATCAATCCCAATCTGGCCGGCGCTGGCGGCTGTCTTCGCGAGCATCATTCTGGACCGCAGCCAGGCGTAGTATTCGGGATCAAGGCGCCGGTACGCAATGTCGTCGATTTGCACGTCGCGTGCGAACGCGGCGGCATGCTCGGTGAACCACGTGTCGAGCGCCGTTGAGACGAACAAATGGCCGCGCGCCGACGCGCTCGAAGGAACAACCTCAGGTTGCGCGCTCATGACCGCTTCCCGTCGGGCGGCATGGGCCGTTCCCTGAAATCGGCGAGATCCACCCGTGCCCGATTCGGCGTCTTGGGGACCTCGGACGCGGCTGGGGACGTTGTGGGGACCTTGCCGTCAGAGGTCCCCAACCCATCTGCGCTTTCGCTGCAATCACTTGCGGACGAAATGGGGACCTTGGGGACCTTGGGGACGTTATCGCCACCTTCTACACACACGTGCGCGCGTGTGTCTCTTTGCGCTCCCTCAGGACATTGCGAAAAATCTGTCTCTACACGCGGAGGGACCCCTTCAAGGTCCCCAAGGTCCCCAAATAGACCGCAATCCCCTGAATCATTGGCACTTGACTCGTGGGGACCTTTGCCGCCAAGGTCCCCAGAAGGTCCCCAAGGTCCCCAACTCGCGGATTCGTCAGCCTTCTCCAGGGAGTACATGGCCACGCCCTTATGTTTGGAGGCCGCTCCGGCCCGCATGATCCGCAAGCCGTCGAATGAACGATCACGGTAGCTGCCGAGAGCGCTCCCCAGCCTGGTTTGCTGCGACCGGGCGGAGCCGTCCCCGCGCAACCGCAGCATGAGTTCACGGTCTTCACAGAACTGGTTCAGTTCACTGACCTTCTTGGGTTCACCCCGGAATGTCTGCCACCAGGCCGCGGTGAACTCCCGCCATGCTTGCCCCTCGATGTCGGCGGCTTCGTAGAGTTGGTCGAGGTTGGCCAGGAAGCCAGGAATTCCGGCGACGCCGAGAATGGCGCCGATGACACTGGACCACCGCTCGAAAGAGCCGAGCCGGGCTCGATCCAGAGGTTTGCCTGCCACCATCCACGCGCGAATCAGGGTGACGATCGCTCCCACCAGCGCAGACCGATTCTCCTTGGCCCAGGTTGTGATCTCGGGATGCTTGAAGACCGAGCGCTTCCACGGCCGATCCACGCGCGGATCGATCCGCACCCGGATACAGCGGCGTGTAAGTTCGAGATGCAGGTTGGGGTTGTTGCCCGTCATCAGCCAGACGGCGTGATTGGGCACCGAAGCCATGATGGACTCGCCGAGCTTACGATCGGTCCAGCGGATGGAGGTCAGGACCGACGCGAGCGAAGAGGAATGCAGTTGCTTGCGGTCGTTGGCATTGTCCAGGAGAACGATGGGGCGTCCCTTCATCAACTCCGCCGTGAGCATTTTTCGTATTTCGTCCTCGCTCTCGGGCAGCGTGCGTGCCTCGCAAGCGGCGCCGGTGGCGGCGATGGAGATCAGGTTGGCGAGGAGACCCTTGCCGGATCCCATGGTGGGCGCTTCGATCAGGTGCATAGGAGTCGGCCCGTCGATCATGCGCCGGATGAACGGCAGAAACACCGCGGCAATCGCGTGCGCGCGGTCGGAGTCATCCACAAACGGGAAATCCACCAGCAGTTCGTCGATCAACAGTGTTCGCGCGGCGGCGATGTTTTCGGCCGTTGGCACGTCGGGAATGGTTCCCAATTGAAGGTTCGGGTCCGGAGTCAGCCACAGCCGGTCGTCCCGGTGGTATCCGTCAGTCATAATCAACTCTCCATGGCGGCCGAACACAGGAGTGCTGATGACACCCTCCAGCCTCGGCAGGTGCAAATCGGGGTAAGCCAACATGTCGCGCGCCGCATCTCGTGGCGGGGATGTCTCGATATCGGCATCCTCGAGCGCCCGGTGCCAGTCTGCCGTGCGTGCCAACAATCCGAAGACGGCATCCTCGTCCATCTCCTCGATCTCCGGTCCAAATTCGCCGATGACCAGCCGCACGAGCCGCCCGGCGCGGTGATACAGAAACGGGGTATGCGGATAAATGCGACCGCCGTCCTGGTTGGCGCCATGGACGGCGAGCCAAGCGTCGGCGACGATCTCCCGCAACTGGCGGTCGTTGATTTGGATCCTGGGGAAAGTCGACGTACTACTCGGGCCACTTCCCGGCGTCGCGCCGTCCGTACCACCACGGGTGCGTTTCCTGCGCGTGTTGCGATCCAGCACGACGACTTTCATCTGCTGGCGCAAGACGCTGACCGGCAACTTGGATTTTCCGCAGCGGCTCTGTATCAGCCGCAGGTGGCGTTCCCGCTCGATTGGGCCCATGTGTCCGATTTCCTGAAGAATCGGATCGAGGAGGCTTTCCAGGTGGTCGTCCGGCGTGCACGAATCAAGTTTCGCGATCGCCATTTCCAACGGAGTCTCCGCCGCGGTCAGGATGGCTTCAAAATCCGGTGCGGTCTTGCCGGCGGCGAAGAACTCGTTCACGTCGATCTTGGCGTCGGCCAGGAGCGCTTCGGCACGCTCGATGTCCTCCGCGGCGCGGCCATCCAGCAGTTTGGTCATCTCGCGCGGGCCGACGGCAGCATCCACACCGAAGCGGTCCTTGAGTTCTTGCCGCGCGCGCTGCTGCTTTTCCCCAAGCGGCAGTGCCGCCACGCGGGTGAGGATGCCACGCGCGGCGAGGGCCCGTGCTGTGCGCAACGCCCCGTTGAGGCCAGCCGCAGAAACCTCGTTGTCCTGGCAGATGTAGACGGTTTTCACGCCGGCGAGCTTCGGCAGCAGGCGTTCCCAATCGGCCTCGCGGATCTGCACGGTCACCGGCGATACTGCGGGGAATCCATGCTCCATCAGGGAAATGCAGTCGGTGACGCCTTCGGTGATAATTACACGCTCGGAGCGTGTCAGGAACGCATCTTCGTTATAGAGAACATCGTTGCGGATGCACGGCGCAACGGGGCGGTGATCGCGGTCATTGCGGACCGCCAGCTTCTTGTATTTCGATTTCTCCCACTCAACATCGGGTGTCCAGGGTGTGCGGCGCCCGATCATGAACACCACATGGCCCCGACTCCAGTACGGGAATACGATCCGGTTGTCGAAGAAGGGGACCACACCGTCCTGGGCGGTCGGCCGGAACGCCGAAGTGGCGGTCAACTCTCGCGGAGTAAAGGCGCCCGGCCCTTCCATCAACGAGCGCGCCGTGCTGGGCCCCGCGTTGTCGGCATAGCCGATCTTGAGCCGGCCGATTGTCTCTTCGCCGATCCCGTACTTCGTCCGGAACCAGGAGAAAACTTCCGGATTGCCCGCGAGCCGCTCGTGGTAGAGGTCCGCCAGCGCAACTAACGCCTCCCGGACACGGAGCGTGAGCCGGTGGGCTTCCTCCGCCTGTTCTGTGCTGTCCGCAACGGCCTTCGCCAGGGGCGGCAACCGAACGCGCGCCGCCAGAAAATCCCGCGCCTGGCGATGCGAATCGGGCATGGGGCCCGCCTGCCCCCGCGTGACGGCGCCGTACCGCACGAACTCCACCAACTGCAGCACGTCGCCGCCGACGCCGCACGCGTGGCAGTACCATCCCTGCTTGTCGAGCCAGACGTGAAGCGACCGGTGCGATTGGCTGCGGTGATTCGGGCAATCGCAGAAGAGTGTCTGACGCGATTCCTGGGCGATGCGGCCGCCCAACAGCTCGCGTGCGATCTCTCCGATGTCGACGTCGGTGACCTGCCGGTAATAGGCGTGGACGTCCACCGGCGGTGGCGTCACCGCTGGGTCTCCGAGTTCAGCAGGAAGGAGAGGAACGTGTTGCGTCGATCCACCTGGCGCTTGGAGGCGCAGTTATCGATGCCCCAGCGGTCCCCGAGGATGATCACGGATTCCCTGGCGCGCGTCACCGCCGTATACAGCAAATTCCGGTGGTGCATAAAGGAATGCGATTTATGGGCGACTACCACCGAGCAAGGGAACTCGGAGCCCTGGACCTTGTGGATCGAAGTGGCGTACGCCAGTTGCAGGTTCCCGAGGGCGTCCGAGTCTTTCCCGACTTCAACCGGCATGCCGTCGAAGTTGACGGTGAGGCCGCCGCCGTTGTCGGCGCCGAGCACGATGCCCATGGCGCCGTTCATGACGCCCAACTCGTAATCGTTCTTCATCTGGATCACTTTGTCGCCCGGGTAGAACCGCGGCCGGCGGCCCGGATCCACGTCGGGCACATCAAAGTGGAAGAGCTTCTTCTGCAACAGGCGCTGCAACTCCACGTTCAACTCCAGCGTGCCGAGCGGCCCTTTGTGAGTGGGCGTGAGCACCTGGACGTCCCGGATCAGGTCATAGCCCAGCTTTTCGGCAAGCACTTCTTCGAACAGGAGCAGCAGCATTTGCCGGACGTCCTCGCGGTCGGCGAACCTGTCGATGACGTACCATGGCCGGCGCGTGCCCACCTGCACATCCGAGGTCGGGCGTACTTCGCCGGAGAGCACCGCGGTTGAATTCTCCTTCAGCACGCCTGCCTGGCGGATGATCCTGGTGAGGAGAACGGTGGGGATGGCACGGGACCGCGTCAGATCGCGGAGCAGGTTGCCCGGGCCCACCGGGGGCAACTGGTTGTGGTCGCCAACGAAGACCACGGCGGTGCGTTGGAGATCCAAGGCCTGGAAAAGGCGCCAGGCGAGCGGCACGTCCACCATCGAGACTTCGTCCACCACCAGAATGTCGGCCTCGATCGGATTCAGAGCATCCCGCGAGTAAGTGCGGCCATTGAACCCCAGCAGGCGGTGGATGGTGCTGGCCTCGTGTCCGACGACCTGCTCGAGCCGCTTGGCTGCCTTGCCAGTAGGCGCAGCGAGCACCACCTTCAACTCCAGCCGGTCAGCGATGCTAGCGATGGTCGAGACCGCGTACGTCTTTCCACTACCGGCGCCGCCGGTCATCAGAGAGATCGAATAGGTGAACGCATTCCCGACTGCCTCCCGCTGCTCCAGATTCAGCTCGCAGCCCTCGGCGTCGAGCAACTGACCCACTTCGGCCACCGCGTGCGGGCTGCGCCGGTGTGCGTCTTTGAGAAGCGCCGCCAACTCCGTCTCCATCCGGTGAATTTCCGGATCGGCGACCACCAGCCGCTCAAAGGGCTGCGAAAGAAGGGCACCTTCGGCGATCAACGCTTCCAGGTGGCCTTCGATCACCTCCCGACTGTCCATCGTGTCCATGACCAGCAAGGTATTGGCGCGATCCAGCAGATCCTCGTACTCAACCCAACAGTCACCATCGTCGAGCGCGGCCGCAATGCAGAATTGCAGGCCAGAGCGAATCCGCGAAGGGAGGTCTTTCGGTGTTCCCATCTTCCGTGCGATCTTGTCCACCCGCTTGAACCCGAAGCCCGCGATTTCGCGCACCAGCACGTATGGATCGCGCTCCAGGATGGGCACGACCTGGCTGCCGAACTTGCCGACCAGCGTGGTGACCTGGTGGTGTGTCAGCCCGAACGCGGCGAGATACGCCATCGCGGTGTTGAAATCGCTGTTGGCGATCCACACCTGCTGAAGCCCAACGATGGTTTCCAGGGGAACCTTCGCGGCCGCGGCGACCGCCTCCGGCTGGGTGCGTATTACAGCATCGAAGCCGGCACCGAACTCATCCGCAATCAGCCGCGCCTTCGCCGGCCCGATCCCCTTCACGTCCGGATGGTTCGCCAGGAAGTTGGCCAGGCCATCCGGGTCCATCTCCAGGTCGTGGCCCATGAACTCGGCCTCGAACTGGCGGCCGTACTTGGGATGGTGCGCCCAATGCCCCTCGAGGCGGACGGCGTCATTCTCGCGCAGAAACACCTTGCCGGCGAATTTCACCACCGCTCCGTCCGCGGTGCGGAGGCGTCCGGCACTGAACGTGGGCCCCGAGTAGAAGACCGTCTCCACCACCCCGCGAATGCTGGCACGTTCTGCTGTCATGCTCCCCACCTCGTGTGCGCGGCGAGAAGATACGCCTGTACAAAATGGCAGGCCGCCTGGCGGTTGCCGCAGAAGAACACCGGGATCTCGAAGTCGAGAATGATCGACAGCGCGTTTCCCAGCACCGCGTGCGGATGAGAGCCGCCCTGGTAGCGCCCCTGCAAAATGTCGGCAAGCCCGGCCTCCACCACTACGCACGCCGCCCGGTAGCCGGCCAGCTTCCGCAGTTCTTCGCGGAACCGTTTCCGGCCGTGAATCACCGTGGACACGAAATCATCGAGCGTCTTCCGTTCCACGGCGACCAACCCCTCCAGGCCCTCAATGGAGTAATCCCCGGCTAGTAGCGCGCGCCGCACAGCGGCCGCCAACCGGGGATCGAACGAATACGGCTCCTGCTCCCGCGTGTCAATGAGGATCGTCGCCGGCCCCCGGTCAGAACGGGACAAGGGCATCATCCGCATCCTTGCGAAACTTCCCCGGCGCCCGATCGTTCTCGATGCGGCGGTTGAAGAAGATGTTCTCGTTGTCGCCCTTGGTCTTCTTGGTGACCTCCAGCTTCACGTCGAGCAGCTTCTTCAGGTGCTTCGGCAACTCGGATAGTGTGTCGAGATCGAGCCCGCAGGTGTGCAGGTCTGTTTTGACGTACTTCAGCGTGTTGTGGGTGATGACGCTGTTGCGCCACATCAGCCGGTTCACGAATTTCGGCGCGATCACACGCAGCGTCCACTTCAGCATGGGGTTGCCGGAAGACTGCGCCTCCGTCAGTTCCACCTTCTCTACGGTCACCTGATACTTGCCGTCGGGAACGCTTTCGAAATCGCCGCGTTCCTCCGGCTGCTCACTTTGGAAGTCGTTGTCGAACTGGGATAGATCAATTGCGCGTTTACTCATCGGTTATCTCCTTGCGGTTGTTTCGCCGCCTTGGCGGCGGTCGCCTTCAGCGGCGCCACGGCCACATTGAAGGCATCGAGAAACTTGCCGAAATCCAGGTCGAGCGTCTCCGGCAGGCGGCCAGTGCGATCGCCGGCTTCGTAGTACTTGCTTGGCTTGGTGCGGATCAACCGGCGGGTGGTCTTATCCTCGGCGTCTTCCAGGTCGCAATACAGAACCATGTCGACCATGCCGAGGACGATCTTGCGGGCTTTGTCCGGGAGTGTCGGGACGGTGCGGCTGTACTTGCCGGTGCGGGTCTCGACTTCGATCTCCTTGGAGTGGGAGACGAGAAACAGGCCGTAGGGCCGGAAAGCCAGCTTCGTGAGCACGCGCTGGAATTCGTTGTTGACGATGGCGTAGCCCTTCCCATAGCCGAGATCCGACTCGTGCTCGACCTTCAATTTCTTCAAGATGTGATCCGTGCAGAATTTGTAGGCGTTGTCGATCGTGTCGATGATGACGGTCTTGAAGGGGTGGCCGCCCTTCTCAAGCTCGGCGCAGGCGTTGAGTAGGTCGTCCCAGGACAGGACGGGGACCTGGTACACATCGAGTCGGCATACGCCCGCATCATCGCGATGGCCAGATGCCAGTCCCGGCGCTGGCCTTCGTCCTGGAGGCGGTTGGGACACAACCGGTCGATGAGCGTCGACACTTCATCCAGGTCGCGCCGCTGGTGCCACGCTTGCAGACACTCGTGAATGATCGAGCCGAAATGCAGGTTCCGGTCGCGGCCCAGCGGAACGAGTTGCTGGAGGTACCGCCAGTCGGAGGATGAAGTGCTCACCGCCGATGCGGACGACGCCATCAACTTTCCCGGCGAGCACGAAACTCCGTGAGGTTGCGCCGGTCGCCGGGTTACTGTTAGGACGGCAGCAATCCCATTTGAGATGGAGTTGGTTTGACAGTGTCCAACTAACGGCATAAACTATTCATACAAGGAGAGCGGTCAGCATGGCGAAGAAGGACTTGGTGCACTCTATTGGTGGGGTCGAGCTCGTTCGGCGGCTCTCGGCGGATGGCCAGCGTGTTTTCACTACCGACCAAGCTGCCAAGATCGCTCCATCGGTCGGCGTCTCGCCAAGCTACCTCCGGGAAGCGCTCCACCATCTGGCGCGGTCCGGCTGGATCGTCCGGCTACACCGAGGACTCTATGCGCTGGCCGGTTCGATGCCAGGAGTCCTGCCATTGCATGATTTTGAAATCGCCATGGCGCTCGTCCAGCCGGCGGCCATCAGTCATTGGTCCGCCCTCAACTATCACGGTCTCACCGAGCAGATCCCCCGGCGCGTGTTCGTCCTCACATCCGCCCGGTCGGTTCCGCGCCCGAGAGGAGCAAGTTCGGCCGGAGCCGAGGGGTACGCGGTTGGCGGTACGGTCTATCAGTTCGTGCGTGTCAAGCCGGAACGCTTTTTCGGCGTCGAGGACGTGTGGGTCGATGAGAGCCGGGTGAAAATCACCGACCCCGAACGAACGCTGCTGGATGGTCTGATGGCCCCGCAGTACTGCGGGGCCTTTGGCGAGGTTCTCCACGCATTCGAGATGCGCGGGTCCAAGCTCGACGTGGACCGGATCATCGGGTACGCGCTGAAACTGGACGCCGCGACTGTCAAGCGGTTGGGATGGGTTCTGGAACGGCAGGGTATCACAACGGCTCGACTCGAACCATTGCGCGCGGCTCCAATCAAGGGCTTGCGCGTTCTCGATCCGACAGGCCCGCGGCGCGGGCCGTCTAACACCAACTGGGGCATTCAAGTGAACCTGCCCGGAAAGGCTGCCTGATGCGGCCTCTTCGAACCCGGCTGCAGGAAGCTCGCCAGCGTCACGGCCTTCCGTGGGAGGTTTTGGAGCGGGACTACCTTCTTTCCTGGGTGCTGGCAGGTATACAGCGCGTCGATGTCCTGAAGAGCTCCTTGGTTTTCAAAGGTGGAACCGCGCTCAAGAAGTGCTTCTTCGGCGACTACCGGTTTTCTGAGGATCTGGATTTCACCGCCATAGGCTCCGTGCCCGCCGGCGGGGAGATGGACGCGGCAATGGAGGAAGCCTGTCACCAGGCAATCAAGCTTCTGGACCCGTACGCACCGGTCGAGATCGTCTGCGAGCGTCACGTAGAGCGCGAGCCACACCCGGGCGGCCAGGCAGCCTTCGATATTCACGCGCGGTTGCCTTGGCAACGACAGGCGCAGACCAACGTCATGGTCGAGATCTCGATCGACGAGAAGCTACTGAGGCCACCACTGCGTCGCGCCATCATTCACGATTACGGGGAGCCGTTTGACACCGAGGTGCTGGTCTACTCCATCGAGGAGATCGTGGCGGAAAAGCTGCGCGCTATTTTGCAGCATGCACGGCTACTTGAACGTCGAGGATGGGTACGTTCTCGCGCGAGAGACTACTACGATCTCTGGCGGATCCTCGGCACCTACGGGGCACAGTTGGACCTCGCGGAGTTCCCGACCTTCCTACACCAGAAATGCGCGACTCGCGATGTCACGTTCTCAGGCCCGGACAGCTTCTTTCCCGCCACGATCCTCTCAGTCGTCGAGACAACCTGGAAGCAGTGGCTCGGGCCCCTCGTATCGGACCTTCCACCATATGAGATCGTAATCGCGGCCGTCCGGGCCTCTGTCTCGGATCTCTTGGCTGCGCGGCCATGAAGATCCCATAGCCGGGATTCGGCGTGTACGGCAGTTCGTCTGGAACACGGACGACGTTTCCAAGTCGTGCAAATCCCGTCTGCCTGGCTACATTTGAGTCGCGTCATTGCCAATGGGCACTACTCGCGACTATCTACGACTAAGTTCGGTTGGCGTGTATACCTCGCCATATCCGCCAATTGCCGCCTGTCGGCTACTCCCCCAACGGGTATTACGGGAAGTATTATTCGAAGTACTATAAGAACACGGGCACTTAAGTGTGTTGCATTCAGTACCATCCGGCACCGAGCGCGCCGCGGCACTCCGACCCCCGGGAGCGAGGGCGTTTTTGTGCGGCCGCGTTTGCAGGCTGCTTGAGCTGCGGGGGCAAGATTGTCGCGTGTCCCAGAGCTAGGCCAATGTGAACACATACCCAGGTGATCTCGATCCAGGGCGTGTTGATGCAGATGTGGGAATTGGAGGCGACCGCCCATCGGTTTTCAGGCCAGACCTCGGATCTGCCGGGGGCGTTCGCATCCTCTCTGAGTCCTTTTGGGTTTTTTCGGGACAAGCACTATCGGCCAGCGGTGCTGTCTTTGCAATTCGGGTACTCAGTCGTAAGCTCCTGCCAGAAACTTACGGTGCCCTGGCTTTGGGGCTTTCAGTTGCGGCCCTCTCACAAGCGCTGCTGTACTCCCCGATCGGGCAGGCAGCGTTGCGCTACTACTCCATCGCCCTTGAGGAGCATTCGGTTGACGAGTTGATGGTCGGGATGCTGTCCCTTCTTGCAGGGAGCGTCGCTGCGGTCACTGTGGGCTTGGCGGCGACCTCCGGGGCGCTGCTTCTGTGTGGTAGAGGCGAACTGGCACCCCTGCTCTGCTGGACCTGCTTCTTTTCAATCGTCAACGGCTTCGGCGTTACGCTCGATGCTCTTCAGTCGGCTCTCAGACAGCGGCGTATCGTGGCCTTCCACCAAGGTCTTCTCCAGTGGCTCCGGCCCCTCCTGGCCGTGGGCGCTTTAGGGTTCGTTCCAAATTCCACTGCCGCTGCGATGGCCGGCTATGCGGCCGCGTCAGTCGTTGTTTTCGCATCCCAAATCGTATTCTTCTATCGAGCGTTTCCTAGCGGTGCGCTAAAAGCCCACATCGACTTTCGACACCGCATGACAGGACGACTGTTTGGATATGCGTGGCCCCTAATCGTCATGGGCGTGCCAACTTGGCTGTTAGCTACTTCGGACCGCTGGGCGATCGCCACGTTAGCAGGTGCGGCGGAGGTAGGGCTGTACGCGGTAGCGTTTCAGTTCGGTTACTACCCCATCTCGATGGCGGCCAACATCGCCGTCGTCGTCTTCTCCCCGATATTGTTCCTGCGAGTGGGCGCAACTCAGACCGGCGAACGGCTACGCTCCGCGCTGAAGCTCAACTGGCGCGTATTCCTCGCATCATTGGGATTAACAGCGGTTGCAACCGTTGGAGCCCTGGTCACCCGCGGCCCCGTCTTCCGGCTAGTAGTAGGGCCACACTACCAGCGCGCAATGAACCTCTGGCCGATACTGGTCGTCGCTGGCGGGCTAGCTGGAAGCAGCGAAGTGATTAAGCAGGCGCTACTGATCTGGCACCCGCAGCCCCTCCTGCGGCCCCGCTTCGCCTGCGCCGCAATTGGCATTTCACTCAACTGCGGCTTGGGATATAAGTTTGGCTCGATGGGAGTTTCGATAGCCGTGGTGCTAACGCAGGCGCTTCATACATCCTGGCTTGCCGCCTTGGTACATCGAAGAGAGAAGGGAAACTCGAACTGACCATGCGGCTCGCCTGTGATCGCATCAGCTACGACAGACCTTTGCCACGGGTCCAGTCAACACAGGAACACTCAGGCGCGCTACCGGCAGTAGTTCTCACGTGCATCGCGGCGGCGGTCGGCTTTGTCGGCCTGACATGGACCGAAAGGGTTCCACTACCATCCGCAATTGTTTTGGCGATCGCCACACTCTGTATCCAGGTCATCGTTGTGGGGCGGCATCTCAGAAGCCGTCCCGATCTTGCAGAGGCACTAGCCCCCGTCGGGTTCGTGGTGATCTATCCGATGTCGGCGGTCTTCCATCTCTGCTCGGGCGGGCTAGCTCGCCGGGGCTTTTTCGACTATGCCTACATCGATCCAGATCAACAAGCCCGCTACACATACCTCACTCTGATACTCATCAATTTGGCCTTCGGATCTCTCTGGCTCGGCCTGAGAGACCGCACGAAACGGCCTTTCCATGCTCCCCCCCTTGCGGTCCGTGCTCCGGCATTACTACTTGCCTTAGCGGCTGGAGTCTTCGCCCTGGCAGCCTTTGGCACATTCAGACTGTTCCAGATGTCGGGGTTCCAGTCGTTTGGAAGCTTTCTATCTACCGTTGACCGGTCGCGGTTCATCGACTGGGGATTTGCAAGATACGTCTACTTGTCACAGTGGATGTCTTGGGGAGCGACGTTCGGTGCCTTGGCCATGATGCGAGGGCGCGTCGGCCGAAGCCGCATTGGCAGCACCAGCCTGCTGGCAACCGCTGCGGTAATCACCGTGGGGAACTGCTACTGGTCCGGAGGCCGCTTCGCCGCGATCGCGGGAATCTTCCCCCTCTGGGTGTTGTATAGCCGCCTTCGCCGCGCCAAAATGGACTCTGCGCTTGTCTTGCTCGCAGTGGTCGCCGCCTTCACCGTCCTCACGTTTACGGTCGCAAGATACAAAACAGGCGAAGCGACCCTCAGCCAGTTCACCGACGTCTTCGACTGGCAAATGGGAAGGTTTTCAATGATAGGCGTCGGAATCGAGATGGTGGATCAAAACGGCTTTGCCGCAGGGGCAACGCTCACGAACGACTTTGCTAACACTGCAAACAATGTTCTAAGCTTTGTCCATGCTTCGGTCACGATGCCGAAGACACGGAGCATTACCAGCGAAATTGGTCAGCACCTACTCAACAAGCAAGACATTAACGGAATCCTTCCCGGCTCTGTTTGCGAGTTTTATTACAATTTCGGCTTACTAGGGGTCATGGTCGGATACTACGCAATCGGACGAATTACCAAACTCCTCCTGCAACTCATCCGTGGCAGCACCAACATCGGAACCATTGGAATTGCCGCGTTCTGCTTAGCCCATATACCAGGCTCGATGATGGCCGGCACAGTTGGCATCCTTGCTCTTTACGCGATCTTTCTCGGTACGCCCGCGCTCATGCTGGCCATTATAGAGCGGCTTTGCGGCAATCGCCAAAGGGCTGCATCCTTATGACAACCAAATTAGCGAGATTCGCGAGGCGATTTCTCAATTTCGTGCGCCCCAGACCGCAGCGGATACCAATCAGGCTCACCGAGATCCTTGCCAATCAGCAGGCGTCGGAACTTGTCCACCAGTTTAACGACCTCTACTACATGCTGGGCATCGCCGACAGAATGACGTGGCGCGGAGTGAAGATAACGAAGAATCCCTGTGATCTTCTGATGGTAGCCGAGTTAATCCACCGAATTAGACCCGTGGTCCTCGTCGAGACCGGCACGGCATTTGGGGGCTCCGCCTTGTTCTATGCGGACGTCGCTCGGAACATCGGATTGCCACTCAAAATAATCACGGTCGATATTAACCCCCGAATCGAGTATCCAAACGAAAGTCTTGGCATTACATCCATGAGAGGGTACTCGACTGACCGCCCTATAGCAGATGCCATACAAGCCCTCGTCACAGGTTGTGCGCCGGTTATGGTCATTCTGGATTCTGACCACGGATGCGAGAATGTCACGCGCGAACTAGAGCTCTACGCACAGTTGGTCAGCATCGACTCGTATATCATCGTGGAAGACACAAACGTGAATGGCCACCCAAGCTTTCCTACACACGGGCAGGGGCCCTGGGAGGCGGTCGAAATGTTTCTGGCCCGCAATTCGCAGTTCGTGATAGATCGGGAATGCGAACGCCACCTCCTGACCTTCAACCCTCGTGGCTACTTGCGGAGAGTTAAGTGACGGCCGAAGCCAGTCCGCGGCTTGGACGCGCAACCACCGTTGGCTGTCTAACTTACGACATGTCAGAAGTTACGGCCTCGTTCATGCGACGGCTCACGGCGCGCGGCATAAACCTCAAATGTTTCCCTGTGTTCCACTACGAACACGAGGGGACCGCAGGTATACCCTTTCTTCCCTCAACTATCCGGGGGCGTTATCTGTCCTTGCCCGGCGGGGACGTTCCCGAAGGGACTGTAAGTAACTGCAACGTGAGGGCCGCGCTGCGGTGCGCCCTCGATTCCGACCTGATAGTGCTCTTCGGTTTACAGGGTGCCAGCGCATTGCTGTGCGCAATTCTCGCCAAGGCGTTCCGCAAGACCGTTATCTCGGTCAATCAGACCCTCCCCTACGCCATCGAACGAAAGCGCCGATGGGCGATCAGGACCGCGAAGCGTATCCTTTTGCGATTGAGTGACGCGTGTATCTACCAAACCGAGGTGAGCAAAGTTACCCTTCAGATGCTATATCGTGTTCCTGAGTGCTCCCTGTACAGGGCTATATATAGCGGAGGATACGACGACTTCGCGCAACGGTGGGCTAGCCGGCACCTGAGGATTAACAACTTTCCACGTGCTGTGCTGAGTGGCGGGCGTACC
The DNA here is from genome assembly GCA_049509915.1 of Bryobacteraceae bacterium. GTDB lineage: Bacteria > Acidobacteriota > Terriglobia > Bryobacterales > Bryobacteraceae > JBEKYD01. The sequence continues at coordinate 30,520 of JBEKZL010000021.1, read as the reverse complement.
CACGTTGTTGCGTTTGTCGGAAACATGCACCCCTTCAAGGGTGTGCGTGACCTACTTACCGCGATTCCGGAAGTGGCCCGCCACATAGACGCGCAATTCGTATTCGCCGGCCGGGAGGAACGGCGGAACGGAGTCGGCGGGACCGTGGAGGATTACCTCAGCATGGCCGCGGAGCTGGGCGTTCGTGATCGAGTGAAGTTCTTGGGAGAGCTGAGCCGGGACGACCTGGTGTGGCTGTACGAGGCGTCTGACGTGGTAGCCCTTCCGAGCCACCGGGATACCTTCGGAAAGGTGTTTGTCGAAGCAGCCATCGCAGGCTGCGCCCTAATTGCCACGGACGCTTGCGGGGCGGCTGGAACGGTCATCGTTGACGGTGAGAATGGCCTAGTCGTTCACGCTGGGGACAAAGGCGGTCTGGCTAGGGCGCTCATAGACGTCCTCAGGCCGGAAACGCTAGCGCGGATGCGGGGGAGGTCACAAGAGGTGGTTCGGACGCAGTGCCTGCCAGACGCCGAGATCGACGGATTCTGCGCCGCGATCGACGGGGTCCTGTCCTCATCGTGACATCCTATGCGCCCTATAATATCGGTTTGCATTCCTTCTTATAACCGGCCGGAGGAACTTCGCGAGTTGCTATCAAGCATAGCTCGACAACCCCAAGGCCGCTGGGAAATTGTCATTTCTGAAGACTGTGCACCGAGGAAGGCAGAAGTAGGCATCGTCTTCGAGCAGTTCTGTCGTACGCATCCCAATACTCCGGTGACCTTTCACTCAAATGATTCAAATCTCGGATTCGACGGAAATCTCCGCGTCCTCCTGGAGCGGGCATCTGGAACGTACTGCCTGTTTATGGGCGACGATGATCTTCTCTGCGATGGGGCCTTGTCCAAAGTGGAGGCTGCCGTTGCGAATCCGAACGTTGGCGTCGTTCTCAGGGCGTGGCAGTCGATAGAGAAGTCCAGCGGCAAGGTTATTGAGTACCATCGGTACTATCCCAGAGACCTGCTCTTTGGGCCCGGAAGCACCACGGTTGTCTCATTTCTTCGAAAGAGCGTTTTCCTTTCGGGATTGGCGGTTCACCGTGAAAGCGCCCTCAAATATGCCACGACTAGGTTCGATGGAACCCTACTCTATCAAGTGTGGCTTACGGGCCGAATCCTCGCCACAATGAATGGTTACTACATGTCGGATATCGTCTCAGTGAGAAGGGTTGGAGGCGAGCACTTCTTTGGCTCCTCAGAGGTGGAAAGAGGGCGCTTCGAGCCGAAAAAAACGACCCCCGCACACTCGATTACATTCATCAGCGGCCTTCTAGAAATCGCTAACACCTTAGGTGACGAGGTTAGGTCCGATATACCCGCCGGAGTGCGTCGTGACTTGGCCGCATACTCCTTTCCGATGCTCTCCATGCATGCGAAGCATCTATCCCGCCAGGAGTTCCGCCGCTACGCCGCCGCACTTGCGCGTCTCGGTCTTAGTGACCACTGGCTCTTTTGGGCGTATTGCTGGCTGCTGAGCACTGTGGGCGCACGCGCCTCTGAGCGCATGGTGCGCTTGGTCAAACGCGCTATTGGGCACACGCCGGTCCTCGTCCGAAACCGAACCAAAGCGACAATGGGTGCTCTGCTTCGGGGCGATGGAATCACTTGCCCAAACAGCCCGGGCGGCGACACAGACCGCGATTTCCGCACACCAGCGAGGTAGGACGGACGGGCGGCCAATATGAATTGTGTCAGCGCTGCACTTGCGCATAAGTCACGGACTATGCTGTTCTCGGAGCGCCTCGGGCTTGGAAGACTGGCTTGGTCACTGAGGCGACTGCATTGCCCGGTTGAACCCGGCGCACTCGTCCTCGAAGTCGGTGCGGGGGGCAACCCATACCCGCGAGCGAATGTACTTCTGGACGCATTTGAGTCTTCGCCAGAACGAATCGAGAAGCAACTTGTCCGTGATCGGCCGCTCGTGATTGGACGATGTGAAGACCTTCCATTTGTCGATAAGTCATTCGACTTCATTATCGCCTCGCACGTCCTCGAGCATTCTCCGGATCCAGGCCAGTTCTTGCGGGAGTTGATGCGAGTCGGACGCGCTGGCTATATCGAAACGCCTAAAGCGTTCTACGAGCGAATTGACCCGTTCACATTCCATCGCCTTGAAGTCGCGGAAGATGACGGCAGGCTAATCATAACAAAGAAGGCACGGTGGGACCCAGACCCCGAGATCCGCCGCATGTACCACCGCAGCCTGAGACAGAGCCGGTTTTTCCGTGCGGGCTCCAAGTGGCCAGAAGCATTGGCCGTTCGGCACTACTGGGTCGAGCGCATCGAGTATTTCATCTCGAACCCAGAGGTTGACTGCGCTTGGCAGCCCCCGCAGTTCTGCGAAGCCCGCCCCCCCGCGAAGGCTCGCGTCCTTGCGCGGGCAGTCACTAGGAGGCTGCTCTCTCAGAGCGCACGGAACCGGGACTTCGACGTCGCACCTATTCTTCGCTGCACAACATGCAACATGGCGGGCTGTGACAGGGTAGGAATCAACCTGCTACAGTGCAGACGATGCGGCCGCGAGTATCCGATTAACAATAACGCGATCATAATGACCGCCTAACACCCGGCGCCGTGCATGTGCGGCGGCGGCGCCAGTGGCTACCGGGCACGCAATCGCGCGAGCAAAGTTCTCGATCAGGCAAGACAACAGCCGGTAAAGAGCGCAATGAGAATTCTAGTCGTTCAAGGTGCTTTCGAGGACATGTACGAACCCGCATGGTGCCGGGCGCTCCAAGAGATCGGCGTCGAGACGACGCTGTTCCCTTCCCACGACTATACGCTCCCGGGCCTGCTAGGAAGAGTCGAACGCCGGCTGCTGGCTGGGCCTGGCGTTACGACGTTACGAAAGATTCTCGTCCGTCAGGTCCACAGCCTGAGACCCGCCGTCACTCTGCTGTATCAGGGGCACTATTTTGATTTCGATACGGTGAGGGAACTGAAGCAAGCCACCTTCGTTGTCGGCTACCATAACGACGACCCGTTTGGCGTGAAGCGCGGGATCCTGCGGTATCGGCACCTTCACCCGGCGCTGCCGGCCTACGACGGATTCCATGCGTTTCGGGCCGTCAATGTATCCGATCTCAGAGCGGCTGGCGTACCAAATGTCCAACTGCTGCTGCCGTACTTCCGGCCTTGGATCGACTACCCCAGAACACCGTCGCGCGACGATCTTGGGAAGTGGTCGTGCGATATCTGTTTTGCGGGCCACCTCGAGCCTGACGAGCGGATCCATCATCTCACCGAAATTGCCCGCAACGGTCTAGATCTCCGGCTGCATACCCAGCCAGACCACGCGAAGCGCCTCTTACCGTCCGACGTATGGAAGTTGCTTGGTCCCACCCACGTTGTCCTCGGCGACGATTATCGAAACGCACTGTGTGGCAGTCGAATCGGTCTGTCCTTTTATAGCCGGTGGAATCGTGACCACTACACGACGCGCTCATTTGAAATCCCTGCTTGCGGGGTTTTCCTGTTGTCGGAACGCACCGAAGCGATGTGCGCCCTATTTGATGAAGGCATCGAAGCCGAGTACTTCTCAACCACGGCAGAGCTTATCGATAAAGCGAGATACTACCTAAAACACGACTCCGAGAGACGCGCAATCGCTCAGCGTGGGTACGACAAGGTGATGCGAGGCGGCCACGATATCCACTCCCGGATGAAACAATGGCTCGCCGACACAACGAAATGGCGCTCGTGACGGATTCGAAACCGGGAACGTGCGGACCGCACCTAAGACGCAGGTGGCGATTCGCTCAAAATCGATTACCGTTCTTGTCTGATTCCGATCACCATTCCTGGGTAATCGATAAGCGCAGTTGGAGCGAAGTGACGCTCAGGAAAGTGCCGCGGGCGGGGTTCGATCCACTGGAGATCCCAACGATCAGGAGAGCCGTGCAATTGCGCGCCTCCCACGGTCTGCCGCCGTCGGTCTTAGAACTCCACGGAGATGTTCCGATTGAAACTCCAAGAGTTAGGCCCGCCTCTAGTCACTGCTGGAGGTTAGCGCTGGGCCCCGTCCGGAAGAACCGAACGCCGAAGCGCGCGAAACGTGAGGTTCGCCAATGCACCTTGGCGTGAATGCACTCGGCCAGATTAGAGGAGGCACGCTAGAGCACCTCCAGCAGTTGCTTATCCGGTGGGCTGAGCTGACAGAAGACATTGGCGACACCGTGATTGTGTTCACAAGTGCAGGCACATTACAACGCCTCGGACCCATTCCGCTCAATGTGCGGATAGTGCTGGTCACCCCCGGTGATCGAGGCGTTGTACTGCGTGTCGTTGCGGAGCAACTGCTACTACCGTTGCTTATCTTCCGGCACAAGATCAACGTGCTGTTTTCTCCCGCCAGTACGACGCCTCTCTTTCCGGGCGCCGCCTCCGTGGTGATGTTGCAAAACGCGGCCCCTTTCCTTCCGGCAAGCGAGTTGCGGAAGTTCGGGATATCTACCAGACTCCGCCTGCTCGTGTTGCGATGGTTCATTCGGGCATCCGCCAGACGTGCCGCCGCCATTATATTCCTCAGCGACACGTTTCGGCACAGACTCAGGACCTCTACGAAGACTGCCAGGAGACCGCCCCGGGAAGAAGTGGTGCTCTATCACGCTCGCCCAACATGTGTGGAGGCGGGGGCCTCCGAAGTGGGGGCACTCACGCGCGCCTTAGGCATCTCCGTTCCCTACCTGCTATGCGTGTCGCATATATACCCATACAAAAATCTCGTCGAACTCATAGCTGCGTTTGGCCTAATCGGGACCGATACCGTGCAGCTAGTCCTGGTCGGGGATGCTGTGCCGCAAGACCGATACCTTGCCGAAGTGAAGAGCGCAGCGCGAAGTGCATCGCGATTCCCGGGACAGGTATTGCTGACGGGTTCTCTCTCGCACAAACAAGTCGGGCTGCTCCTAAGGGGATGCACGGCCTTTGTGTTCCCGTCCACGTGTGAGAACTGCCCGGTAGCGCTGATAGAGGCGCTCACATATCGGTTACCCATCGCTTGCTCCAACGTGCAGCCGATGCCGGAGATCGCCGGCGAAGCAGCTCTCCTGTTTGACCCCAATCAGCCGCCGGATATCGCACGCGCACTGAAGACGCTCATAACCCAGCCGGAGGTGCGCGCCGACCGCGCGATTCGATCTCAGGCCGAGCTGGGCCGGTTCCGCACGCCCGGTGAGGTAGCGGACGCCACCTGGCAGATTCTTTCGCGGGCAGCCGCGCGCACCGCGCGGTGACATTGCTCCAAAGCGAACCCTGCGACACCCACAACGCGGGTCGGTTGGCGGCGGCCGTTCGGCGGTGACGACGCATAAACGAACATCACTGGGCGGCAGAGACGCCATGCACAATGCCAAGGTCTGGATAGTTTCAGAACTGTATTATCCAGAAGACACATCCACCGGATACTTCTTGACGGGAATAGCAGAGGGATTGGTTGCCCGCTTTGCGGTCAGCGTCCTCTGCGGGCAGCCCAGCTACGCATTTCGCGGCACTCGCGCACCCTGGAAAGAAGTCCGGGACGGCGTGGCAATTGAACGGTGCCGCGCACTGATCTCGGACAAGAACTCCCTGCTCGGCAAACTGATCACGCACGTGACACTAATTTGCTCAATGTTTGTCGGCGCGATACGGTCCTTCCGGCGCGGCGATGCCGTTCTCGTCGTGACGAATCCACCATTGTTGCCTTTCGCCATAGCGTTTGCATGCGCGCTCAAGCGAAGCAAGTGTATCCTGATTGTTCACGACGTCTACCCAGAGGTACTCGTAGCCGCTGGACTGCTGCGCCGGAGGTCGCTGCTCGTCGCGATTGCCAACGCGATGAACCGATGCCTGCTGTTGACTGCAGGTCATGTCATTGTGCTCGGCAGAGACATGGGCACCCTTCTCCGGGGGAAGTGCCCGCGCCTTCGGCCCGACCGGATCACGGTCGCGCCACACTGGGCCGACGTCCTGGACATCCGGCCGACAGATCGGAAGGACAACGGCATCCTCTCGCGGTTGGGGCTCAGCGGGAAGATGGTAGTCCAGTACGCCGGCAACATCGGGCGCACTCATCAGATTGAAGCTCTAGTCGAGTGCGCAAGGCGGTTTCAGGACGACCCACGTGTCCACTTTATCATTTGCGGCCAGGGAGCGAGAGCAGAATGGGCGCGGCGCGAGGTGATCGATTCAGGGCTGGCAAACGTGAGCATTCTCCCGCGACAGCCACGAGAACGACTCTGCGAGTTGCTGAACGCCTGCGATATTTCAATCATCTCGCTCGCACCAGGCATGTCCGGCGTTTCAGTGCCGAGTCGCCTGTATAACCTGATGGCCGCCGGCAAGGCAGTAGTGGCTCTATGTGATTCGGACTCCGAAGTTGGTCAGGTGATCCGTGAGGAAAAGATCGGTTGGGTCGTGCCCGCAGGCGCACCGTTAGGCCTGTTGCAAGTTTTGCGTGAGGCAGTGGCAAATCAAGAACAACTGGCGAATATGGGGTCGCGGGCACGCGAGGCTGCGGCCCGGAAGTATACGCGCGAGATCACGATAGCGCGATACGCGCAGGTGTTGGACCGGGTGCTGGGCCGCCCGGCAGCGTAATAGCCCATGTCGCAGAAGCGCGCTCTCGTTACCGGCGCGGCCGGATTCGTCGGGACCGAAGTGGTCCGCCAAGCGGAATCCTGCGGCCTCTCGGTGCGTGCCCTGGATCGCCAAGCCGGCCGGATCGGCGGGGCCGAGATGATTGTCGCCGATATCCTATCCCGAGAGAGCCTTCGCCGCGCGATGTCCGGCATCGACTGCGTGATCCATGCCGCCGGCCTCGCCCACACCCGCCGGCCATGCTGGGATGAGTGGCACGCAGCCAACGTTCGCGCCACTGAGAATCTGGTCTCAGAAGCCATCAATGGCGAAGTTCCGCACGTCGTGCTTGTGAGCTCCGTTTCTGTGTACGGACCAACCAGAGCGGGTCCACGGAATGAATCCGCGCCGTGCGCCCCGGAGGGTGGCTACGCACAGAGCAAATTTCTGGCGGAGCGCACCGCCACCGGCCTCGTCCAAGGCACGACCACGGCCCTCACTGTCCTGAGACTTGGCACCGTGTATGGTGAGGGTGACCGTGGCAACATCGCCCGCTTTATACGTGCGATCCACTCCCGACGTTTTCTGTGGGTCGGGCGCGGCGAGAACCGCAAAAGCATCATCTACAAGACGGACGCCGCCCGAGCGATCGTGACTGCCGCACAGGAGAGGCCGCCAGGTCTCGCGCTATACAACGTCACAGCCGAACCATGCACTGTACGGGAACTCGTGCTCACGATCTGTGAGGCTCTCCGTAAACCGCTACCGCGCGTCGGGATTCCAGCCGCCGTGGCCCAATCTGTCGCCGCCGCCGCATCAGCTTTGTCCCGGGGCACGGGGCGACTAGGCGCGCTCAGCACCGATGTTCGGAGACTGCTCGCAGATGACGCCTACGACGGATCGAAGTTTAGGGCCACCTTTCATTTTCGGGAGGACGTACAGTTAGCTGAAGGGGTGCGGCGCGAGACCGGCTGGCTTCTTCGCCCACGTATTTCCTGACCGCCGTCTCTCCAGCCGCCTTCCAGGGATAGGGGTCTGGCCTACAACGCCCACCGGCATGTGAAATGGTCGAAGTAACTCTCAGAAACAGCACCGGCGCCATGCCCATAGCCATCGCTGCCTTTCTCGCTTCGGCCCTGTTCACCGCGCTGGTGCGGCGCTACCTTCTCAGGCGAAAGGTCTTAGATATCCCAAATGGGCGTAGTTCTCACTCCGTGGCCGTCCCTCGCGGAGGCGGCGCAAGCATCGTCGTGATATTTCTTCTCGCCGTGCTGTGGTTGGCACAAAGAAGCGTCATATCCGGGAGCCTGGCATCGGCGCTGGTGGGCGGTGGGCTATTGATCGCCGCGGCGGGATGGTTAGACGACCATTTCGGGTTATCCGCCCGGCTAAGATTGCTGATTCACTTCGCGGCTGCTGCATGGGCTTTATGGCAGCTCAATGGAATGCCACCGCTGTACTTTGGCTGGGCCACGTGGGACTGGGGTTGGGTCGGCCAGCTTATTGCGCTTGTCGGCGTGGTCTGGATGATCAACCTCTACAACTTCATGGATGGCATAGACGGCATTGCCGGCGTCGAAGCCGTCTGCGCGGGCGGGCTGGGCGGCCTGCTGCTGGCGTGGGCTGGATTGGGTGGCATCGCAGCGAGCGCACTGGCGCTCATGGGCGCTAGCGCAGGTTTTCTCGTGTGGAACTGGCCACCTGCCAAGATCTTCATGGGTGACGTGGGCAGTGGTTTCCTGGGATTTGTGTTCGGAGTTCTAACCATTGCGAGCGCCAGGGAACGGCCGTGGCTGCTCTGGCCATGGCTGATCTTGCTCTCGGTTTTCATTGTGGATTCCACCGTGACCCTGATGCGGCGCTTCATCGCCGGCGCGCGCTGGTACGAGGCGCATTGCAGCCACGCCTATCAGCACGCCGCCCGGCGCTGGGGAAGCCACTCGAAGGTAACGTTGACCGTTGCGGCAATCGACGGCATCTGGCTATTCCCCTTAGCAATGGGGGCATGTGTTTGGCCGGTGGCAGGTCCTCTGTTCGCTGCTGCGGCGCTGGTTCCATTGGTCTGCACGGCGCTCCGCTATGGCGCCGGGCGCGCTACCTCCGCCGCGGAAGCCCCGTATCCCAAAGCTGAAATCGGAGCAGTCGCGGACGCGCCGAATCGTCAAAGTGCATGAGGGCCCATGCATCTTGGCCTACGCGGCACAGGAGTAAATGATGCGTAGTGCACAGAAATTCGTTAGCAAGCTGACCAAAATCCACCGCCCCGTAGTGTGGGCGGTGCAGCTCGCAGTCTTTGCGCTCTCCGCAGTTCTGGCCTTTCTCCTGCGGTTCGATTTCGGCCTGCCGCCCGCGTATCTGAAGTACCTAGCCTATGCGCTTCCCATCTGGATCGTCGTCAAACTCGTCGTGTTCCGCGTGTCGGGTCTGGACCGGGGTTGGTGGCGCTATGTGTCGGTAACCGATCTGCTGCGGATCGTGGCCGGCAACTTCACCGGCTCCGTACTCAGTTGCATTGCGATCCTTCTCATCGCCCCAAGAGGGTTTCCGCGCTCCATTTACCTGCTCGATTTGATGATCTGTTTCCTCGGCACGGCTGGGGTTCGGATGATCGTGCGCATGCTGGCGGAAGCCACTTCCCACGGGCATAATGGCGCTCCCCAGAAGAATACGCTCATCTACGGTGCGGGCGAAGCGGGCGTCACTCTGCTCCGCGAGATTCAGAGGAATCCGAAGCTGTTGTATCGGGTGCGGGGATTCCTAGATGACTGGCCGGGCAAGAAGGGCATACGCGTTCTTGGCGTGCCGGTACTCGGGGGCGGCGACGAGGTCGAGATGCTGGTACCGAAGCACAAGATCGACATCATTCTCATCGCGATCCCCTCGGCCTCGGGTGCCGAGATGACCCGGATTCTGGAACGCTGCCACGCTTGCGGCGTGGAGTGTAAGACCGTCCCTGGCCTCGGGGATGTGATCGAGGAGCGCGGCCTCGCCACCCAGATCCGCGACGTCGCCGTCGAAGACCTCCTCGGCCGCACGCCCGTTCGCCTCGAAGAAAACCAGATCCGCTCTACGCTCGAAGGCAAAGTCGTCATGGTCACCGGTGCCGCCGGCTCCATCGGCTCCGAACTCTGCCGCCAGATCGCCCGCTTCCGCCCCGCCGGCATCGTCGGCTTCGAAATCGCCGAGTCCCCTCTCTTCGAAATCGACCGCGAAATGTGCCAGGCCTTCCCCCAAGTCCCCTTCTACCCCGAGATCGGAAGCGTTCAGAACCGCACTCGCCTGGACGAAGTTCTGCGCCAGTACTCGCCCTCGGTCGTCTACCATGCTGCCGCCTACAAACACGTCCCCCTCATGGAGACGCATGTCTTTGAGGCTATCGAGAACAACGTCGTCGGCACCTACAACCTCGCCATGGCCGCCGCCGAGAACGGCGTCGAAGACTTCGTCATGATCTCCTCCGACAAAGCCGTCCGCCCCACCAACGTCATGGGCGCCACCAAGCGCATCGCCGAACTGCTGCTTCTGGCACTAAAGAACGGCCGCACCAAGTACGTCGCCGTGCGCTTCGGCAACGTCCTCGGCTCCAACGGTAGCGTCATCCCCATCTTCAAGAAGCAGATCGCCGCAGGCGGGCCGGTAACCGTCACCCATCCCGACATGCGCCGCTTCTTCATGACCATTCCCGAAGCCTGCCAACTCGTGCTGCAAGCCGCCGTCATCGGGAAGGGCGGCCAGATCTGCGTCCTCGACATGGGCGAGCCCGTCAAAATCGTCGATCTGGCCAGGAACTTGATCCTCCTATCCGGCCTCAAGCCCGACGACGACATCAAGATCGAATTCACCGGCATGCGCCCCGGCGAGAAGCTTTACGAAGAGCTGAGCACCTTGAACGAAGACACCGCCCCTACCACTCACGACAAGATTCGAATCTACGTGGGCAACGGCATGCCGGAAGGCGGCATGCTGTTATGGCTGCACACGCTGCGGGAGATCTGCCAGACCCGTGATACCGGCCGCCTCGTGTTAGCACTGAAAGAAATTGTGCTCGATTATAGCCCCAGTACCGATTTGCTGAAACGCGTGATCGAACGTGAACGCCACTCCGTCACAACCGCTGGCTGAAACCCAATAACTCCAGTTCCCCACCTTTCCTTATGTCCCCGACGAAGTACTTCTTGATCGCAGGCGCCCGCCCGAACTTCATGAAGATCGCCCCCATTCAGCGGGCGTTCTCCAGCATGGTGCGAAACGACCAGTGCCCAGCGAAAGTAATCCTCGTCCACACCGGCCAGCACTATAGCCGGAACATGTCGGATGACTTCTTCCGCGATCTCGGCATACCCGAACCTGACGTCAACCTCGAGGTGGGCTCAGGTTCGCATGCCGAACAGACCGCGCATATAATGATGGCGTTCGAGCCGGTATGTCTGCAGCATCGTCCTGACTGGGTGATCGTCGTTGGAGATGTAAACTCAACAATCGCCTGTGCCCTCACAGCCAAGAAACTGGGTATCCGGGTCGCTCATGTTGAAGCCGGCTTGCGATCACGCGACATGTCGATGCCGGAGGAGATCAACCGCCTCTGCACGGACGCGATTTCGGATCTCCTGTTCACAACCGACGTCATGGCGGACGAGAATCTACGGAATGAGGGCGTCGCCGCCGACAAGATCCATTTTGTCGGCAACACCATGATCGATACACTCTGCCAGCAGATCGACCGTGCCCGCGAACTCCCGCTACCTAATAGCCTGGTGCCATACGAGTATGCGGTCCTCACCCTGCATCGTCCCGCTAACGTGGATTCGCCGGACCACCTCGCTCCCATCATGCGCGTAATCAGTATGATCGCCGACCGCATTCCCGTCATCTTTCCCGTCCATCCCCGCACGGCGCCACGGCTGAAGAATCTCGATCTCCATCCCGGCATCCAAATGGTCGAGCCGATGAGCTACCTCCCGTTCCTCGGCCTGGTTGCCCGTTCCCGCATGGTCCTCACCGACAGCGGCGGTATCCAAGAGGAGACAGCCGTATTGGGAATTCCCTGCCTCACGATGCGCCCCAACACGGAACGCCCGATAACGTGCGAGATCGGGACCAACGTGCTGGTTGGAACCGACCCACATCGCATTCTGCGGGAAGCAACATCGGTTCTGGACGGCCACTCCCGCCTCGGCGCTATCCCTGAAAAATGGGATGGCCACGCCGCCGAGCGCCTCGTGGAAGTCCTTCTCGATCAGTCGGTTCGTGATCCCCTCCTCGTTTGCGCGGAATTCCCCAATTGAAATAGGTAGAACCAGCGGCGGCGATCTACGGTAAGCTGAATGGCTCAAGTGCTAACATCGCCATTGACTGAGTCGATCGCTCCAACCGATGCCGAGCGGTTGTCGTAAAAGCGCTGCCGCTTTCAAATGTAACGCAATGCAGACATGGCTCAGCCTGTTCAGAGAGATCTGTGGGAGCCGCTATGCCAGGTGGCTGCGCCTGACCCCGAAAGAAACGTCCTCGCGACCATTGGTTGAAGATTGAAGATCAGGCTACGGTTTCGTATGGACGGAATTGTCCGTCCTATGGTTTTGCTGCTTCTTCCCTCGTCCGGTCGCCCGTCATCCTCGCTGCAGTCTCAAATCGTGGCGCTGAAAGGCCTGCGGCGCTCCGTAAATACCTTTCGCGAGTGGAAGCCCGACGTCTTCTATTACCTTTTCGTCCTGGTAGGCGGTTTTTGGGTCTCCTGGTTAACCTGCCCGGCATGGTCGAGCCTGCGCGGCATAGCTACCACGGGACTTAGGTTTGGTCTCATGTGTTTCTTGCCCGGCGTCACCGATCGCATTCGCCGCGGGCTGTTCTTCACTTGGCCGAACAGAATAGTGGAGCGGAAGATCGCCCGGTTTCGCGCTGAAGTCGAGTTGCCGAAAGAGCTCGAGTCAGCGGGGCGCATAGCAGAATCTTCCGAGAAGGTCGACGGCGAGATCGCCTGATTCCATACCTACTTCTTTGGCTTGCTCGAACCCAGAGCGAGAAAGTAACGGCATTGAAAAACAGCATGACGGCACGATTCGTTCTCACTTCTGACAACCGGCGCATCCTGATTCTCGCTGTCTGGTTTGTTCTGATATGGTGCATCGTCATCGGCTCCCTGGCGCCCGCCGGATCAGCCCTCATGGTCGCAGTCGGGCGTCTGCATATCTGGGACAAACTCCAGCACTTTAGCGCCCATCTGGCACTATCGTCGTTGCCGGTCATGGGGTTCCGCGATCGCCGCCGTGGCATTCTGACAGCTTTGTCGATGTTCGTTCTCGGAGCCCTCCTCGAGGCCGGTCAGCATTTTTCGCCCGGCCGCTGCGTGGAACTCGGGGATGTGATCGCCAACGGCATCGGAGTCAGTTGCGGCACACTCTTAGGCCTTCCGTTCCGCACACTCATCGCCATTCTCTGAGCCGCGCGTAATTCTCTCCTGCGCGGCCGTCGTCTCACCGACAATCTGAAATCCGATGCTGTGACTCACGGGCCGGAGGTGTGTTTGCGTTCGCGATGGCGCATACACTGAAGCCCAAGGGAACGCAACCTGCGGTTTCTTTCCCTTGAACCTTTTCTTCCCGTTCGGTTCGCCGCCTAGCTAAATTCGACGAGAGCTTGCTTTTGGGTGACCTACAGCGCGAAGGCGGTGCCTGTTTTCGTACGGTCCGTTCTCGATTGTGACCGGTTTCCCAGTGGCGAGGCCATCCGGTATCGACACCAGGTGATCGGCGCAGAACGTCTGGCCGCACCCGTCGCAGTGGAACTGATCGCACCACACACATAGCATCGTGCCGCACCCCGCGCAAAGGTGAACTTCCAGGAAGACGTAGCCGCCGTCTTCGTCATATTCGACCGGAAGACGTTCAAAGAGCGTGTCGCAGGTGGGCAGGAAGGCGAGTCGAATTGCTTTCTCATAATGAGATTATATGCTAAACCCCCTTGGCATTGCAAGGTTTTTTTGCGTTCGTTTGCAAAGGGGGTTAAGCTTGTCCATACATGGCAAAGCGCAAAGGTCTGAGCGAAGAGGCCTTGGAGTTCTTTCGGGCTCAGGGCAAGCGCGGCGGCCTAAAGAGCGCCAACGCGCGCATGAAGAAGCTTACGCCAGAACAGCGTTCGGAGGTTGCCAGGAAAGCCGCTATCGCGCGGTGGGGGAAGAAGAACTGAATTGTCGGAGGCTTTCTCCCGTCGACGCCGCTCTCAAGTGGGCCTCTTCGAGATTGCGGGAGGTCAGCAGCGCGGCAACCACAGCTTCCTCTTGCATTTCGCGCCGTCGTACGGATAGCGCGGAAAGCGGCGGCAGCTCGGTGGGGGAAGAAGGATTAGCGATCAAGCCCAAACCAGCCGGCCCGCGGCGGACCCGTCATGCCGCTTCGGTCCCTTCCCACCCGGTCTTGACAATGCCATCGTCAAGGAGATCCGCTGATACGGAACTCGCGGGATTACCGAGCCTCGCGCTCCGCGGCTGAGTTGGACGAAGCCATATCGCTCCATGGTTTTCAGCGTCCTTGAGAGATTCGATTTCCTCCGCCCAGTTAGTTCCGCCAGGCGCGCCAGCGATTCGGGGGCGGATTCGGCGATGATCCCAAGGAGGGCACGATTACGGTCGGATAAGACTTTAGCGAAGCTCTCCGCCGATCGGAACCAGACCTTCGGCTCGTTGGCCGCCGGCCTGTACTCACCTCGAGCAATCGCCAACGTCCGAGCTTTCATCTGCTCATAACTGGCAATGCCAACGCGCAGCGTCTTCATTTAGATGACTCCCATCTCTGTCAAGAGTTTGTCTACAGCGGCCCAAAAATCCTCGAGCAACGTGGCCGCGTCTTGGAACCGATAAGGTCGAACGGTCTCCATCCGGTGCCTGTGGTCAAGAGGGCCTCGGCTCTTGCCGCCCGGCCCGTGCAGCGTTAATGAGTAGTTCAGCCCCTGCGGCCGATCGGGCGTTGGAGCTACCCGGCTAACTGAAAACCGAACCCAGTACCTGGCTGTCGAGATCCAGCAGCGCCTCGGCGCCGTGTCCCGATCTGGCCTTCGAATTCTCTCCAAAGGTTATCACCAAGTGATAACCGCTTGCAAGAGTGTGGCGCAGCGCAGGCGCCATCTTGACTTAGCTAATCTAGTGGACTAAGATAAACCGTATGCAGGTCAATGTGCACGAAGCCAAAACGCGGCTCTCCCAATTGCTCGAACTGGTCGAGGAGGGCGAAACGGTTGTGATTGCCCGCCGCGGTCAGCCCGTAGCCGAACTGGTTCCGGCGCAAAAGACCGGTTTTCCGTTTGGCATCGCGCGCCAGGCGCCGCTGGTGCCCGTCGGAAACGACTGGTGGCGGCCCATGACCGAGGCCGAGGCAGAGGATTGGATCGAGGGGCGGTGAGAGTTCTAACCGATACCCATACGCTCGTCTGGGCGCTTTCGAAGCCGGAAGAACTGGGCACGAAAGCGAGGAAAGCGCTCGCCACTTCGCCATTTACCGCGAGCGTGGCCAACCTCTGGGAGTTGGTCCTGAAGGCGCGCAAGCCTGGCGCGTTGCTTGCCGATCCGCTTCCCTGGTGGAATGAATATGTCACTCAATCGCGCATTCCAACGCTGGCGATTCGCATCGCGCACATTCGCGCGTTGGCCGGTCTTCCCGACATCCACAAAGATCCCTTCGATCGGATTCTTGCGGCCCAGGCGCTCGCCGAAAATCTCGTCCTTGTGAGCTGTGATCGCGATCTCGCCCGGTATGGGATTTCAGTGATCTGGTGACCCACAAGGAATACGATCGCAAGGAGTGGATGAAATGGGCACGACAACGTTGAGCCGCCGCAAATATGGCGTTCTTCTCGCCGCGGCGCTCCCCAAGGTGATCGAGACCGATGAAGAACTGGAGCGATTTTGCTGGAATCCTGGAGGACCTCGACACCTCGGAGCGCCCTCTTGACCGCGAAGAGCTGGCGCTGCAATCTCTGCTGGCGAAACTCGTTCAAGACAACGACGATCAAATCGATCTGCCGGACGTAGCTCCACTTGAAATGTTGCGGTACCTGATGCAACAGCGCGGCCTCCGGCAAGCCGATCTGGTGCCGATCTTTGCCTCCCGCAGCGTGGCCTCCAACATCCTCAACGGAAAACGGGAACTGAGCAAGGCCCATATCCGCCGGCTCGCAGATTTCTTCCACGTCTCCGCTGAAGTCTTTCTTTGACGTGTCCCGACCACGGTCAAGCGGGTCAAGCGCCGATCAGTTTTTTTCGTGCCGTTTCGGCAAGCTCATGCACCGTGTCCACCTCGTCGGCTCCATCCACCCCGTACCCCTCACATTCTTCGTCCACATTGTCCTGGTAGTCCAGCAGGCCCGATTCCAGCCCTTCAGAGATGTCCTCATCGAGCGACCTGTTGCCGTTCTCCAGGATGTACTGGGACACGCGGGCCCTGACGGAGGCCGGCGTCTTGGCGTCGGCCATCAGCATCAACTGCACCGAAAGGGCGGCCTGGCAGCTCTGCTGCATGCGGACATTGACCTGTCTCATCATGTCCCGGCGGGCCAGCAGATGGGCGGTCTGGAATTCTGGCAGCTTCATCCATCGCCGCAGGGTCCTCTCGTTGACGCCGCTCTCCCGCGCGGCCTCTTCGAGATTGCGGGAGGTCAGCAGGGCGGCAATCGCGGCTTCCTTCCTGCGCGGGTATTTTGCGCCGTGTCCGTTCATTTCACTGTCTCCTTCCGGCCCAGCCGAGCGATCTGGGCCAAGGTACGCCCGTCGCCGCCGAGCACCGCGGCTTTTCCCGTGTATTTTTCCCACCGCCGGCAAACCACGTCGGCGCAACCCGGGTCCATCGCCATCAGCCGCGCTTTGCGGCCGAGCCGCTCGCAGCCGATCAGAGTCGAATCGAATTCGGCGAACAGGTCCACGCACACATCTCCCGGCCGGCTGCTGTTGGCCAGCGCGCGCTCAACCAGTGCCACCCTTGTTGTGGTGGGGTGCAGCCCATCGGCCGCCGACTGGTTTTGTTCCCTCTGAGTTCGCTACTCTGAATTGGCCCCTTTCGATGCTCTGATCTGGCCCCACCTGTAAATCATAAACCGTGTATCTTGTTTTGGGCCTCAGGGCCCAGAAGGAAGGACGGTTTTGGAGAACAGGAGATCCAGAGTGGAACTATACGAGCAGATCCGGCGGGAGTACGAACATGGGACCGGAACGATTCGGGCGGTGGCCCGGAAACTGGGGGTGCACCGGCGCGAGGTGCGGATGGCGCTGGCCAGCGCGATGCCGGCGGAACGTAGGTTCCGGAACGCGCACGACCGAAACTGGGGGCGGCGATACCATTTATCGACGCGATTCTGGAGGCTGACCGCAAGGCGCCCAGAAAGCAGCGGCACACGGCGCATCGGATCTGGATGCGACTGGGCCGCGAGAGACCGGAAGCCGAGGTGGCGGAATCGACGGTTCGTCAGTATGTGCGCGCCAGGAAGGCGGCCATGGGGCTGTTGGGGCATGAGATCTTTGTACCGCAATCCTATCAGTTCGGTGGCGAGGCGCAGGTGGATTGGTACGAAGGCTGGGCCGAGTTCGACGGCGAGACTCGCAAGACGTACGTGTTCTGCCTACGCAGCATGGCCAGCGGCGGCGCTTTTCACCGGGCGTATCCGCACGCTAACCAGCAAGCGTTCCTGGAAGCGCACGAGTTGGCGTTTGCCTATTTTGGCGGCGTGTTTCGCGTTTTGCGTTACGACAATTTGAAAAGCGCCGTGAAGAAAATCCTGCGCGGCCATCAGCGGGAAGAGACCGCGCGGTTCATCGGGTTTCGCTCCCACTGGGGATTCGCAGCGGACTTCTGCACGCCAGGCGAGGGGCACGAGAAAGGCGGCGTGGAGGGCGAAGGAGGGCAGTTCCGGCGGAACTATCTGGTGCCGGTGCCGAGCGTGCGGCACTTGGAGGAGTTGAACCTGCTGCTGGCGGCGGGGTCGCGCGAGGAGCAGAACCGGGTGATCCATGGCCGCGCGCAATCGATCGGCGCGGGGATGATCGCCGAACGGGAATATCTTCTGCCTCTGGCCCAGGAGGGCTTCGATCTGGCCTCGCTGCATTTTCCGGAGATCAATGCCAGCGGGTGCGCCAAGGCGTTGACGAACTTCTATTCGACGCCGCTGCCGGTGGGCACTGCGGTCGAGGTGAAGGTCTACTCGGCGTACGTGGAGGTCTGGCATCAAGGCAAGCGCGTGGCCCGGCATGAGCGCTGCTATGAGCGGCATCAGAAGGTGCTGGAACTGGAGCATTACCTGGACGCGCTGACGAAGAAGCCGGGAGCGCTGGCCGGTTCGACGGCGCTGGAGCAGTGCCGCGCTCAAGGACGGTGGCCCGCCAGCTACGACCGGTTTTGGGGATTGCTGAAAGAGCGCGAGGGCAAGCAGGCCGGAACGCGGGCCATGATCGACGTTCTGCTGCTGAGCCGCGAGTATGGCGCGACGCCAGTGCGGCAAGCGGTGGAAGAGGCGTTGGAGTTGGGCTGCTCGAATGTCGGGGCGATTCGTTATCTGTTGAACTTTCACAACCTGGAGCCGCAGCCCGCAGCCAAGGCGGTCGATATCGGGGTGCTGAGCCGTTATGACCGGCCGCTGCCGAGTCTGGACGACTACGAACGGTTACGCCCGAACTGGCTGGCGACGGAGGTGATCCAATGAGCGCCACCAAACCGGTCCTGCAGGCGGCGATCCAGCAATACGCCAAACAACTGCGATTGCCCACGCTGGGCGACCAGTTCGCGCGCCTGGCCGAAGAAGCGGTGAAAGAGAAGCAATCGCACCTGAGTTATCTGGAGGCGTTGCTGGCAGCGGAAGTGGAGGAACGCGATCAGCGGGCAATGGCGCGGAGAATCCAGGAGGCGCACTTTCCCTCGGTGAAGACGCTGGAGGAGTTCGATTTCCAAGTGGTGCCGCATATCTCCGTGGCGGTGCTGAGGAATCTGAGCGAAGGCGGATATCTGACGCGCAAGGAACCGGTGATTTTTCTGGGCGAGACCGGGACGGGGAAGACGCACTTGGCAACCGCGTTGGCGGTGGCCGCCTGCCGGCAGCACAAGCGGGTGCGATTTACGACGGCGGCGGAAATGGTGACCGAGCTGATCGAAGCCAAGAACCAGTTGGAGCTGACGCGCGTGCGGAATCACTGGACCCGCTACGACCTGATCGTGATCGACGAGCTAGGTTATGTGGTCATGCCGGACGCCGCGGCGGAGTTGCTGTTTCAGGTCATCGCGGGACGCGCCGAGCGCTCGGCGGTGATTGTGACAACCAACTTGCCGTTCTCCGAATGGACCACGAAGTTTCCCAATGCGCGGTTATGTAAGGCGATGCTGGACCGTTTGACAGACCAGGCCAACATCATTGAGACCGGGGAGGAATCCTACCGGTTTCGGAGAACGCTGGCGAAGAAAGGCGGCAAGGCATGAAGCGCCAGTGGTGGTATTACGCGCACCTCCGATGGGCGGTGATGGTGGAGGGTAAAGAAGGGTTGCGGCACTGGGAGGAGGCGGTGCATATTTTTCTCAGCGACGATCAGGATACGGCCTTCCAGCGGGCGCTGGAGATCGGCCACCAGGCCGAGCACAGCCATAAGGAAGGGAGACGATGGGTGGAAAGCCGGCTGGCCCAGGTTGTGAAGCTGGATTGTGTGGGCGCGCCGAAACGACGGAATTTCAGGTCGTGCTGGGATCGAGCAGGGCGACCGAGCACCTGCCGTTTGAACACATGTTCGATCCCGAAGGAAACGAGCCGGAGCCACCCTTCTAGCGACGGCCGGGTGGTCAGGTAGCGCCGGAATCGGCTGTCAGGCCGGCCCCGGCGATCCGTTTTGGCCCTAACTCCAGTCGCCCTACGGGCTCCTTCCGTCAGGGCCAAAACGGAAAGAATTAGGCAAATACCAGGTGGGGCCAGATCAGAGCATCAAAAGGGGCCAAATCAAGTTGACAAACGCACCCACACTGTGGATTGCGATTTGTCCCCGTACCAGGCATCCTCCTGTTCCGCCACATGGGCGTAGAATACCGGTTCGTGCATGAATTTGTAACGGTCCCGGCCCTGCGAGACGGCCTCCGCCCAGATGATCTGGCAGCGCACCTTGAAGCCGGCACCCTCGAGCGCTGTCTGGAATTCGCGCTGCCTGGACCATGGATGACAAACATAGACGGAAGCGGTGGGCCTGACCACACGGCGGTAGTTGGCAAACGTCATCGCCAATAGGCGGTGGAGCACCTGGGTCCCTGTTTGGTCCCTGGCATATGTCTGGTAGTTGACGTCGGAGAAAAGATCCGTGAAGACCAGGTCGGCTGCCTGGCCCATCATCAGCCTGCGGACGGCAGCGGGGTCGGTCGGGTCGCCGACCAAGAGCCGGTGGCTCCCAAGCAACCAAAGGTCTCCAGTGGCGGCCGCGGGACTCTTGGGCAGTTCCGGCAACGCGTCCTCCCCCGGCAGTCCCGCGGCCCCCCGCTCTTCCGCCAGCAGGCGGGCCACTTCCGTAGCGTCGATGCCCAGCAAGTCGAGGTTGAAGTCCGCCCCCTGAAGGGCAGCCAATTCCGAATGAAGCCTTTCTTCATCCCAGCCGCATTGAGAGCCAGTTGGTTGCCGGCGACGACCAGAGCTCGCCGCTGATTCTCGGTGAGATGCCTCAACACGATCACGGGCACTTCCTGCATTTTGAGTTGGCGTGCGGCCAACAGTCTCCCGTGGCCGGCGATGACGTCGTTGTCGGCTCCGACCAGGATCGGGTTGGTCCAACCCCATTGCTGCAGGGAGGCCGCAATCTGGGCGATCTGCTGGGGGGTGTGGGTACGCGGATTGGTATTCCGCGGAATCAGCCGACTGATGGGCCATCGTTCGATTTGTAGGTCGATTTCGATTTTCATGCCTGAACTCCTTTTTATGCCTGAACTCGCTTTCTTTGATCTGCCACAAAACGGCGCCGACCCGAGGTGTCGGATCCGCATGGGGTGGGTCTTGCCTGAATCTTGGGCTCTGCGCAAGAATCTGAAGAGACCCCATTTCTACGCCACTTTGCGAAGAGCCAGCAATTCCGTTTTGAGCGCCGCCAGCCGCTGCGCTTTCAGCAACAGGTAGCGGAGGTTCTTGTATCCGCGTCCTCTTCGGAGGAGCGCTTTGATGTTGCCGTTGACGGCCTCCACCACCCCGAATCGGACCGGTACCCGACAGTAGTTCAGAATCCCTTCCAGGTGGCCAAGCAGCATCTCGGCCAGCTTCTGGAACGGTTTCAGCCTTTGCCAACGTAGCTGGTCGATCCACTGGTTCAAGTAACGGAGCGCCGCTCCCTCGTAACGGTAGCTCCAGAGACGATCCAGACTCTCTTTGAGCAGATAGGCCTTCATCATTTTCCGATTAAGCCGGAACAGCTCGTTCAACAGTTGCCTCTGTTTGCCGTCCAGGTTGACCCAACGGCTGAGCAGCAGCCAGCGTTTCCCCTTGATCAATCCGCGCATCCGGCCACCCTTGCGGAAGAACTCGCTCCGCCGCACCTCATCCACCGCCTGGCCGGCGTGTTGCATGACGTGAAATTTGTCGTACACGATCCGGCACTGCGGCGCCCAACTCAGGATGCTGGTCGTGAAAGGTTCCCACATGTCCACACACGCCGCCGTGATCCGGCTCCGTTGCAGGCTGCTCCGTTCGCCCCGGAAGAACTCGTCGAGAGTTTCCCGCTTGCGGTCCCGACCAAACCAGAGCGGCTCGCCAGTCTCCAGATTGCTCACCACCGTCAGGAACTTCTGGGTCTTTCCCAGATAGATCTCATCCACGCCCATCTGCCGCAGAACGGGCTTCTTCCGGTTCTTTGCCCAACGCTCCAGATAGCGTTGATCGATGGCCCGCACCGTCCCCGCCGCCAACCCAAATTGGCGTGCCACCTGCCGGGCCGCGGCCGATTCGCAGGCCAACCCTACCGCGTCCTCGAAGTCCTTGCTGAATGGCGCCTTGCTCGGTACTTGCGCTGCTGTTTCGACCTTCAAGCCGCACTTGGGGCAGTCCACCCGGTAGAACTCCACCACCACGATGGTCTGAAATTTGCGCCACGGCAGATCGCGGACCTCGCGCTGGCGAATCTCCGCGAACGTCGTGCAGCGGCCGCCACAGCCGGAGCAGGTCAAGACCTCTTCTCGTCAATCTCGTGCCGGTACACGCGGTATCCCGGCCAGTCCAGAATCTTGGTGAATTCGCGTTCGGTCAACCCTGCGAGTTTAGCTCACCCGTTCACATTCCTGCGCAGAGCCGAATTTTGCCATCGTGCTTCGTCCGCCGGTATAACCTTGGTCCTGGATCTCGTGCCAGAGTTTGGTCGCATTGTGACAGCCCTCACCCCATCGGCGAAGAAGAAACTCCTGGTATTTATTGATGCCTGGCGGCCTTCGGTGCGGTGTCGACCGTTCCGGGTACTGGCCGGCGCGCAGGAAACGCCGGACGGTCTTTCGCTGAATATGTAGCATAAGACCGATGGCTTGCTGGCTCATGCCCTGACGGTGCAATCCAACTACTTCGTTATCAAGCCGCCGCTGACGACGGTCCTCACGATCTTGCTCGACCCTGCTCTTGATCTTCGGCGAACTGTCGACTAGTGGCGGTGTCGGTACCGGCGTCACGGTCACAATTGCGTTCGCCAAGGCGGCGCGCTTCCGCTCCAGGACCCGTTCGACGGCGGAGGTCGGATTGCACAGTAAATGGAAACGGTCGGCCACTTGAATGGCGTGAGGGGCCCCACGGGGTGGCACCGTCAGCGTAGATCCCACCCCGATCGCGGCTGGTGACTTCCTCGCCGGGATGCGCTTGCAGCCAACTGGCCGGGCTATCGGCGGGGCGGTCCGGCAACAGGTCAATGGGAGGGTCAATGGGAGCGTGCGATTCCAGATCGACCAGGATGGTCCCATAGCTTTGACCCTTGCGCCAAGCCCAATCGTCGACGCCGAGAGCCCTCGCGCCTCGGACCTCTACGGAGGGTCCCGCCTTCAGTTTTCGAAGAACGGTATCGGGACTGGTTGCCATACCGAGCCTCCTCGATAGACGAGCACCGGCCTCGCCGCCCAACACATAACCAATGAGACGGACCGTCTCGGACAGCCGACTCGTTTGCCGACCGTACTTTGGAAACGATCGGCAGAGCCTCTGCGAACGTGGCGCGAGGACAGTCGTGGGTTCGGCACCGAAAACACCGAACAGCCAGACTGAGCACGACGGTTGATCCCTGCCACGGCAGGTCATTCAAGGTCCGTGAATGGAACCGATGGCGGCAGCCACAATCAGCACCCGACCGTCGGCCTGGTGCTCAACTGAGTTCAGCTTGAGACAGGAGGGATCAGGAAGGAGGGCCTGAACATGGCTCGGGGGAGAAGCCATTTGCCATCAACAATAGAACATTTATGCCCCTCTATGTTTTGGGGCCTTTCGGACGATCAAAACCTGCACGGAAATTGCGGGAGAACCGAGAAATGACCCCATCCGCCCGCATGATCGTACCCCAGGGCCAACAGATACCGCCCGATTCCGGCGTCGTACACGACGTCCACCCGCTGGCAGTTCGCCGGATAAAGAAATACAGCACTTTGGTGCGTGACGTTCGCGGTCCAAACCGGCCGCCCGCCGGCATCGACCCGTTCGCAAAACTCCCAGGCATCGCGCTCGCGAATCCGGGCCTTCGCCACTCGTGCCAGGACCACGCCATTGTTACTTTCGTACGCCGACGGTCCGTCCTGCGAGTCGAGGCGAGTTTTGCGGAGAGCAAAACCCTGGAAGGCTTCGACTGGAACTTCAATCCGAGAACGTTTGACCGAGTGCAAATGGAAGAGCTGGCCACTGGTGACTTCATTCGCCGCCGGACCAATCTGCTAATGGTTGGCTGGAGCGGGATCGGGAAGAGTCACATCATGCAGGCGCTGGGGCAAAAAGCCTGCGTGCACGGGTATCGGGTCCTCTATCGCACTTCGGCTCAATTACTCGCCGATCTCACCGCTTCGCTCGCCGACAAGACTCTTCCGGCGCGTTTGCGCCGCTACGCGAACCCGGACCTTTTGATCATCGATGAATGTGAAGTTGTCAGAAATGTGGAGTTGACGCGTGGCAACCGCGTCGAATCACGATTCCCTGGCTTCCAACTCCACATTTTCTCGGGCTTACAGGGACTCCAGCCAGTCGAGGATCGTGCGGTCCTTGCCCCAGGGCGTGCGGGAGCGGCGTGGGACCGGCTTGACCTTGGCGATGGCCTGACGCTTCATTTCGAGGTCGACTTTCGCATAGCGGTTCGTCGTGGTCGGACTGGCATGCCCCAGCAGATGACTGATGCTCGATAGGTCGACGCCCGATTTCAGGAGGGCTACGGCCGTACTGTGACGAACGCTGTGGGGGTGCAGCCGTTTCTTGCGGAGATTTGGAACATTGGCGCAAGCCATGCCGAGACACTTGGCGAGAATGTAGCGGATTCCGAAGCGGGTGAGCGGTCGGCCGCGGTGGTTCAGAAACACCCGAGATTCAGATCGCAGGTCCACGGCGCGTTGATCAGTGAACGCTTTCAATACCGCAGCGGTCTGTGGCCACAGCGGACAGTAGCGCTCTTTTCTCCCTTTGCCAAATAGCCTCACTTGGAAGGGCTTGGTCAGTTGGAGATCACAGGCGCGCAGATCGGCGATCTCCTGGACGCGGCCGCCAGTGTTGAACATGGTCGCCAGGAGTGCATAGTCACGGCTGCCCTGCGGGGTGGTCCGGTCGATCGCTTTGAGGATGGCGTCAATCTCATCGTATTCCAGGTAATCGATGGCGCGTTGTCGCGCGCGTTTAAAAGGAATGCCGAGGACGCGCTGGGCCAATTCGAGATGCTCCGGATTACGCGAGGCCACAAAATGAAAGAACGCGTGGATGGCGGAGAGGCGGACATTTCGCGTGGAGACGCCATTCTTACGCTCCTGTTCAAGATGGGACAGGAACGCGAGGATTCCGGGAGGATCGAGATCCGTCAGGTCGAGCCCCGTAATCGGCTCGTTCCGTTGTCGGGAAAGAAACCGTAGCAGCAGAACCATGCTGTCGCGGTAACTGTGGATGGTGTGCGGACTGGTCCCCCGAAGGCGGGGAAGGTGGTCGGTGAAGTAGTCGCGGATTGCGGCGCCGAGTAGATTCGGAAGCCCGGTTTTCATCCGCGCCTCCTTGCCGGGTTTGGCAGTGGTGCGACCAGTTCGCCGTAATGCGCTGCGAATCGCTTGCTGGCGGCGGTGCGGAGCGGTTCGATGAAGTGCAGGTAATGATGCGTCGATACGACCGAACCGTGCCCCAGCTAGGTCGCCAGCAAGGGCAGCTTGGCCTCAACATCGGCGCCGGCTCGGTACCAGCGCAGTAGGGCATTGACAGCGAAGCTGTGACGTAGGTCCTGGACTCTCGGCAACTTCCCTGTGGCTGTGGTGATGCCGCAATGTTCGAGGAGGGGCTGCACACAGTGTCGCAGCCCAGTTCCGGTGTAGGCCCGGCCTCCCCGGGTCGCATTCCACATGAGCGGTGTCTCCGCTGATGCGGGGAGCCGCCGCCGGGCTCGGACGCGCAGATAACGGTCGATCTCATCCGCGATCTCGCCGTTGATCGGAAGCAAGCGGGACTTATAAAACTGCTTCCTCAGCAGAATCTGTGGGTTGATTCTGGTTCTGGGAGTCGTCCCAAGTTGTGATAAAGGGCAATTTCCATAGCCTCGAAGGTGCGAAAGCCGTAGGATCGTCTGGTAACTACTCGGATTTTGTTGTTGAGGCCCTCAACGGCACCGTTGGAAATTTCTCCTTTGGCCCGAAACCAATTCAGGATCAGCGGCTCATGGGCGCGCAGCATCCGGGCCACCTTTTTCATCGGTTCCAGTCGGCTCCGCATGGCCCGGAAGCACCAATAGTCGAGAAAGCCGCCAGCCCAGATCACGGATTTGTACTGCCAGAAATGGGAAAAGCTGTCCTTCAACTCCCAGGCCCGTGCGGTGGCCAGTTTGCTAGCCAGCAGGGCACTGAGCTTTTGCCGGGCTCGCCCGCGCACCCGGCTGGCGCGGCGTAGCAGGGGCCAGCGCATGTGCTTGAGCCGCTGCGCTGCTTTCTTGCTCTGGGTCCGCAGGCGCGTGCTCTCCGCCCGACGCACCTGATCCACCGCCTGATTCAAATGGCTCGTGATATGGAATCGGTCCAGCACGTGCAAAGCTTGGCCGGCCTGGGCCGCGACGACTTTCAAGTAGGGCTTCCACATGTCGGTGCACACAAAACGCAACCCTTTGACGACCTCCGGCCCCAGTGCCTGCAGGCCCCGCCGCAGCGTGGCTTGCGAGCGCCTCCGTCCCACCCACAGCAGGCGTCGGCACTGGCTATCGATCTGGTAGATGACGGTCAGAAAGTTGTCCGCCTTCAGGCCGCGTCCCCAATGAATTTCGTCCACGCCGATGGATTCGACCCCGCACAGTTGGCGGTTTGCCAAGCCCCACTCGACAAACCATTCCACCGACCGATAGACCGCTTCCCAACTGGTCTGGAACGCTCGCGCCGTTTCCCGCCAACTCAGACGACGCCCCCAACGGGCTAAGAATCCCATCATGGCGCAGGTCACCGGGCGCTTGCCATCGCTCCACGGAATGTGCTCGACTACGATCCCATGCTCGGCACACTCCACCCGCCGTGGCGCGTAGCAAAAGTAGGTGGCGATTCCCCACAGAGGCACGAACAGCCAGCGCCGCTGGGGCAAGCAGTCATAGCCCGGCGCCGGTTTCCGACAACGCGAACAGCGCCTGCGTATGCCCGCATGCGGCTCTACGGTGATCTCGATCGACTGCGGTCCCTCCGGGCTGCCAAGCATGCGGACCTCTTGGTATACGAACCCTATCCGCGATCGGCAGTAGATTGATCGCCAGCGTGCGCGAGCCAAGAGTGAAGCCACTGGCGGCGAGCCAGTCGTCAAAACCATCGGTGATCGGCCCCAATAGCGGCAGTGAGAAATACTTCTGATGAGCTCTCGGAAAAACGGAACGTAGCATC
The DNA here is from genome assembly GCA_049509915.1 of Bryobacteraceae bacterium. Classification (GTDB taxonomy): domain Bacteria; phylum Acidobacteriota; class Terriglobia; order Bryobacterales; family Bryobacteraceae; genus JBEKYD01. The sequence goes on along the minus strand of JBEKZL010000021.1, from coordinate 3,894 downwards.
GATACCTCAATGAACACGGGATTAGCCGCCGGACGGCGACCGTTCCGATGCTACCGCTATAAATGTGAAGTTATGCAGAGCATTTTTAGCCCGGCGGCACGGCCGTAGGAAGCCGGAGGTGGAGAGAGAAAGTTGGGGGCCGCGACGGTGGGCTAAAAATGGATTGGACTAAACCGCGGTAGGATGTCGGCCTTATGTGTTTTGATTGGTGCCCGGGGGCTGGCGGCAAGGGAGAAACGGCCTGAGCCGGTGAGAAGGCAGGCTGCGAACCGTTGGGATGCCGCCAGGGAGACGGTGTGAGTCGCTCGGGGGAGGCCCTCGGCCTGGCGACGGATCGCCGTTGTGACCGGTGTGGCAACACTCCCCCTCTGGCTTGACCATGCGACGTTGGTCCGCTGCAGGATGACCGGATTTTGGAGAGTAAGTGTCATGAGGTGTCGGTGACGGCCGTCTGCCGGTTGGGATTGGGCAGCAGGATGGCAACTACTGCCATTCGTCCCTGGTGGCAGACCGGACATTCCCACAACGAAGAGCCGGTGAGTTCTTCACAGCGGTCCCGGTAATCCTGGCTGGCCTCCGGAGCCGGTGGTGCGCAAGCCGCCATGCCCAATAACTGGCGGCAGCGCGCCAGTTTCTTTTTGCGGTAGCGGTTGCCGAGGAAGCCGTAGTATCGGATGCGCTGGAAGCCATCGGGTAATACGTGCAGCAGAAAGCGGCGGATGAATTCCTCCGCGTCCAGGGTCATGGTCTTCAGTTGGCCGTCGTGGCGATAGTCCTTGTAGCGGAACGTGACCTTGCCCTGGTCGATGTCCAGCAGGCGATTGTTGGAGAGGGCCACGCGGTGGGTGTAGCGGCCGACGTAGTCCAGCACCTGCTCGGGCCCGGCGAAAGGGCGCTTGGCGTAGACTACCCACTTCATCCGGCGGGTGGGAGCCAAATGGCGCAAGAAGGCGGCCCGCTCGCGCAGCGGCTCCAAGGAGGAAAAGAATTGCAGCTTTCCCGCGTCAAAGGCTTGGAGTAAATACTCGAGAAATAGCCGCCGGAAGAAACGGGAGAGCACCCGCACGGGTAAGAAGAATCCGGGGCGGCAGGAAATCCACTGCGTAGCGTCGGCGGAAAGACCGCCGCCGGGAACGACACAATGCAGGTGGGGATGGTGCATCAAGTTCTGACCCCAACTGTGGAGCACGGCGAAGAAGCCGATCTCGGCGCCGAGGTGCTGGGGATCGGCGGCGATGGTGCGCAAGGTTTCGGCGGTGGCGCGGAACAGAATGCCATAGACCACTCTCTTGTTCTGGCAGGCGATCGGGGCGATCTGTTCCGGCAGCGTAAAGACCACATGGAAATACTGGGTGTCGAGGAGTTCGGAGCGGCGATTTTCCAGCCATTCCGCGCGCGCCAGCGACTGGCATTTTGGGCAGTGGCGGTCGGAGCAGGAGTTGTAAGCGTAGCGCTCATGGCCGCACTGGTCGCAGCGCTCCAGATGGCCGCCAAGAACGGCGGTCCGACAAGATTCAATCGCAGTCATCACGCGGCGCTGCGCGACAGACAGCGAAGCGCCGTGTTGCAGACGATAGGTGGCACCGTAGCGGCGGAAGACATCCGCCACTTCGAGCTTTGGGCGATCCATGTGCCCGCGCTCAAAAGTGCTGGGGTGGGGCAGGCTTCGGCTCAGGGGCGAGTGGCCGCGGAAGCAGGTCAAGGGGACTGGTGGCGGCGCACACCTTGGTGGTGGCGATGCGCAGATATCGGGCGGTGGTGGCCAGGCTGCGATGCCCCAGCAAGAGTTGAATGGTGCGCACGTCGGTGCCGGATTCCAGCAGATGGACCGCGAAGGCGTGCCGCATAGAATGGGGCGTGATGGGCTTGGCAATGCGGCAACGTCGCTGCGCCTTCTGGCACATCAACTCCACGGCTTCCCTTTGGATGTGGCCGCCCGGAATATCGCCCGGAAAGAGCCACGGCTTGGGCTTCGCCGCCCGCCACCAGTTGCGCAGGATTTCCAGCAGCTTGGGCGAGAGCATGACATACCGGTCCTTCTGCCCCTTGCCTTGCTCCACGCGAATCACCATGCGCTGACTGTCAATATCGGTGGGCTTCAGGCAGATGACCTCGGAGATGCGTAATCCTGCGGCGTAGCATGTCGTCAGAATCGCCCGATGTTTGCTGCTCGCCACGCAGCTCAGAAAGTGGAGGACCTCCTCCGGGCTCAGGACCACCGGCAGTCTCTGCGGCTTCTTCGGCGCCGGGATTACGTCCCCGAAGCTCCAGTTCTTTTTGAGGGAGACCTTGTAGAGGAATCGCAAGGCAGCGACGGCGATGAGGACGGAGCCTGGCGCCAGCTTCTTCTCATTGGTCAGGTAAACCTGGTGTCGAAATGCCGCGCGAACAGGGACACCTGTTGCACGTAAGACATTTGCGTGTTGAGTGCGAGATTGCGCACCTGCATGTCTTCGGTCATGCGTTGCCGAAGGGATGTCATGGAAAGCTCCTTTGCGAAAAGGATGTGCTGCAAGCAGCCACTCCATGCTTTCGCAGGGGAGCTCTCAGAGGAAGGCAGGAGCCAGAATCGACAGCGCGGCGCTTTTGCGTTGAACCGGTGGCCCTACGCGAATACCGCGTAGCGGTTTAGTCCAAGCAGTATAATCGCGACTATAACATAACCAGCGGCCGGTTGCCGGCCCGGCTGCGCCGAATGGCCATTCATATTGGAGTTTACCGGCTACTCCGAGGGGAGTGAAGTGGAATTTACAGTCGTAGGTAATGTGGTTATCGCGACTACTGGTGATCGGTTATTGTTGCGCGAACCCTTAGCGCCAAGGAAGACCAGAGGAAGGCAGAGGAAGACGCTGCCAAGCGAAAGCGCGAACTGACAGAAGCCGAAAAGGAAGCCGCGTCCTATCTTCGTGAAGCCCAGAACTTTGAACTGACCGGGCTGGACCGCATCAATGAAACACACCGCGAAAAGCTGGCGCTTCTAGGCAAGACTAAGAAGGCCATTGACGATATCAACGCGGCCCACGATATTGAAGTCAAACGCGAGTTACACCGCGTAGCTGTGCAGACCGGCGTGCAGGGCGTGCAGGATCACAGGGAAACTTCTGATGCACAGTACTCTGACAACCAGATTGTGGCACGCGCCACGATGGAAAGCGCGCGCCGTCTTGCTGGGTCCGGTAGTGGTACGTCCGCAGAAGCGGCCCACACCACGCGCATGGCGGAAATTGCGGAAGAGCGGAAGGCCACGGCTGACCGGCTGGCCGCTGACATCGCTGATGCGGAACAGATAGCTACCATTCAAGGCAACCGCAAGGAAGCTGACAAGCTGATTGCTACCGCGCGCCGCAAGGCTGAACACGATAACGCGGAACAGCAGGCCGAAGAAATCGAAGCCAACACCGATAAGCAACTGGCGGATATCGCGGAAGTCAAGCGCGCGAATGAGGAAGCGTACCGAATTGCAAGCACCAGGGACGCGGCCAACGCGAACAAGGTACAGCGCCAGCTTGAAGGGTTAGTCCGTCAGAATCAACTGGCCGTGCATGGCGGTAGCATGACCGGGGCTTCCGCAGCGGAAGCTGAGTACGATGCCCGCATGCCGCAGCGCAGCGCGTATTTGAACTTGAAACCGCCCAGTTGTACCTGCTGAAGGATGAACGGAAAGAAGCTGAAAAGCTCGCTGACTTTCAGGCCAAGGCAGATGAAGCCCGGTTCCGGGCTGCCGTGGAATTTGAGACGGCCATAGAAGCCCTGCGTGAACAGGACCTAAAGAAATACGCTTCCTCAGCAGAATCTGTGGGGTGGATTCCGGTTCCGGGAGTCGTCCCAGGTGGTGATAAAGGGCAATTTCCATCGCGTCGAAGGTACGAAAGCCGTAGGATCGTCTGGTGACTA
>JBEKZL010000209.1:0-13649 GCA_049509915.1 Bryobacteraceae bacterium | reverse complement strand
GTTGATCAGCACCCCGTTCAGGGTATCGACCGGCCCCAACGCCACCGCCAGAGAATCGGCCTGGCTATGGGTGCCGAGCAGATAGGCGGTGAGCGCGACGCGCGCGAAGCCAAGAAAGTTGCCGGCCAGGATGCCCGCCGCCACGGTCAGGCCGCCGCGCACCAGGGGGTTCTCAGCGGCGCGCGCCAGCAACCCGTCGGGCATGGAGCTAGGCTGCACGGGCGGCACACTTTCGGGGGCGCGGCGCGCGTTCCGTAGCGGCGACACCTGGCTGGACCGATTGGAAATACCTGTAATACTGAAGAGTCGCCTGAAAGGCGGCCGCAGCCAGGATTGGCCGCCCCACACGAACCTCGGTCTTATGCGGTGGCAGATGCCTCGCCCCGCGCCGCCGTCAGGGCCGCTTCGTAGTTGGGGTGATCGGCGACTTCCTTGACGTACTCGGCATAGCTGATGGTGTTGGTGGGGTCGACCACGAAGATGGCCCGGCTTTCGATGCGCAGTTCCTTGATGAGAGTGCCGTAGTGGGAGCCGAAAGACCCTTCCACGTGATCGGACAGCATCTTTACCTTGTCCACGCCGAAGGCGCCGCACCATCGCTTCTGCGCGAACGGCAGGTCCATGCTTACGGTGAGAATATCCACGCCGGGGAGCTTGGCGGCTTCTTCGTTGAAGCGCTTGGTCTGGGCGTCGCAAACCGGCGTATCGAGCGACGGAATGACGCTGATAATCCGAACATGCTTGCCGGTGTCGGTGAGAGTCACGGGCTTCAATGCGTTATCCACCAGCGTAAAGTCGGGAGCCGGATCGCCGGGCTTGAGCTCGGGTCCGATCAGCGTAAAGGGGTTGCCTCTGAGAGTGGTCGCGCCTGGTCTTTCCACGGTTGCCTCCTGTGTATGATTGTTTCAAAAGCTAGGGTTGGATCAGAACTGTAATTGTATCAACTTGGCAAATTCGGCCGGATCGGAAACGGGCAATTCGCAGGCGAAATTCCGGCACACATAGGCCTTAGCCTCGCCGGGTTCGGCCGCCATCGAAGCGATGGCCGGGTTCCAAGCGGCCAGACGCGCGCGCTCAGTTTCCGCGCCAGCGAGCAGGACCACCCGATTGGGAGCGAAGTGCCGGTACAACTCGTCGACCAGAGCCCCGGTGGCGGCCGATCCGGCGGCGCCGGCGATGACGATCTCGCGCGGTTGGCTGTGGGCGAATTCGGCCGCTGCCAGCAAATACGGCAAAGCCGCGGGCACTAGCGAGAGGCGTTGGCGAAAAGCCGCCAGGGCCGAGGCGGCGACAGCGCCGAAATCGCCACGCCCGGTGATGCGCTCGAGGCGCAACAGGGTGAGGACGGCCACGGAATTCCCGGATGGCTCGGCGCCGTCGTAATCCTCTTTGAGACGCATCACCAGGTTCGAATCGGAAGCGCCCGAGCTGAAGAAACCACCGTCCGAAGCGTCGCCGAACAACTCGATGGCTTTCTCCATGAGGCGGACGGCCAGCTCCAGATGGCGGAAATCGAACTGGGTTTCGTACAGATCGAGGAGCGCCTGCGCCAGCAGGGCGTAATCGTCGAGGAAACCGGGGATGGCGGCTTCACCCTGGCGGTAGCGCCGCAGCAGAGTTCCGGCGTCCGGGTCCCACATCCGGGCGATCAGAAATTCCGCAGCCCGGCGCGCCGCTTCGGCATAACACGGCTCCCGTAATACGGCCCCGCCCAGCGCCAGGGAGGAAATCATGAGGCCGTTCCACGAGGTCAGGATCTTGTCGTCCAGGTGCGGGCGCACACGCTCCCCGCGGGCCGAGAGCAGAAGGCGGGAGGCTTCGTCAACGGCGGCGCTCACTTCGCCGCGTTCGCGGCCGAATACCTCGGCGGTCTCTTCGATGGTGGCGGCCTGGTATAGAATGTTGCGGCCGGTGAATTCCTGGTGCGGGTCGCTCGCCACGTTGCCGCCGTCGGCCACGCCGTAGCGGTGGCTGAACATTTCGGCCGCTGGACCGGGCACAAGCGCGCGGATCTCGTCGGCGCTCCAGATGTAGAAGGCGCCTTCGCCTTTGACGGCCGGGGCGTCGGGATCGATTACGCTATCGGCATCTTCGGCCGAGAAGAAACCGCCGTCCCCGTCCGTCATGTCGCGCAGCACGTAATCGAAGATGCAGCGGGCAGTGGCGGCGTAGGCTGGTTCGCGGGTGATTTGAAACGCTTCCAGATACGCGGTGGCGAGCTGGCCCTGGTCGTAGAGCATCTTTTCGAAGTGCGGCACGAACCAGCGCTCGTCAACCGAATAGCGGTGAAATCCGCCGCCCAGTTGATCGTTCATGCCGCCCTTGGCCATCTCCCGCAGGGTGAGCAGGGCGGCGTCGAGGGCTTCGCGGTTGCCGGTGCGGGCGTAGAAGCGCATGAGGAAATAAAGCACCGAGGGCCGAGGGAACTTTGGCGCGCCACCGAAGCCGCCGGTGTGGCTATCGAAAGTGCGGCGGAATACCTGGAAGCCGCCGTCGAGCAGGGCATCGTCGATAGGCGCCGGGTGAGCCTGCGCGGCGACCTCGGAATGCTTCCGCAGTTGCTCCACCACGTCGCGCGCCGATTCGACAATCCGGGCGCGGTTCGTGCGCCACGCTTCGGCGATCTGGCCCAGTATGGAGGCAAAGCCGGCGTGCCCATAGCGGTTTTCCGGCGGAAAATAGGTGCCGCCGAAGAATGGTTCGAGCTCCGGGGTAAGCCACACCGACATGGGCCAGCCGCCCGACCCTGAAGTCGCCTGCACGAAGGTCATGTAGATGCGGTCGACGTCCGGGCGCTCTTCGCGGTCCACCTTGATGGACACGTAATCGCGGTTGAGGAGAGCGGCAATCCGCTCGTTCTCGAACGATTCGCGCTCCATCACATGGCACCAATGGCAGGTGGAATATCCCACCGAAAGGAAGATCGGCTTTTCGTAAGCGCGAGCCTTGGCAAACGCCTCCTCACCCCAGGGATACCAATCCACGGGATTGTGAGCGTGCTGGAGCAGGTAGGGACTTTTTTCGCCGGCTAAGCGGTTGGACATGGAAGTAAGGAGCTTTCAGCGTCAGCTTTCGGCGGCCAGCCGATAGGTGGGCTGTGGGGAGGCGGAGGCGCGTTCCCCACAGCCATCAACCCGGTTAGTGTTGTTCGGCGGGCAGCGTGCCCGCCAGATACACGCTGGTCCAGCCGTTGTCGGCGCGGCGCAGAATACGGAAGGCGACGGCGTCGCCGGGCTTCAGGGTGGCCTTGGCGCGGCGCACATCTTCCATGGAGGCCACCGGTTTTCGATTGATGGCCATCAGGATGTCGTGCGGCTGGATCTGGATATCCTCGGCGAAGGAATTGCTCTCCACTTCGGTCACTTCCATGCCGCCCTCTTCTTTCAGCCCCAGGCTCTGGCGGCGCTGTTCGGTGAGGGCCTGCAGGCTCATGCCGAAGCTGAAGGCGGTTTCGGCCTGCTGGCCGGGTTGTTCGTTCTCGGCGGGGCCGAAGCGGCCGGGATAGACGCGCGCCAGGTCGCCCACGATCACCTTGAAGTTCATTTTCTTGCCATCGCGGATCACGGCGACATCGATCGGGTCGCCCACCGGTGTCGCGGTGACGATGCCCAGCAACTCGTCGCCGCTCTTGATGGGTTTGCCGTTCAGGGCGACGATAATGTCCTCGGCTTTAATGCCGGCTTTATCGGAGGGGCCATCCGGGGTGACGGATTGAACGAAGACGCCCTCGTTCACGTGGTTGGCGCGGAGCAGGTCGCGCGCCTGGCTGGTCTCGGACGGAGTGAAGGTGACGCCGATGCCTCCGCGGGTAACCTTTCCACTCTTAATAATCTGGTTGTAGACGGAGACGGCGGTATTGATGGGAAGGGCGAAACCAATGCCCTGATAACCACCGCTGCGGGTGACGATGGCGGTATTAATGCCGACCACCTCGCCGCGGATATTCAACAGCGGGCCGCCGCTGTTGCCGGGGTTGATGGCGGCGTCGGTTTGCAGGAAGTGCTGAAATTGCATGGCGGGATCCACGTCGCGCCCTTTGGCGCTGATGATGCCGACCGTGACGGTCTCCTGGAACGTGAATGGCGAACCGATGGCAATTGCCCATTCGCCCACCTGCACACCATCCGAGTTGCCGATCTTGGCCGCAGTCAGACCGGACTTGCCAGTGACGCGAATCACGGCGAGATCCGTGGCAGTATCGACACCGACCACCTTGGCGTCGTATTCGGCGGGATCGTCGTGGAACTTCACCTTAATGATGTCGGCCTTATCCACCACGTGATTGTTGGTGAGAATGTAGCCGGCGTTATCTACCACTACCCCCGAGCCGACGCCTTCGCTTTTTTGCTGGGCCTGGGGGCTGCCGCCGAAGAAGCGGTAAAAGAACTCGTCCATGCCGCCGCCGTTGCCCTGGTCTTCATCCGGATCCTGCTGAGGACTCATCTGGCGGCGGCCGCGGTTGCGTCCTTGGACGGGCTTGGGCTGATACGTTGTGGTGATATTCACCACTGCCGGTTCCACCATCTTCGCGATCTCGGTGAAAGTGTTGGACAGTTCGACGGGGTTGGGAATCACCAGAGGCTTGGCGCCGGGCGCCGCATTATTGGAATCCTTCGCCGCCCGGACGCTTGAGTTGATCAGCGTGCCGATCACGATGCCGATCGACAGCGTGAACAGAATCAAGGTAAACGAAAGAAGTTTTTCGGAACGCAATTTGTCAAAGATGCTCATGGAACTCTTACTCCTACGCGTAGTAGCTTATCCGAATGGATGTGGCCGGGGATTCAACGGTTTCAATTCCACCAACAGGACGCCGCCCAAAATCAGACCCGCCCCCACCGCGGCGCGGGCGGAAAGCCCTTCGCCAGCCACCAGATAGGAGGTTATCACGGCAAAGACCGGCTCCAGCATATAAATCAGCGCCGTGCGCGTGGCGGTCGTATACTGCTGGGCCCACGCCTGGATGGTAAACGCCGCGGCCGTAGCCAGAATCCCCGTTATCAGTATCGCGTAGACCACGCTCGGGCGCCACTGCCAATAGGGCGGCTCGACCCAGCCGAAAAGCGCTAGCGACCACAGAGCCGCGACACCGACCTGCATCAGGGATAGTAGCTCGAAACCCACCTGCTCGGAAAAATGCCCCAAGGTAACGATGTGAGCGGCAAAGGCCAGCGCGCAGACGATGGTCAACAGATCGCCGCGATTGATTAAGCCAAAGCCAGAGCCCGCGCTAGCCTGAAGTGTCATCAGAGCCAGCCCGGCGGTGGCTGCCAGCACACCCAACAACTCCGACCTCTGCGGCTTGATCTTATAGACGAGCGCGGCGAGCAAAGGAACCATGACCGTGTTCAGCCCGGTCAGGAACGCCGATTTGGGCGGGCTCGTCAGCCGCAAACCCCAGGTTTGAAACAGATAGCCGGCAAAGAGGAAAGTGCCGGTGACTGTGCCGGCGGCCAGAGCTTTGGGGGTATACGGGCCCTTGCCCAAGCCGCCAAAAAGTACCAGTAGGATGGCGGTGGCCAGAGAGAAGCGCAGCGCCAGAAACAGCAGCGGCGAGATGCCGGCCAGGGCGTTCTTGACCAGGACGAAAGTGGAGCCCCAAACGAGGGTGTTCCAGACCAGTGCGGCATCGGCCGCTTGGGAGCGGCTCACCGGGCTCCGCCGCCGTAGCGCATTAGCAAAAGCAGGGTCAGAAAGATGCGCTTGAGGCCGAGATCGCGGCCCTCATGACGGTACCACTCGTTGGTGGTATGGGCTCCGCCGCCGGCGCCGCCGGCGCCGATGGCGATGGCCGGGAACCCGAGCGAAAGCGGGACGTTGGCGTCGGTGGAAGCACAATCGGCGCGGGAGCGGATGCCGAGATGGGCGTCGGCGGCCCTGACGAATTGCAGGATGGCGGCGTCTTCGGGTAGAGCGGCGGCTGGACGCGAACCAATTTCCTTGAGCTTGGAAACCACCTTTCCCCTGCCGGCCCGCTGGTTTTCCAAATCGCGGGCGTGTTCGATGGCGGATTCCAGAGCGGATACGATTTCGTCCATCTTTTCATTGCTTTCCGAGCGGATATCGATCTTGGCGCGAGCCGATTGGGCGATGGCGTTGATGCTGGCGCCGCCTTCGATCATACCCACGTTCAGCGCCGATTTGGGAGCGCTCGCCACGCGGGTATCGGAGAACAGGGACACGGCCCGGCAGAGCGCATGGAGAGGGTTGGCTATGCCATAATCGCTCCAGCTATGGCCGCCAGGCCCGGTGAAAGAGAGCTCAAAGCGGCGGCTGCCCAGGCCGCGCGTGGTGATATGGCCGGTATCGGCGCCGTCGATCACCACGAAGGAATCGATCTTCTTGGCCAAGGGCGACTGGCGGCAGAGATAGCGCATCCCGGCAAGATTGCCCTCGCCTTCCTCGGCCACATTGGCTACCAGGAGCAAGCCGCGCGGCGACGCCGGTATATCGCGGGAAACCTTCCAGGCGCGGGCCATGGCCAGCAAAGCCGCCAGCCCGGCACCGTTATCGGCGACGCCTGGTCCGTGGAAACGGCCGTCGCCATCGACTGAGATTTCATCGGCCTGGCGTGGTGCCAGCACCGTGTCGAGGTGCGCGGTAAGAGCCACGTAGGGCGGTTCGCCGAAGGCCGCCGTGACGTTGCCGGCGCGGTCGAGGGCGGCGTCCCAACCGAGGGCGCGAAATTGATCGACGAACCAGGTGGCGCGCTCCTGTTCGAGCAGGGTGGGGGCCGGAATGCGGCACAGCGCCAGGTGGATCTCGTTGATCCACTGCTTCTCCCGCGTGAACCACATGAGCCCGTCGCGCACACCGCGGAGCGCGGTCCATTCGTTGAGATCGATCCCAGGCGCGGCGTCGACAGCCATCTGTTTCGAGTGTAGCAGGCAGGGGAAGGCGGACTTGGCGGGGGCCAAAACGGTATACTCCAGAAGGCAGGACTGAAGCGATGAGCCCCAAGCGTTATCCCGTCCTGATCGAGCGTACCAGCACTGGTTTTTCCGCCTATTCGCCCGACGTGCCAGGCTGTGGCGCCGCGGGCCGTACTGATGAAGAAAACCCGGCATAATTTTCAGCAGGCTCTGGAGTTCCACTTCGAGGGAATGAAGCTGGTCGGTGAGCCAATCCCCGAGCTGAGCAGCTCGGTCGATTATGTCGAGGTGGCCGCTTAGCCGGAACGCCGCTCCGCGCGGCAGTCCCGCATTGGGAATGAGCGGTATCATTCTGTTGTGATACGCCGCCTCTACGTTCATAACTTCCGTTGCCTGGAGAACTTCGAGTTGCCCGTCTCTGGCCAGTCCTCCATGTTGCTGATCGGGAAAAACGGCGCGGGCAAAACAGCAGTCGGGCTCGCGCTGGAGATTCTACAGAAAATCGGGCGGGGCGCGAACCGTGTTGGCGAACTGGTGAAGCCGGGGGATCTCAGTCGCGGGCGGGCGGATGCGCTGAACAGCGGCCCCATTAGCATCGGGCATCTGATGGGGGAAATCGTCGGGCGCACGAACCTGCCGATGCGATTTGAGATCGAGGTCGAGTTGGAGGCCCGATTATTCGCATACAGTATCGCGTTTGAATTTCCTGCGGGGTTCAAAGAGCTTCGCGTCCTCGACGAGAGGCTCGCTGTGGACGGCAAGCCCGTCCTCACCCGGGCGCTCGACCAGGTGGGCGTTGCAGGAGCGGGTCCGGAGAGGGTGGCCAGCTTCCCTATTGACTGGCATCTAGTCGCCCTGCCAATCATTCAGCAACAATCGACATCCGACCCCGCATTCCTTTTCAAGCAATGGCTCGCCCGCATGCTCATCCTTCGGCCGCTGCCCGTCCTGATTACTGGCGATTCCAAGGACGAAACGCTGGAACCGAATCCTCAGCTCACTGACTTTGGCGCGTGGTTCACCGGTCTCTTGGCCTATTCGCCGTCCGCCTACGGCAAGATCGACAAGTATCTGAAGCAGGTCATGCCCGACCTGAAAGACATCAAGAATCCTCTGGTAGGTACGGATTCTCGCAGCCTGATCGTGCAGTTTTCGAACGAGCAGGGTACGCTGAAGCTCCCCTTCGGTGCCCTCTCCGACGCCGAAAAATGTTTCATGATCTGCGCCTTGGTGCTAGCCGCGAACGACGCTTACGGTCCGCTGCTTTGCTTCTGGGACGAGCCGGACAATTATCTGGCCATCTCCGAGGTCGGTCACTTCGTATTGGCGCTGCGCAAGGCCTTCCAATCCGGTGGCCAGTTCATTGCGACCTCGCACAACGCCGAGGCGATTCGCCGTTTTTCCGATGAGAATACGTTCGTTCTCTACCGCAACAGTCATCTGGAGCCCACGATCATGCGTCCGCTCAAGGACATGCAGGTCAACGGCGACCTTGTCGGCGCGATGATTCGCGGCGACCTGGAGCCATGAGCGTCAACCGGCGCCGGCCACACGTCTTGGTGCTGCCCGAAGACGACGCCAATAGCCAATTAGCCAACGGCTTTCACCTGGGTCTGGATCAGGGTCTGGGTCAGCAGCTCCTGGCACGGCAATTCCAGGTCCTCAACGTGGCGGGCGGCTGGACGAACGTGCTGGAGGAGTTTCTATCGACCCACATTGCTGAAATGGATCGCAATTCGTACCGGCATATGATCCTGTTGATCGACCTCGACGGCAAGGTTGACAGGCTGCAAAATGCGATAGCCCAGGTTCCCGCGCACTTGACGGAGAGGGTCTTCATTCTCGGCGCTTTGAGCGAACCGGAAAAGCTGCGGCCCGATCTCGGAGACTACGAAACCATCGGCTTGGCGCTGGCGAAGGATTGCCGCGAAGGAACCAACACGACGTGGGGGCACCGCCTCCTCCAGCACAATACAGCCGAACTCGACCGTTTACGCAGTACCGTACGACCGATCCTGTTCCCATCGGGTGCTTAACCGATCTGGAAATTTCGCAGTGTTCCCGCGGCAACCGCTCCCTCGCGGTCGCGGCTCGGTTACGAGTGCCGCGTTTTTTCAGTCACTTACCGAGCCGCGACCGCGAGGGAGCGGTTGCCGCGGGAACGGATTTCCCCCAGGATCGGCTATGCGGCCGGTTCCCCTCCCCCTGACCCGGTTCCGGCAGTGCCGCGTAGTACACTGGAGAGTCGAAATGAGAACTCCTGGGCGGCTGGTTACGGCGGTGGCGCTGTACGGGGCTGCCCCGTCGCGACCGTTTTTGTTTTTTCTCCCGTTTTCGTCGCTCTCTATCTGGCGGTGGCCGCTCGATCCTGGAGGAACGACTTCACCCGCGCGTGTATTTGGTCGCGAATGCGTCGAAAGGCGGACAGCCGCTCCGTCTCGCTACCCTCGACCGCGGCGGGATCCTCGAGACTCCAGTGAATGCGTTCAGTGCGGGCCGGAAACACAGGACAGTTGTCGCGAGCGTTGTCGCAGACGGTCACCACGTAATCGAATGCCTGGCCGGAAAATTCGTCCACAGACTTGGACCGGTGATTCGAGATGTCGATGCCGAGTTCCTTCATCACGGCGATCGCTTCCGGACGGACATACCCCGGCTTGGTGCCGGCGCTGAATACCTCGAACCGCTCGCCCCCTTCGGCTCGAAACAAGCCCTCGCCCATCTGGCTCCGGGCGGAATTGCCGGTGCATAGGACTAACATCCTCGTCCTCGTCATCTGTTTACGATCTCCCAGTAGACCTGCCTCACTTGCGCTTGTGCCGGCTCAGGCAAACGACTTCACCCGGCATGCTCCGTTTCAGGAAACCAGTGACGCGTGCGATTGCAGAAGGCACATACCGACAGCATCACCGGAACCTCAATGAGGACGCCGACCACCGTCGCCAAGGCCGCTCCCGAGCCAGGGCCGAATAGCGCGATCGCCGTTGCCACAGCCAGTTCGAAGAAGTTGCTCGCGCCGATCAGCGCTCCCGGCAGAAGGATCGGAATCGCGATCAACACTACATGAAACGGCTTCCCGGTGATGTTATCCGCCTGGAACGCAAAGATGAGCACCAGCGTGGCCAGCAGAGCGAGCATACTGACCGGCGCGAAGCGGGGCAGCAGAGCTTTCTCGAACCACTCCTGCCCGTGCGCGTGAATGAACCACGCGCGGAGTGCCGATCCCGCGACTAGCGGAATCACGATGAAGATGCCGACTGCATACAGCAGCACCTGAAACGGCACGTGCAACGAGGATGCACCGTTCACCAGAAAGCGGACGATCGGCGCAAACAGAAACAGCATGATCAAGTCGTTGATGGAAACCTGCACGAGCGTATACGCCGGGTCGCCTTCGGTGAGATAGCTCCAGACGAACACCATGGCGGTGCAGGGCGCCGCCGCGAGGATGATGCACCCGGCGATATATTGATCGGCGTCAGCGGGCGGAATCCAGGCCGAAAATACGAAGCGGAAGAACACCCAGGCAATCAATGCCATTGAGAACGGTTTCACCAGCCAGTTCACGAACAGCGTCACCAGCAGCCCGCGCGGCTTCCTGCCTACGTTCCGGATCGATGCGAAATCGACCTTCATCATCATCGGAACGATCATGAGCCAGATGAGCACCGCGATGGGGATATTGATCTGACTTCCCGCTCCGAATTCCATTCTTCGCAGTTGGTCGATTCCGCCGGGTAAGGCCTTGCCGATGAGCACGCCAACCAGCATGCAAAGTCCCACCCATAGGCTCAGATATCGTTCGAAGAAGTTCAGTCTTTTCGGCGTGACTGGCGTTTCCACTGAAGCACGTCCCATGTGTGTTAACCTCTCGCAGGTCCCTGAGAGGGAACTGTTCTGAATCCATTTGCCAGTTGGCTTAAATTCATGAGGACATCTCCTTTATTCGAATATCGACGATTGGCGATATATAGGACACAAAAAATCCGCCGCTTAGATAATGGCCACGAGGGCCTTCAACCGGCGCAGTCCGTCGAAATTGATGCAGTAGCCCACGCGCGGCCCGTCTTGCGAACTACGCACCAGGCCGGCTTCCTTCAGGATGCGCAGATGTTCAGACACGGTGGACTGGGCCAACGGAAGTTCATCGACAATCTGGCTGCAAACTCGCGCCTCCTTGCGGGAGAGCATCCTCAAGATCCGGACTCGCGCTGGATGGCCGATCGCCTTAGCCAGTTTTGCCAGTTCCTCATCCGCTTCGGCCCCTTCGAGCGTGAGCAGGCTTACTTCCGAGGGGATGGGTTCTGGCGGGCAGCACAGATCACCGTTGACGTCTTTCTTTGTCATGGTTAATCGTCGATTAGCGATAGCACGCCTGGATGACCCGCGTCAATCACCAGTTTTCTCGCGACTTCGCTGGCGTGCTTCCGGTCACGAGTGCGTCACTTACAAAAGCCGCGACCGCCAGGGAGCGGTTGCTCGGGAACGGATTTCCTCAGATCGGTCAAGCACCCATGCGAGCCGAGCCGAAGCGGTTCCCCCATTGCCGCGTAGTACACTGGAGGGTCGAAATGAGAACTCCTGGGCGGCTGGTTGCGGCGGTGGCGCTGGCGCTGTATGGGGCCGTCGCGGCTTGGGGGGTGGATTGGAAGGCCCTGAAGCCGCAGGGATACGTCAGCGACTTCGCGGGCGTGGTGGACTCCGGGGCTCGCCAACGGCTGGAAGCGTACTGCGCGTCCGTGGAGCGGGCGACCGGCGCCCAGATCGCCCTGGTGGTTCTGCCGAGCCTCGAAAACGAACCGGTGGAGGACGTCGCCAATACTATCTTCCGCGCCTGGGGCGTGGGCCAGAAGGGCAAGAACCAGGGAGTGCTGCTGTTGCTGGCGGTGGCGGACCGGCGCAGCCGGCTCGAAGTCGGCTACGGATTGGAACCGATTCTGACGGACGCCATGGCCGGGCGGGTATTGCGCGAGATGCGCCCCGCGCTGCGGCAGCGGGATTACGGCGATGCGCTGACGGCGGCGGCGGAAACGGTCGGCGCCACCATCGCTCAGGCCAAGCAGGTGGGGTTGGACACGGAGCCGCCGCCGCGACGCTATCGCGAGACCGGCTCCGATTCCATCCCTTGGCCGCTGATCGTGGGCGGCGGTTTGTTCCTGCTTTTCTGGCTGCTGCGCGGCGGCCCGCGCGGCAACGGCGGGGGCGGTTTTCTGACCGGACTGCTGATGGGCAGCGTGCTGTCCCGCGGCTCCGGGGGTGGGCGCGGCGGCGGAGGCTTCGGCGGGTACGACTCCGGCGGAGGCTTCGGCGGTTTTGGGGGCGGCGATTCCGGCGGCGGTGGAGCATCGAGCGACTGGTAAGCGATCTCATGGAAAAACTCCTGACCCAACTCGTGGAGCGCCTGACCAAGGCCCTGGGCGACCGGCTGGTCTCGGTTGTGCTTTACGGCTCGGCGGCCGCGGGCGAACATCACGCGGCGTTTTCCGATTACAACGTCCTCTGCGTGGTGACGGTGTTGACGCCCCGCGAACTGGCCGCGGTGGCGGACGTTTTCCGCTGGTGGAGGGAGAAAGGCAGCCCCGCCCCTCTCCTGCTCACCGAACACGAGCTGGCCACTTCCACGGACTGTTTCGCCATTGAGTTTCACGACATCAAGGCGCACTACCGGATCTTGCACGGCCGGGACCCGATCGGGCCGCTCGAAGTGGACAATTCCTTCTATCGCGCCCAGGTGGAGCACGACTTGCGCGCCAAGCTGTTGCGCCTGCGCCAGAAGGCTTCGGGAATGTTGCAGGACCCGGACCTGCTGCGTCGCCTGCTGGTCGATTCGCTGTCGACGTTTGCGGTGCTGTTCCGGCACGCCCTCCTGCTCGATGGCGCCGCCGCGCCCACGCGCAAGCGCGAGATCGTGGCCGCGGCCGGCCAGCGGTTCGGCTTCGACCGGGCGGCCTTCGATCAGGTGCTGGACATTCGCGAGCAGCGCATTAAGCCGCGGCAGGCGGAACCGGTCGGATTGCTGGAGGGCTACCTCGCCGCCATCGACCGGGTGATCGATGCGGTAGACCGGCTGGAGAAGTAATTACAGGAGAATCATGTGAAAGCTGCCCTAATCACCATCGGGGTTTTGTTGCTGTTGGCGGTGTTCGCGGGCGCGAAATTCATCGGCACGCGCAACGACCTGGCGACCCAGCGCGAGGCCGTCAATGCGCAGTGGTCCCAGGTCGATGTCGCTCTTCAGCGCCGCGCCGATCTGATTCCGAACCTGGTCGCCACGGTCAAGGGTTTCGCGCAACACGAGACCGAAGTATTCAAGGATGTCGCCGACGCGCGCGCGGCTCTCGGCGGCGCGCGTTCGCCGCAGGAAAAGATCCAGGCCAACCAGCAACTCGACGGAGCCATCTCGCGACTGCTGGTGATCAGCGAGAATTACCCGCAGTTGAAATCGGACCAGAATTTTCTGGCCTTGCAGGACGAATTGGCCGGTACCGAAAACCGCATCGCGGTGGAGCGGCGCAAGTACAACGAGGCCCTGCAAAGCTATAACACGCTGATCGAGCTGTTCCCGTCCAACGTGGTGGCATCGCTTTCCGGCTTCGCCCGCAACGACGCCTATTTCAAGACCGAGCCCGGCGCGCGCTCGGCCCCGAAGGTGCAGTTCTAGACCGAAGTTCCCGCTCTTTATGATGCATTTTCCCGCGTAAGGCCTTGAAAAGCTTGGTTATAGAGATTTGCGGCGATGCGATTGTGTACCCATGTAAAGAAGGTAATTTACTCTTG
>JBEKZL010000208.1:0-16354 GCA_049509915.1 Bryobacteraceae bacterium | reverse complement strand
CAGGTTCTGCTTCACGCCTTCGATCGCCATCAGGGTGGGATTGTAGAAGGTCCCGCGGGTCTTCATCATATCCAGCGCCTCGTCGTCCAGGAAGGTGCCGTGCTCGATCGAATCGATCCCGGCGCGTATGGCCCGCTTGGCACCGGTGGCGCCATGGGCGTGCGCCGCAGTCTTACGCCGCAGCGCGTGGGCCTCGTCCACCAGCGCATCCAGCTCCGCCTGCGTCAGTTGCGGCGTGTCCACGTCGTCGGTGAGCGATAGCACACCCCCGGTGGCGCAGATCTTGATGACGTCCGCGCCGTTCTTGATGTTGTAGCGCACCGCTTCCCGCGCCTGGTCCGGCGAATTGACCACCCCATCCGCGAATCCCGGCTCGCGCCCAAACAGGGTCGGCGCGAAACCCGCCGTCGGATCGCAGTGCCCGCCCGTCGATCCCAGCGCGTGTACGGCCACCAGCATACGCGGACCCGCCACTCTGCCGTCGCGAATCGCGTTGCGCAAGCCCACGTCGATGAAATCGCTCGATCCCACGTCGCGCACCGTGGTGAATCCCGCCATCAGCGTCACCCGGGCGTTTTCGGCCGCGTCCAGCGCCCGCTCCGCCACCGGCTTCTGCACGTCCGCCAGAATCAACTGCCGGTAATCCAGCGAGAACGGCATGGAAAGATGCGTGTGCGCGTCCATCAATCCCGGCAATAGCGTCGCATCGCCCAGGTCGATGGTCTCGGCGCCGGACGGAATCGCCGCGCCGCCGCCCACACCCGCAATCCTGTTCCCCGTAACCACGATCACTCCCGGCGTCGCGGCCTGCCCGCTCTTGGCATCGAACATCCTCGCCGCCCTCAACACGTAGGTCTTGTCTGCCGCCGTGAGCGCCAGCGGGAGGAGCACCGCAATCAGGCAAATTTGTCTCATATTCAAGTTATGGTAAACCAGGTTGCGGATCAGGTGGGGTTGGTACAGCAGTCACGATATACAACTTAATGGTTGCATTTTACCTCTGCCCGCTGCTAATATGCAACCTGGAGGTTGCATGAATACGGATCGCATCGAGAAGAAAGTTCTATTGCGCGCGCCGCTGGACCGCGTCTGGCGTGCCATCTCAGATTCCGCCGAGTTCGGCGCCTGGTTCGGCATGAGGTTCGACGGTCCCTTCTCAGCGGGCGCCCGCTTGCGCGCTACCATCGTGGGGACCACTGTCGACGCCGAGGTCGCCAAGCTTCAGAAGCCGCACGAAGGCACCGCGTTCGAGATCGTGATCGAGCGAGTCGAGCCGCAGTTGCTGTTCTCCTTCCGCTGGCATCCCCACGCCATCGAGCCCGGTGTCGATTACTCCGCTGAGCCGGCCACGCTGGTGGCCTTCGAACTCGAGGAAGCCGAAGGCGGGATTCTGCTGACCGTCACCGAGTCCGGTTTCGATCAAATTCCGCTCGCCCGCCGGGCCAAGGCCTTCGCCGCCAACGACGCCGGCTGGGCCATCCAGGTGAAACTGATCGAGCAGTACGTGGGTCATGCGCGGTAGCTGGCGCGTCCCGGCAAAGCCGAAAGACTCCGCCCACTTGTTCGCCGCCCTGGGAGACGAGACTCGCCTCCGCCTGGTCGCCCGCCTCGGCGGCGCCGGACCGATGTCGATCGCGCAACTCACCGAAGGCTCCAAGCTCACTCGTCAGGCCATCACCAAGCACCTGCGGGTGATGGAGGGGTCGGGCCTCGTGCGCAGCGAGCGCCACGGGCGCGAGAGCGTTTGGCAATTGAATCAACGGCGCCTGGAAGATGCCCGCCGCTACCTCGACATGATTTCCAGGCAGTGGGACGACGCACTCGGCCGGCTCCGCGAGTTCGTCGAGGATGGGCGGAAGTAACTTCCGTAGTGGGGCGGCGGTGCCGCCTGCCCGCCGCCCTCGCCCCATCAGTCTTCGTCGTGCTGCGCCGCCAGTTGCGTCACCACCGACAGGTCTTCCAGCGTCGTCACGTCGCCCGTCACCGAGTTCGAGGTCACAATTTCCCGCAGCAGCCGCCGCATGATTTTGCCGCTGCGCGTCTTCGGCAGCGAATCGGTGAAGCGGATCTGCTCCGGCTTGGCGAAGCCGCCGATCTCGTGGGCCACCCACCGGCGCAGTTCCTCGCCCAACTGCCCATGGTCCCACTTCCCCTTCTTCAGGGTTACGAAACACGCTATCGCCTGTCCGGTGATCTCGTGCGGCTTGCCCACCACCGCGGCTTCCGCCACCGCCGGGTGACGCACCAGCGCCGATTCGATTTCCATCGTGCTCAGCCGGTGCCCGCTGACGTTCATGACGTCGTCGATGCGCCCCAGAATCCAGTAGTAGCCGTCTTCATCCCGCCGCGCCGCGTCCCCCGCCAGGTACACTCCATCGACGCGCTCCCAGTATTGTTTTCGGTAGCGGTCCGGCTCCCGCCACAGTGTGCGCGCGATGCTGGGCCACGGCCGGCGGATAATCAGAAAGCCTTCCTGGTTCGCGCCCACCGGCTCGCCCTGCAGGTTCACAATGTCGGCCAGAATACCCGGCATGGGCAGCGTCCCCGAGCCCGGTTTCAGCGGCACCGCTCCCGGCATGGGCGCGATCATGATGCTGCCCGTTTCCGTCTGCCACCAGGTGTCCACGATCGGGCAGCGCTCCTTGCCGATCACCTTGTAATACCACTCCCACGCCGCCGGGTTGATCGGTTCTCCCACCGAGCCCAGCAGCCGCAGGCTCGATAGATCGCGCCCGTTGGGCCATTGGTCGCCCTGCTTGATAAAGGCGCGAATCGCCGTGGGCGAAGTGTAAAAGATGTTGACCCGGTACTTTTCAATCAACCGCCAGAACCGGTCCGGCTGCGGAAAATCGGGCGCGCCTTCATACATCATGGTCGTCGCCCCCGCCGCCAGCGGCCCGTACACAATGTAGCTGTGCCCCGTCACCCACCCGATATCCGCCGTACACCAAAACGTATCCTCATCGCGCAGGTCGAATACCCACTTCATGGTCACGCAAGTTTCCAGCAGATAGCCCGCCGTGGTGTGTACGATGCCTTTCGGCTTCCCGGTCGTCCCCGAGGTGTAAAGCACGTAGAGGGGGTGTTCGCTATCGAGCGGCTCCGCCGGGCACACTTCGCTCGCTCCCTCGTCCAGCTCGTGCCACCAGTGATCGCGCCCTGGCTGCATTTCCACCGCGCCACCGGTGCGCCGCAGCACGATCGCATCCTTCACCGTGGGACACTCCGTCAGCGCTTCATCCACGGCTTTCTTCAGCGGCACTTCCTTGCCGCGCCGCCACGCTCCGTCGCAGGTGATCACCACCGCCGCTTCCAGGTCCTGAATCCGGGTCTTCAGCGCCTCGGCCGAAAACCCGCCGAACACCACGCTGTGGACGATGCCCAGCCGCGCGCAAGCCAGCAACGCCACCGGCAGCTCCGGCACCATCCCCATATAGACGATGGCGCGGTCGCCGGTCCTGAGTCCGCGCCCCTTCAGCACATTGGCGAAACGGCACACCAGCCGGTGCAATTCCTGGTAGGAGATCTGGCGCTGATCTCCCGGCTCGCCTTCCCACAAAATCGCGACTTTGTTCTTGCGGTGCGTTGCCAGGTGCCGATCCACGCAATTGTAGGAGGCGTTGATCTTGCCGCCCGCGAACCATTTCGCAAAAGGCGGGTTCCACTCGAAAACATGGCTCCATTTCTCGAACCACTCGAGTTCCCGCTCCGCCAGTTCGCCCCAGAATTCTTCCGGCTTCTCGGCCGCCCTCAGGTACAGTTCCCGGTAAGCTTCCAGGCTGCCGACGTGGGCCCGGCTGGCAAACGCGGCAGACGGTGCGTAGACGTTGGGTTGCGCCATTCCAGAAATCTTACCAGACTCCGGATTTACTCGCCGATAATCTTTACCAGCGCCCGCTTGCGCCGCCGCCCGTCGAACTCGCCGTAAAAGATCTGCTCCCAAGGCCCGAAATCGAGCCGTCCTTCGGTCACCGCCACCACCACTTCGCGGCCCATGATCTGCCGCTTCATGTGCGCGTCCGCGTTGTCTTCCCCGGTGCGGTTGTGCTGGTATTTCGAAACCGGCTCATGCGGCGCCAGTTGTTCCAGCCAGCGGTCGTAATCCTGGTGCAGTCCGCTTTCATCGTCGTTGATGAATACCGATGCCGTAATGTGCATGGCGTTCACCAGCGCCAGCCCCTCGCGCACGCCGCTTTCGCGCAGACACTTCTCCACCTCCGGCGTAATGTTGACGAACCCGCGCCGCGACGGCACCTCGAACCAGAGTTCCTTGCGATAGCTTTTCATATGGTCAACATCCAGTGTAATGTCCAGACCAAGGTCCGGTGGGCCGGCGCTTGCCCGGTTGACAAGCCGGCGGGTAATTGATACCTTACCCACGGGTAAAGTAAAACGCAGCGGCAGCAAAGCCGGCCGGGAGTTTTCACGATGAAGACGATAGTTGCCCTGAAACAGGTTCCGGTGCGAGATTCCAGCGTCCGCATCGATGCTCGCGGCAAATGGTTTGACGAACACGACCTGAGCTACGAGACGAATGAATCGGACGCCTACGCGCTGGAAGCGGCGCTGCTGCTCAAGGACAAACATGGCGGCGAGGTGGTGGTGCTTTGCGCCGGACCGGATCGCGTGGTTTCGTCCATCCGGGAAGCGCTCGCCAAGGGCGCGGACCGCGCCATTCATCTCGCCTGCGACGACCTGCCAGGACTCGACAGTCTCACCCTGGGGCGCCGGCTGGCCGCGGCCGCGGCGGCGGAAAATGCGGACCTGATCCTGACCGGGCTGCAATCCGACGATCTCGGGCTGGGGCAGACCGGCGTGGTGATGGCGGAGAGCCTGGGCATTCCCCATGCGACCATCATCATGGAAGTGGAAAAACAGGATGGCTCGGTGCGCGTCAAGCGCGAGCTGGAAGACGGCTGGTTCCAATGGGTCGAACTGCCCCTTCCCGCGCTGCTGACCATTCAATCCGGAATCAGCAAACTCCGCTACGCCACCCTGATGGGAATTAAAAAGGTGAAGACCAAAGAGGTTCGCCGCATCGCGCCGCAAGAGCTCTCCGGGCCGCGGCCGGCGCCGGTGTCGATCGAGCGCGTTTACGTGCCGCCGCGAAAGAAGGAGGCGCGCATGATTACGGGCAGCGCGGCAGAGGCCGCCACGAAGCTGGCGGAAATCCTTAAATTCGAGGTGCGGGTGTTATGAAGGGCGTACTGGCGATCCTGGAATATCGCGGCACGTGGAACCGGTTATCCTGGGAAGCCTTGGCGGCGGGTCAGGAAGCGGCGGAACAATTGAACCAGCCGCTGATTGCCGCCGTAGCGGCGGGACCGGCGGACGACCTGGCCGCGGAGTTGCGCACCAGGAAAATTCTGAAGGCCTACGTGGTGCAGCATGAATTGCTGGGCCAGTACACGGCCGACGGGTATGTCCTGGCGCTCAGTCAGTTGATTCGCAAGCTGGATCCGGCGCTGACCGTGTTTCCGCACACCTACCAGGTTCGCGACTTCGCTCCAAGGCTGGCGGCGCGGTTCGACCAGATGCTCATCTCCGATGTCATCGGCATGCGTTTCGAGGACGGGCGCCCGATGTGGGTGCGCCAACTGCTGCAAGGCAGGCTGAACGCGGATTACCGGCACTCCGGCGAGGGTCCGTGTTTCGTCTCGGTGCAGGCAGGAGCGTTCCGTTCGGATTCGGTTTCCGCGGGCGCGGCCGAGGTGGAGCTTTTCACGCCGGAACTCGAAGCGGCCGAGATCCGGAGCAAACCGGGAGCGCGGTTCCGGGAATCCGAGCAGACGGTGGATCTGGCTTCTGCGCGGCTGATCGTCTCGGTCGGCCGCGGAATCAAGGAGAAAGAGAACCTGCCGATGGTGGAGGAACTGGCGCGGACGCTCGGCGCGGAACTGGCCGCATCGCGCCCGATCTGCGACAACGGATGGCTCCCGATGGACCGGCAGGTGGGCAGCTCAGGGCAGACGGTGTCGCCCAAGCTCTACCTGGCGGTGGGGATCTCCGGCGCCATCCAGCACCTGGTCGGCATGAAGGGCTCGAAGGCCGTCGTCGCCATCAACAAAGACGAAAACGCGCCTATTTTTGAAGTTGCCGATTACGGCATCGCCGGCGATCTATTCGAAGTGGTGCCGGCGCTTACGGCCGCGGTAAAGAAGCTCCAACACGGATGACGTCATGCCCGTCGAACGCGAAACACTCGAAGCGGATGTTCTGATCGTCGGCGCGGGGCCGAGCGGCCTTGCCTGCGCTCTCCAGCTTGCCAACCTGATCGAGCGGCACAATGCGGCCAAGAAATCGCCGGAACTATCCACGGAAAACGTGTACGTGCTGGAGAAAGCTCGCGAGGCCGGTGCACATCAACTGTCGGGCGCCATCCTGGACCCGCGCGCGCTGCGGGAATTGGTGCCCGATTTCGAGAACACCGCGCCCCTCGACACCCCGGTCACGAGCGACGCCGTCCACTTCCTGAGCGAAAGGAAGTCCTGGAAACTTCCGATCACCCCTCCTCCGTTTCGCAACCACGGGAATTACTTAATCTCACTGAACCGACTCGTGACGTGGCTATCGCAGCTCGTGGAACAAAAGGGGGTGACCCTGTTTACGGGCTTTTCGGGCCGGGATCTGCTCTACGAGAACAGCGGCATTGCCGGCGTCCTGACCGGGGACCAGGCGGTGGACCGAAACGGCAAGCCGAAAAGCAACTTTACCCCGGGATATGAGCTGCGCGCCAAAGTTACCGTGCTGGCCGAAGGCCCGCGCGGTTCGCTGACCAAGGACCTGGTCACCCGCTTGAGTCTGGACGGACTGAACCCTCAGACGTACGGCATTGGGATCAAGGAACTCTGGGACGTCGAGCCGGGGCGCATCGACCCGGGTTACGTGGCGCACACGCTGGGATGGCCTCTGACGGCCGATATGTACGGCGGCACGTGGATTTACGGGTTGCGCGACAATCGCGTTTCGCTCGGCATGGTCATCGCGCTCGAATACGCCAATCCGCTCTTCGATCCCCACCAGGCGTTCCAGAATTTCAAGACCCATCCGTTCGTGCGCCGGATTCTGGAGGGCGGCAAGCTGGTTCGTTACGGCGCCAAGACCGTCCCTTATGGCGGGTGGTATTCCATGCCGCGGAATTATGTGGACGGTGCGCTGATCGTCGGCGATTCGGCGAGCCTGCTGAATTCCCAACGGCTGAAGGGAATCCACACCGCGATGAAGAGCGGCATGCTTGCCGCCGAAACGATTTATGAAGCGCTGTGCGCGGGAGACACCTCGGCGAAGACACTAGCGGCCTATCCGAAAAAGATCGAGGAGAGCTGGATCAAGAAAGAACTGTGGCCGGTGCGGAATTTCCACCAGGGGTTCCACGACGGGCTATGGAAGGGGCTTCTGCACAGCGGCATTCAATTTGTTACCGGCGGACGCGGAATGCTCGACCCAATGCGCACGGGACCCGGTTACCAGCGGTACCACCCTCTTCATCGCGATCTCACCTTGGTGGATCAGTCGGCGCGGTTCAAGGGCGACGGCAAACTGACGTTTGACCGGCTCACGGATGTGTATTACTCCGGAACACGGCATGAAGAGAATCAGCCCTGCCATCTGGTGGTCCTCGATCCGAACATCTGCAGCGACCGCTGCGTCCGCGAGTACGGAAACCCGTGTCAGTATTTCTGTCCCGCCGCGGTGTATGAAATGCAGATGGAGAAGGGCGTGCCAAAATTGAAGATCAACGCTTCGAACTGCGTCCACTGCAAGACCTGCGACATCGCCGACCCCTACCAGATCATCAACTGGGTCACGCCCGAGGGTGGTGGCGGACCGAGTTATCTGGCCATGTAGATGCGGGATGAGAGGGTGCTATTCCGCCACGCGTATAATCGGTAGAGGTGAGCACCCGACTGAGCGAAAGGCTCGATGTCTGGCTTGCGCTCCAGGTGGAATTTGCTGTGATATTTGTCCATACGCGCAGCCAAGTGAAGCTGTAAGCGTGGCTTGAGGTAAGAGATTTCCCGGGAGGGAACTTGCGAATCGTCGTCGCCGGCGCCGCCGGTTTTATCGGCTCTCATTTTTGCGACCGCCTGCTGGCGGAGGGGCATTCCGTGGTCGGGATCGACAATTTGTCGACGGGCGCGCCGCGGAATATCGACCATTTGTCAGGAAATCCGCGTTTCGAGTTTTTCGATCGCGATATCACCCAACCCTTCGAAGTTGAGGGCTCGGTGGACGCGGTGGTCAATCTGGCATCCCCGGCGAGCCCATTCGATTATCTTCGCTGTCCGATCGAGACGCTGGATGTGGGGTCGCTGGGCACGCGGCGGTTGCTGGAGCTGGCGCGAACCGGCGACGCCCGTTTTCTGCTGGCCTCGACTTCGGAAAGCTACGGCGACCCGGCCGTACACCCGCAGGTGGAAACCTACTGGGGCAATGTCAACCCGGTGGGGCCGCGCTCCTGCTACGACGAAAGCAAGCGTTTCGCCGAGGCGCTGACCATGGCCTACCACCGCAAGCACGGCCTGGCGACCAACATCGCGCGGATCTTCAACACTTACGGGCCGCGCATGAAGCTCAACGATGGCCGGGTGGTGCCGGCGTTTCTGGATCAGGCGCTGCGCGACATTCCCATGACGGTCTTTGGCGAAGGCAGGCAGACGCGCAGTTTTTGCTACGTGAGCGACCTGGTGGACGGATTGTATCGGCTGATGCTCTCGGCCGAGCGCTACCCGGTAAATCTGGGCAATCCGCAAGAGATGACTATTCTGGAATTCGCCGAACGTATTCGTGCGCTGACCGGGACAAAGGCGCCGATAGAGTTTCGGCCGCTGCCGGAAGACGATCCCCGTCAGCGCCGGCCGGATATCTCGAAAGCGCGGGCGATATTAGGCTGGGAGCCGCGCGTGTCGCTGGATGAGGGGCTGCGCGAAACGGTGGCGTATTTCAGGGGGCTGGTGGGCGCGGGCGTGGGTGTGTGATAGGACAAGCGAGCAGCGGTCAGCCCAAGCCCTAGGCAGCGGAAGCGGGCAGCCGCCCGGTGAATCGCTGGCTGCTGATCGCCGATCGCTTCAATCTCCCAGGAACTTGCCCAGCTTGCGCAGGCCGGCGACGTTATCGCATACGGCTTTCAGCCCGGCGGTGACGGGAATGGCGAGCAGCAAGCCGGGGGCGTCCCACAGGAAGCCCCACAACATCAACGAAAACGTGACCACCAGGGGATTCAGGTGGACCCGCGATCCCACGATTTTCGGATAAAGGAGGTTCAGCGCCACCAGGTGGAGCAGGCCGACGGTAACCACCACCAGTACGTACAGTGGCACGACGTTCACGGTGAGGCACGAGAACAGGGGCGGGAGTAGCGCCAGCGGCAGGCCCACATAAGGCACCAGGCTGAGAAAGCCTGAAAGCGGGCCCACCAAGATGGGAAAAGGAACGCCCATGACCAAGAACATGCTGGAACTGACGACGGCCAGCGTCATTCCCAGCACGAAGTTGCCGGTGACGAAAGCCCTCGCCATCTCGGCGATTCCCTGCAGGCTGCGGGCCGCTACCACCCGGTCTTCACCCGAGAAGAATTGCAGGAAACTGCGATTGATGTGGTCGCGCCAGCTCAGCATGAAGTACACCAGAAAAGGCACGAAGGAGGCCAGCAGGAGAAACCTGTAGAAGGAGCTCAGGCGGGCGGCGATGAAGTCGCCGATGGGGCTTCGCTCTTCGTGAATCCGAACTTCCGGAATGGAACCGGGGGTGGCTGCGGGCGGCTGGGCCGGTACGGGAACACGGCCGCGTTTGGCTGGCCGGGCGGCTGCCGCCTGCTGCGCCCGCAAGCGCTCCTGCTCCTGCTGCCGCTGCTCGGCCGGAACCAGCAGCCGGGTGACATTTTCCTCCGCGCCGGCGACTTTGCGCTGCACCGTGTCAACCAGATCGCCAATGCGCTCCCCATATTTCGGTATCACCTCGTAGAGGGCCGAGAACTGCGAATAAACGCCCAGCCCTACCACGTACAGCATAGCCAGCGCCACCGTGCAAACCACGAAGCTGGCCAGGGAACGCGGCAGCCGGAGGCGCATCAGCACCACCACGAACGGATCCAGAATGAACGCGATCACTACCGAGACGATGGAGGTGATGAACAACGCGCGGCCGTAATACAAAAGCGCCACGACCACCCCTAGTGCGATCAGCCACTGCGCACGTTCCGGTATGGTTCGCGTAACGGTTGCGGCGCTCGAGGCAGGCTTGGTGACTAAAACCACGGGACGATGAGCTACCCTTATCTCGAATCTAGCATGAGCTTGACTATAATGAAATGGAGTTGAGTTCCAAGCCTGTTACCGGCGGGACGGATTCACCCGCTTTCGCCCTGAAACCCCGTATTCTGGCTCTCGATCTCGGGAAGAAGCGCATCGGGCTGGCCATCAGCGATCCACTGGGGATTACCGCGCAAGGGCTTCCGAATTTAGTGCGCGCCAGGAAGCGCGCCGATCTGGGTGCGCTGGAGGGGCTGGCACGGGAGCGCGGCGTGGAAATGTTCCTGATGGGGAACCCGATGAATATGGGGGGCAGCGAAGGGCGTCAATCGGCGTGGGCGCGCGAGTTCGCCGAAGCGTTGGAAAAATATACAGGACTGCCGGTCAAACTATGGGA
This sequence comes from Bryobacteraceae bacterium, assembly GCA_049509915.1. Taxonomy (GTDB): domain Bacteria; phylum Acidobacteriota; class Terriglobia; order Bryobacterales; family Bryobacteraceae; genus JBEKYD01. Next base: position 5,707 of record JBEKZL010000208.1, on the reverse strand, counting down.
TGAGCGCCTCACCAGCGTGGAGGCCGGGCGGGTGCTACGCGCCAGCGGCATCAGCATCGAAAAGCGGGCCGCCGCGGTGGACCGGCTTTCGGCGGTGATTCTGTTGCAGAGCTACCTCGATTCGTTATGAATCGGCTGGGATGGGTCGCGCTGGGTTTCGTCGTGCTGCTGGGGGGTGCCGCGTGGCGCCTCCGGCAGCCGTACCAGGGTTTTGACGAGGCGGTGTTTGTCGACCTGCCGCGAGGCACGACGACGTTCGCCATGGGGCAGCGGCTGGCGGCCGCGGGGGTGGTGCGCAGCCCGTGGGATTTCGTGGCTGCCCGCCTGTGGACGCGCAGCCGGGTGCTGCAGGCCGGCGAGTACCATTTCGAGCATGCAGCCAGCGCCGGCGAGATCGTCCAGCGCCTCGCGCGCGGCGATGTCTTCTATTACGCGCTGACGGTTCCGGAAGGCTGGAATATGTTCGATATCGCTCAAGCTGCCGGCCAGTTCGGCATCTTCAGCGCCGAGGAATTCCTGCGGGCCGCGCGGGACCCGTCTTCGATTCGCGATCTCGACCCCGAAGCGCCCAGCCTGGAGGGTTACCTTTTCCCCGAAACCTACCGCCTGACCCGCCACGCCTCGCCGCGCGACCTCTGCCGCCAGATGACCGCCCGCTTTCGCGAAGCCTGGAACAAAACCGGCGGCGGCAACATTCATCAAACCGTGACCATGGCTTCGCTGGTGGAGCGCGAAGGTAAGCTGGCGGAGGAGCGCCCCCTGATCGCCGCGGTCTTCTTCAACCGGTTGCGGGCAGGAATGGCGCTCGATTGCGACTCCACCACGATCTATGCCGCGCTGCTCGACCAGCGCTGGCGCGGCCAAATCCACCGTTCAGACCTGGCCAGCCGCAACCCGTACAACACTTACCGCCGCGCGGGCCTTCCGCCCGGTCCCATTGCCAATCCCGGCTTGGAATCGATTCGCGCGACGATTCATCCGGCTGTGTCCCAGGCGCTGTATTTCGTGGCCCGGGCGGACGGCTCCGGCGGCCACCAGTTTTCCCTCCGTCTGGCCGAGCACCAGGCAGCCGTGGAGCGTTATCGGCGCGGGACGCACAAATGAGCCCATCGGCTAGTGGCAAGCCTAAGTCCATCAAACAGCGCCTGGCCGCCTACCTCGCCGCGGCTCAACCGGGCGCCATCGACGAGGCCGTCTGGCTCGATCTGCTCGCGACGCTGGCACCGGTTTCGGAAAGTTACCTGCGGGAGCTGGTGCGCGCCACCGGTCTGCCGTTTGCGCAGCCTTACGCGGGTGTGAGGCAACACAGCTTCGAGGAACTGGAGAGGAGCCTGAGCGAACTGACCGCGGTCTACGCCTCGGCGCTGGAAGCGGACGATCGCGAGCGGGCCCGCTACTGCCGCCGCCAGGCAATCGCCGCCAAGGATCGGGCCAAGTTCCTGGCCGCCAGCGCCAACCTGCCCGAGACGAAGCGCGCGCAAAAGCGCGAAATGGCGGAGTGGATGCTCGTCTGGCTGGAAAACCCCGGCGTATTTCCCGCCTGGGTGGAAGCCCGCAAGAAACGGATGTAATCGCGAGCCGGGAGCCGTCCTTACCGCACGACGGTGAACCAAACCGTCAGTCCCACCGCCAGCACCGCGAAGACCACTACCGCATACAGAAAGAGATGTGGATTCGGAACCGGCTGTCCGCAACTGGGACAGCGCGGCGCCTTGGGAGGTATGGACGTCATGCAGCGCTCGCACACCATCCCCCTGACGTCACCCGCCATACGATCAGCCATCAGAATGAGTGTACAACGACCGAACCAGGCCTATTCGGGAAGAGAAAGACGACGGCTGCGGGCATTATCCGGAAAACCGGGTGACAACAGGCGCTCTCGGCGCTGTAGACTTTAGGCTCGAGCGAACGCGACAATAACAGGAGGCGATTTTCATGACGATCATCCTAAGACCTGACCAGGAGCGGCTGTTGTTGCAGGCAATCGACTCCGGATTGGCGCACACCGCGGATGAGGCGTTGGAGCAGGCGCTGGACGCATTGCGCCTTCGCCTACCCCGGTCAGCGGCGGCCCAGGTACGCACACGCGAAGAGATCCGGGCCTGGCTCGACGATCTCGCCGCCCTCTCCGACAGGATTCCACCGCGGCCCGGCGAGAGATTCTCCCGCGAGATGATTTATCAGGACCACGCATAGTGGCCATACCGAATCATCTGGTCGATAGCAACATCCCGCTCAGAGTGGCGCGCCGCGACGATCCCGATCACGCCATTGTGAATGCGGCACTTGCCGCGCTTGCCGAAGGCGGGGCCGTTTATCGCGAGCGGCGGCGCCTGGTTTTTGCGCACTCCGTCGCTGGCGTGCAGGTGCATGACGCACGCCTGGCCGCCGCTAGGAGTGTTCACAGGGTTACCCACCTGCTGACACTGAACCCGGATGACTTCAAGCGCTACACCCACATGACCGCCGTTTACCCGAACCACTTGGCTTATCCTCTCTAGCCGCGTTGTCGACTGCGCTTGCCGGTTACAACCGGCCGCGCAAGCGCCTCAGGCCTTCGGTGAAGTCGGCCGGATTGGTCAACAGGCTGGCCACCAGGTAGGCTTCTTCTTCGAAATCATAGAAGAAGCCCGGCTGCAGAAGCACGTTGTCGAGATCAAGGATCTCCAGCACCCATTCTTCTTCGCCGCGGGTGACGGGTACCCGAATGACGCAGTACCACCCGCCCTCGACCGCCAGAATTCCACCCGCGCTGCCCTCAAGGCAGGTTCTGGCGGTGGCGAGGTTTTGGGCGGTGCGGACGCGGATCTGTTCGGCCACTTCTTCGCCAAAACGGAGTAGCCGGGCGGCGGCGCACTGCACCGGCGCGCTCACCGAAAGATAGGTATCGGCAATCCATTCCAGCCCCTCCAGCGCCTGGCGACCCAGTTTCATCTGGGGCAGGCCGGCCACTTTGGAAAGGCCGCTGAGCGAAAACGCCAGACAATCTTCCACCGCGGCCACCATGCCGACGCGCTCCGCGTCCGGCGCAAAGGCGTAATCGGCGAACACTTCGTCGGAAATCAGGGCCATGCCCCTCGTGGCGCAAAGCCGCTCCAGGCCTTTGAGCTCGCTTCGCTTCAGGAACGATCCGGTCGGATTGTTGGGATTCACCACAACGATGGCCCGCGTGCGGCCATTCAGCATCTGCTCCAGGGCCTCGAGATCGATGCCCCACTCTCCTTGGTACACCAGAGGATACTGCCGGACGGAAACCGATTCCATTCGGGCCAGAAACTCGAATAGAGGATAGGACGGCCTGGGAACCAGCACCTCGTCCCCGGGATTGCAGAGCAATTTGAATAGATATGCGTAAGCCTCGCTGGTACTTGCGGTTAGCAGAACCTGAGAAGGCTCGGCGCAAAGCCCGCGAGCGTTGTAATACTCGGCCACGGCTTGCCGGGCGGGGCCTGATCCGCGCGGATCCGGATCATAACGAAGAACTTCGTTCGCGGCGAAGGATTCGACGATTTTGGGCGGATATTCGAGCCCAGCCCGAGTCGGATTCGATTCGGTCAGATCCAGAATCCGCTCTCCCGCCCGGCGCTTGCCCCGAAGTAGACGCGTGAGACGATTCGGGACGGGTTCCCACTCCAGTCGTGTCGAGAAAATCATCGTCTGTTCAATCGTTCCCCAAACGTTCCTGGACGGACGAACGGCCTGATCCTCAGTGGTTACTTCCCCACAGTCCCTTGGTCTGTGATTGTAGGCGAATCGTCTGCCTCTGTTAGCTGACAACTTGCAACTGTCAAGCGACAGCTTTACTCCCGCCGACCCTTGCCATACTCTTCGAAATCGGCCTGGACGGCTTTCCGCATCTTGAGCGCCGCGGTCAACAGCCAGCCGCGCGGCCGCTTTTTCAGGTCCTCCAGCACGGCGCGCGGCTTCACCGAGCCCAGGTGAATATTGGCGGTTTCAAAGCCCATGGCGTGCAGCAGCTTGATTTCATCGCGATTCTCCGGCAACGATGCCAGCTCGATACGGGAGCAGTCCGGCGCCAGACGTCGCACGATCCAGCGCCTCTGCAGGCGTACGAACAGATCGGGGCAGCGTACAGCATGGTCGATGGTTTCCTGATAGCGAATCGCGGCGGTACCGTCGCCGCGACTGGCCCAAACGCAGGCCGAAGGAGCCAGGGCTTTAGCTTCGCGAGCGACGGAACCACCATGCCAGTCGGCCACGGCGACAAAGCGCTGACGGCCCAGGCTGCCCAATCCGGCCACGCGATGCGAGACTTTCCAGTGCAGACCCTTTTCCGGCATCATGCGGGCAATGGCCTTCATTGCGCCGGCGGGCGGTTCGTCGGTCACCTCGGGCAGGGCGTGCAGCTTTTCCCAAAATTTTTCCGGTTCGTGCAGCCGAGCCGTGGCCATCTGGCGCAGCACGGGGTGATTCTCGGCCAGCACGAAGGCGCGGCCGGCGGCTTCCACGCCGTCCCGATAACCTTTTAATATCCCTTCGATGCCGGGCTTTTCTCCGCATGCCATGTCCGCCAGCAGGGCGCTGGTGGCAAGGCGAATCAAGTCGTTTGTGTAGGGCATGGTCCAGGCTTCGTCGAAGTCGTTGATGCCCCAGATCAGGCGGCCTTCGATGTCGCGCCAGGTCCCGAAGTTCTCCACGTGGAGATCGCCCACCGCCAGCACGGAAGGGGCGCGCGCCGCCTCGCCCACTGTGTCCGCCCATATCTGCGCCCAGCGGTAATACGTAGCCCGCAGGAATGGAAAGACGGCCGTGCGCATCTGTTCGTGCTTGAAGCGCAGGTCGCCGTCGAGAAGAGTCAGGTGGCGCGCGAGCCAGGCTTCGTACCGCTCGGTAGCTGTAGCGATGTTCATTTACTCTCCGCTAACGGCAGGCGTCAACATCCATTTGAGCACGCCATTCGGCTCCGGGCTCAAATTTTGGCAGTCGACTCGTACTAGCGCGGCTTTCTTCATGTCCACCTCCAGGGCCGGGGAGCGAAGAAGGAATGCCACCAGCGAGCCGACCAGCGGGCCATGGGTGGCAAGCAGGATAGCTTCCTCGCCGCGCCGCTGGCGAATTACGTCCCAGGCGTCGCGCGGCGAAGCCATCGGTTCGAGCGCCGGGGTTTCCACGATTTTGCCCTGGTAACCCAACGCCTGCGCCGCCATGTCCGCCGTCTCAAGGGCGCGCCGGTACGGGCTGGAAAGAATCAGGCTGGGAGCAACCCCGGCCGCGCGAGCCCGCTTCAGCACGCGGCGCAATTTTGTCCTGCCTTCGTCGGTGAGCGCGCGTTCCGGGTCGGACATGCCGGGGCGAGCGTCTTCGGCAATAGCATGACGTAGGAGGTAGATCGAAACGGGAACGGGCATAGGTAGATTTTGACGCGGTACTGGCTAGAATAGCCAGCCCGTTTTCAACAAACCCCTTTCAAACCGTGCGGGCGGTTTTCCCGCACACGGCTTAACGATGATCTTCCTGGTGCGGCTTGCGCCGGGTAGCGCACGGTCCCACGCAGGCGGTGCAGACCCATACCCCAAAACTGTTCGCCGGTCCAGATGCCCCGCCGCGTTGCCCGCTGCCCGCCTCGCCGATTTAACCAGCGCACCAGTCGCGAATACACGAATCGGTCCATCTTTAGAAACTCCCGTGAGCTCGTGCCCGTTCGGAAGTAATTCCCCCAGCCTCGAAGAACGGGATTCAGCTTGGC
>JBEKZL010000207.1:0-26186 GCA_049509915.1 Bryobacteraceae bacterium | reverse complement strand
AGGGCGTTTTGGGTCTGTATCCCCCTACGCAGAGCTGTTATGCGAAACACCAGGGAGCTTCTGAAAGAAAAGCGGGAAGGACACTGAATTCCGCTCCGGGCTATTTTTCAGCATCCTGCTAAGGTGCTGGTTTGCCTGTTGGGCAGCCATTGGGCCAGCGCCTCTCGCAGCTCGTTCAGATTCACGGGTTTGGTAATGTAGCCGTTCATCCCCGCTTCCTGGCACTTTTCGCGAGTGCCAGCCATGGCGTCGGCCGTGATCGCTACCACCGCAACCGGGGGCGCCGCGCCTTCGCGCCTCCGGATTTGGCGGGTGGCTTCGTAACCATCCATCTCGGGCATCTGGCAATCCATCAGGACCAACCCGTAAGGCGTCAAGGCGCACATCTCCACCGCCTCGCGGCCGTTCGTCGCTACATCGGCCTCCAGACCGAGACGTTCCAGCAACCGGCGGATGACCTTCTGATTGACGGGGTTGTCTTCCGCCACCAGGATCCGGGGACACGCGGCGAACTGCCCGCTCATCGAGCGTCTCGAATCCGGCGTTTTCGATTCGGCTCCGAGGCTGCTCAAAGACTCTCTTCTCGGTCGCGTGGCCCAGGTACAAGTCAGGGCCTGGAGCAGTTGCGACTGGCGCACCGGTTTGCTCAGACACACATCGATGACGCTGCCTTGTATCTGGCTGATCTCCTGGTACTGCCCGATCGAGCTCAACATAATGATGGCACAATCGCTTAGCCGCGGTTCGGCTTGAATGGTCCGCGCGATTCGAATCCCGTCGCCGTCCCCCATCGGACAGTCGAGAAGCACGAATCGATAGGGATCGCCGGCCGCCTCGGCTGCCCGCATCGATTGCAGCGCCGGCTCGTTGCCGGCAACGGTGTCGCTGCGTATTCCCCAACCGGCGATCTGTTGTTCGAGCACTCGCCGGTTGACGTCGTTGCCGCTCACAAGCAAGCCCCGCAGACCGCCGATTTCAGATGCCGGAGCAGTCGCGCCGTGTGCGTATGCCTCGTCGAGCCGCAGCGGCAATTCAAACCAGAAAACCGATCCCTCACCCGGACGGCTCTCGACTCCGATCGACCCGCCCATGAGATTCACCAGCTCTCTGCTGATCGCCAGGCCCAGCCCTGTGCCGCCGTATTTCCGCGTCGTCGATCCGTCGAGCTGGCTGAACTTCCTGAACAGCAATCCGATCTTCTCCTGGGGAACCCCTACCCCAGTATCCCGTACGGAGATTCGCACCTGGACGCTGCGGCTTTCCAAGCCCGTCTGAGTTACGGAAACCAGGACGTGGCCTTGCGAGGTGAATTTGATCGCATTGCCGACAAGATTGGTCAACACCTGCCGAATGTGCGCCGCGTCGCCAATGAATCTGCGCGGCGCCCGAACCGGATATTCCAGGATCAGGTCGATACCCTTATCCTCGGCCTTGGATGCCAGCAGATCGCCGACCGCTTCGACCGCCTGGCAGAGGTCGAATGGATACGCGTCGGTCTTCACCTTGCCGGCCTCGATCTTGGAGTAATCCAGGATTTCGTCGATGATGCCGAGCAGGTTTTCACCCGACAGGCGAACCGTCTCGGCAAATTCCCGTTGTGGCGGTGTCAGTTGGGTGTCGAGCAGCAGGTCCGTCATGCCAATCACGCCATTCATCGGGGTGCGAATCTCGTGGCTCATGTTGGCCAGAAACTCTCCCTTCGCGCGGTTCGCCTGCTCGGCCCGCTCCATGGCTTCGGTCAAATCCCTGGTCCGTTCCGCTACCGCCGCTTCCAGCGCCGCTTGAATCCTGCGTTGACGCGTTTCCCGCCGCCGCCACCACCGCCGGAACAGCCCGGCCAGCGCGAGGCACTCAGCGCCCCCCCACTGCCAGGTGCGAAACCAGGGCGGGCGAATTCGAAACTGCAGCACCGCGGAGCGAGTCCACACTCCCGGCTCGGCTTCGCCCTCGACTTCGAAGCGATGCGAGCCCGCCGGCAGTTCGGCGAATCGAACCTCGCGGGTTTGCGTTTGTATCCAAGGGCTCGATCCGAATCCGATTCTGTAGCGGAAGTTTGGCGCCCGCCTCCGGTATTGCAGCATGGTGAAACCAACCGCCAAAGAGTGAGTCGAGGAATCGAAATCCGTGTCCCGGACCGGCTGGTCGTTGCGAAGCACCGAGGTGATCAGCGTCTCCGGCAGCACGGTTTTGGTCGGCACCACCGGGGAAAACAGGGCCAGGCCGGCGCTGGTTCCTACCCAAAAGGTGCCGTCGGCATCGGTCAGATACGCGTGCGCGTTGCAGTCGTTCCAGACGAAACCGTCGGAAGTATCGTAGCGTGTCCAGCGGTCGCCCTCGAGCACGGCGACGCCGCTGTCGGTGCCGATCCAGTGCCGGCCGCGTGAGTCGAAAAACTGGAAATAGACGACCTCGCTCGGCAGTCCATTTCCGCTCGTCAAGTGCCGCAACCGCACCTTCCCTCCGTCCATTTCGACGCGCGTGATCCCCACCGACGAGAAGTAGGCGATCCAGAGTGCCCCATCCGGACCGATCGCGACGGACTGGACCGAATCGTCCTTAAGCCCATCGGCCACTGTGACCAGACGGCGCACCCCTCCCTGCTGGATGTAGAGCCCGCGATTGCAGGCCACCAACAGGCCATCCTTGGTAGCTCTGACCTCGGAGATGTTCGCGCCAGCTACCGGCAGGGCTACCGGCTCGAGCTGTCTTGCGCCTTGCCGCAGCCGCATGAGGCCCTGTGGCGTCGCCACCCAAATCGTGCCGGTGTCGTCGCGGTCGATCCCATTTATCGAAAATCCCGCCGTGGGCTGGGCCGGTCGGTAAACCAACCGCCGGCCGGTCCGGGGATAATACCGTATAAGGCCCTCCGCCCCCCTTTGAAAGGTCCCCACCCACAGCGAGCCGTCGGCCTCCGCCGCTAACGCGTAGATGGACAAGTCGCCGACTGCGTCCACAGGCCGAAAGCGCCAGCGGCCGCTAACCTTGGAGCCTTGAAACAGCCCGCGGGTGGTGCCGATCCACAAGTCGCCGGCGGCGTCGCGTACGATGCGCCATATGGAAGGGTTCGAAAGCCCTTCTTCCTCGGCGAAGCTCTGCCATTGCTCGCGTCCGAGCCAGCGTGCCGCTCCGTGGCCGCTGTAACCGATCCAAATCGAGCCTTCGCGGTCTTCCATCGCCGTCAGCACCTCGGCGCGCCGCAGGCCGTTCTCCGCACTATAAGTTCGGCAATCGCCGCCGTTGCAAATCGTCAGCCCGGCGTCGTGCGGAATCAGCACCTCCCCGCGGCGGGTAGACACAAGCGGCGACCCGTGGGTGGACTGCAACTTGCCGAGCCGCACCTCATGAAATGGTGCTCCGGGCGAATCGCGCAAAAGTACTTTTTCGGCGGAGCGAATCCACAACCGCCCAGCCGTATCCTCCGCGACGCTTTGCCACGGCCCACTGGTCACCCCGCTGTCGCCGCTCCATTCCCGTTCACCGTCGCGACCGAGCGAGCACAGCGCCAGCCCGCAACCGTACCAGACCGTTTGATCGCGCGTCACTAGCACGGCATAAGACGGTTTGGCTGAAACCAGGCGCGGCTTCCCACGGCCGTCGAGGGGCATCGCGCGAAGCCCCGATGGCGATGCCACGTACAGGTTGGTGGCATCGCTGCCGATCGCTTCGCCGCTGGATAGTGCGGCGTCCTCAAAACCGGCAACCGCAACCAAGGACTCTCCATTCCAGCGGAACAGGCCGGCGCTCGACCCGGTCCAGAGCGTGCCGTCGGCCGAACTGTAAATGGAGGTGCAGTTGGCCTTCTTGGCGGCCAAACTCGCGCTGAATGGCCGAAAATGGTCGCCATCGTACCGAAAAAGACCGCCCTCGGTGCTGGCCCAAAGAAACCCTTCCCGATCCTGGTGCAAGGCGAGGACGGTGGGATTCGTCAAGCCTTGCTCGGCCCCATACATCTGGAACGACCAGTGTTGTGCCTGCGCCACGAAAGGACACAGCCACGACAGGCCGGCGAGCCACGCAATCCGGGTTGACAACCGCATTATTTACCGTGCTTATCGGCCAAAACCGGCAGCAGCTTTAGTCCGCAGATCTTAATCTGGTTTAGAATGAATAAGGCTGCGACGCCAAAGGGGATCGTATGCCTCTTCCTATCGATCGAAGAAGCCTGCTGACGGGAGCCTTGGCCGGCGGCGCTCTTGGCCGCCATGCCGGCGGCGCCGCCCCTCCACCGAACATCCTGCACATCATGACGGACCAGCAGCAGTGGGGAACGATTGCGGGCCGGTCGGAATGCCGCACGCCAAACCTGAACCGGCTGGCGGAGTCGGGCATGGTGTTCGAGCGCTCCTACACTCCCTCGGCGGTGTGCTGCCCGGCGCGGGCCATGATTCTGTCGGGCGCGTATCACTGGCACAACGGGGTGTATAACCAGGTCCATTCGACGCCCTCGGTCCATCGCGACATGAACGAAGGGGTGGTGCTCTATTCGAACCGGCTGCGGGACGCCGGCTATCGGCTGGGCTACGTGGGCAAGTGGCACGCCTCTTACGTGCGCACGCCGCTCGATTTTGGATTCCACGAAGTAGCGGACCTGGAGGGCTGCGACCCGCGGCTCATCCAGGCTCTCCACAACAACCCGGACAGGGTCGAGCGGGTGCCTGGGCCGCTCCGGGCGACGACGGTCCGTAACATGCGCTGGCCCGGTTCCGAACCGTTTGCGATGTGGGGCTACCGCGATGGGCCCGAGGAGGCGACGCCGGAGTGGTACCGGGCCGAGTGCGCGGTGCGGATGCTGTGCCGTTTCGCGCGCGCGGGCCGGCCCTGGCACCTGGAAGTGCAGTTCGTAGCGCCGCACGATCCGTATATGCCCCTCAAGCAATACCTGGACCGCTACGAACCCGCGGCGATCCGGGTCCCGGTGAGTTTCCACGACACCTTCGCCGGCAAACCCGGTCTGCACCGGCGCGAATCGGAGACCTGGGGAAACATTACCGAAGACGACTACCGCGCCGGCCGCGCCCACTACTACGCCTATACCGAGCAGGTGGATGCGCAGATCGGCCGCGTGCTGGACGCGCTGAGAGAATCCGGCCAGCAAGACAACACGCTGGTGGTGGCCACCACCGACCATGGCGATATGGTGGGAGCCCACCGGATGTGGATCAAGGGCTGGATCCCGTACGAGGAGACCTACCGCATTCCGCTGATCCTGCGCTGGCCCGGCCGCATCGCGCCGGGTACAAGGACCGACCGCCTGGTGCAGACGCACGACCTGGCCTACACCTACGTGGCCGCGGCCGGTGCCAACCCCATGCCGTACCAGGATGGGCGCACCTTACAGCCCCTATTCGAAAACCCGCGGGCGGCCACCTGGCCCGATCATATCCTGTGCGCTTACTATGGCGGAGAGTTTCTGTACACGCAGAGGATCGTCGTCGCCGATCGCTACAAGTACGTGTTCAACGGCTTCGACATCGACGAGTGCTACGACCTGGCGGAAGATCCCGAGGAGATGCGGAACCTGGTATCGAGCGGCGAAAAGCGCCCTTACGTGGACGATATGCGCGCCCGCCTGTACCAACTGATGGACCAGTTCGACGACCCCTATGGCGACCTGACCGGACCCACCGCGCCGATGCGCGGCGACCGCTATTGCGCCCCCCGGTATCTTGCCCGCGGAAGACGGCTGCGCGGGTGACCAGAGGCTCTGGCGCCGTGTCGTGGCGCGGGCAGCACCACGGCTTTGTGCATTTTTGCCCGTTTTTGCGCGTCTCTGTGAGGCTGGGAGCCGCGATAACATCCACCGTCCTGTAGCCATCTTCGCCCCGTCACCGGAGTACAACGACGTCGGGGTGGTCATAACCATTTCCAATCGGCGACAACCGCTCCTTGACAGTCGCGGCTCTGACCTGCAGCAGCCTAAGCCGCAACCGTGAGGGGAGCTGCGGAGAAAACTCGCCGAAATGGGCTGGGCAGGCGGAACCGCCTGCCCCACCATTGAAAACAATGCACTCACATTGGTGGCGCAGGCGGTTCCGCCTGCGACTTGTGATTTTTTTCACAGCTCGTGAGCGAGCGGTTGCCGAAGACTGGAAGAATAGTTATTCCCTGACGGGTCCTTAGGGCTCAGGCGTCGCCCTCCCGGTTTTCCCCTGTAGCCATCCTCCCCGCCACCAGAGCACAACAGCGTCGAGATGGTACTTACAGGAAGTCCTTAGCTGTCAATAAAAAATCGCTGTGACCGGACTTCGGGACGGTTGCGGGGGAACGAGCTTTGTGCATTTTTGTGCACGGAAGGCCAGGAAACCGGGATTGAGGGGCGGGGCGATTCTCCGGGGGTCACGAAAGTCAGGAGGAGGGACAGGTAACCCCTGCGCCCAATTCTCTGAGCACGGAAACTCGCTTGGCCGAGACCCGGCGCAAGGGGTGTCCCGAATTTTCCTGTCCCGAATTTTCCCGTCCCGTCCCCACCGTCCCCTCTCCCGGCCCGTCCCCGATGATGAGGCTATGCCAGCCAGTCCTGAAGGCGATACTCTCCTCGGCTCTTTGCGGTCTCCTCCAGCCGGTTGAGCAACGCCCCGAAGAACCTCACGCTGTTGTCCGTCTGGCGACTGCCTGTTCTTGAAGACGCTCTAATTCGTCTCTTTGCTTTGCATCAGAGGTGTAGGCGAACACGCTGAACAGTGGCCATGTAGCTTGTGGTCTCCCCACCTCGTCAAGAAGCCGCCCTGGCGTGGCGATACGCAATCCGGCAGGGCTCATGTTAGGAGGCAGAAACCGTTGGGCGGCGTCCACTAAGCTGGCGTAGTGTGGGGCGACCAAGGTGCTCTTGACTTCGATGACTGCAAGGACACTGTCGATTGGAAATATCCCGCGATCACCTGCCAGCAAAACCGGAGGCAACGGGCGGCCGTCGTAGATTATGACGTCCGTCTGTCGACTCTGTTGCCCGGACGAAGACACGACGATCCCGGAGCCAATTCCGAAGTGCGCCGGCATCAAAGGACGAATCAGACTCGCGACAAGGAAACTCCCGAAACGCGCCCTTTTCGACATCTTGCTTCTGTGCCGACGGCCTTACTTCGACGCTGATGTGCGAATCCCGCGCCGCGGGCCCTGCGATTAGAATGAACGGTGATGAGAACATTTTGGTGGGCGGTGGGGTTGGGCGCGGGATTGGTTTCCGGTGCGGCATGGGCGCAGGAGTTTAGCGCGGGGCCGGCGCTGGACCGGGTAATCAATGAGGCAGTGGAGCAAGGGCGGCTGCCGGGGGCGGTGCTGCTGGTGGGGCACGACGGCAAGGTAGTCTACCGCAAGGCTTACGGCAAGCGGGCGCTGGTGCCGGCGGCGGAAGCGATGACGGTGGACACGATTTTCGACCTGGCGTCGCTGACCAAGGTTGTCGCCACCACCACCTCGCTGATGAAGCTGTTCGAGGAGGGGCGGTTCCGGCTGAACGATCGCGTGACGGCTTACATCCCGGAATTTCAGGGTGGCAAGAGCGACATCACGCTGCGCAACCTGTTCACGCATTTTTCGGGGCTGAGGCCGGACGTGCCGCTGTCGAATCCGTGGTCGGGTTACGATACCGGCATTCAGCTTGCGTGTACCGACCCTCCCGCCGGGCCGCCGGGGGTGCGCTTCGTCTACAGCGACATCAACTTCATTCTGCTGGGGGAATTGGTACACCGGCTGAGCGGGCAGACGCTAGCGGATTATGCGCGCGACAACGTGTTCCGGCCGCTGGGGATGAAAGAGACGATGTTCCAGCCGCCGGCGGCGCTGAGGGCGCGGATTGCGCCGACCGAGCGCTGGCCGGTCAAAGACGGCGCGCCGCTGCGGGGGGTGGTTCACGACCCGACGGCACGCAACATGGGCGGAATTGCGGGGCACGCCGGCGTATTCTCCACGGCCGACGACCTGGCGCGGTTTGCGCAGATGATGCTGAACCGGGGGACGCTCGATGGGATGCGCATCGCGAGCCCGTTCACGGTGGAAAAATTCACCGAGCCGCAGAGTCCGCCGGATCAGCCGATCCTGCGCGGGTTGGGGTGGGATATGGATTCGCCGTATTCGGGGAACCGCGGCGAGTTGTTTCCAATCGGATCGTACGGGCACACGGGCTTTACGGGCACGTCGCTCTGGATCGATCCGTCGACGAAGACGTACGTGATTTTGCTGGCCAATAGCGTACACCCGACGCAGCACCCGGCCGTCACGCCGCTGCGGGCCAAGGTGGCGACGATTGTGGCGGCCGCGGTCGGAATTCGCGCTCAGGGGGTAATACTGACCGGATACGAGGAAACCATGGCCCGGCCATCGGCCGGCATGCGCCGCGAGGTGGAACATGCGGGCGCGACCGAGACCGGGCTGGACACGCTGGAGGCGGCGCACTTCGCTCCGCTGGCCGGGAAGCGCGTGGGGCTCATCACCAATCAGACCGGGGTGGATGCGCGCAGGCGGCGGAACATCGACCTCATGCGCGAGGCTGGGGTGCGGCTGACGGCATTGTTTTCGCCCGAGCACGGATTCGCGGGCAAGGAAGATCGGGAAGGGCTGGCGGATTCGGTCGACGCGGCGAGCGGGTTGAAGATCTACAGCCTGTACGGCGCCACGCGGCGTCCGACGCCGGAAATGCTGCAGGGAATCGACGCGCTGGTGTTCGATATCGCGGACGTGGGCGCGCGCTTTTACACCTACGAAACAACCATGGCCTACACGCTGGAGGCGGCCGCGAAAGCTGGGATTGCGTTCTACGTGCTGGACCGGCCGAACCCGCTCACGGGCATGCACGTGGAAGGGCCGCCGCTCGACAGCGCGAACCGTTCTTTCGTGGGCTACTTCGCCGGCTTGCCGGTGCGGCACGGCATGACGATGGGCGAGCTGGCGCAATTGTTCAATGGCGAAGGGAAGCTGGGCGCCCAGTTGACGGTGATTCCGATGGAGCACTGGCAGCGCGGGGACTGGTTCGATTCGACCGGGCAGCCGTGGGTGGACCCGTCGCCGAATATGCGCAGCCTGAACGCGGCCATGCTGTATCCGGGATTGGCGCTGCTGGAATACTCGAAGAACCTTTCGGTGGGCAGAGGAACGGATGCGCCGTTCGAGCAGGTGGGGGCGGATTTCATCGGTGGGCCGGAGCTGGCGGGTTACCTGAACCAGCGCGGCATTCCGGGCGTGCGGGTGTATCCCACCAGTTTCAAGCCGGCGGAATCGAACTTTCAAGGAGCGCGGGTGGAGGGGGTGCGGTTTCAGATTGTGAACCGGGAGGCGCTCGATTCGACCCGGCTGGGACTGGAATTGGCCTCGGCGCTGGAAAAGCTATATCCCGGCAAGATCGACTTCGCGGCGGGTGGGCGGCTGATCGGGAGCAACGAGGCGATCCGGCGGTTGAAAGCGGGTGACGATCCGCGGGCGATTCAGCAGGGATTCCAGGGAGCGGTTGAGGATTTTCTTGCGGTGAGGGAGCGGTACCTGATTTACCGGTAGAGCCCGTTACGGAATTACCGTGCCAGCCGCAGGTGCCTCACGCCGCGAGCCAGCCGCGACCGTCACCAGGGAGCGGTCGCCGGCGATTGGGATAGCTATTTCGTGAATAGTCACTTCGTCGGTCATTTCAGAAATACGCTAACGTATCTCAAGGGCACCGCTCCCTTGCGGTCGCGGCTCGAAATGAGGCTCCCTACCGAGCCGCGACCGCAAGGGAGCGGTCTTGCAATCGTTGCCGTATCAGGAGCTTGGGGCAGGAATGTCGGAGTTTAGTTCACGCAGGATGTGGCCGGTGGCTGCTGTGACCGTCGCCCTGGTTGGAGCCGGCTGCAACCGTTTGCCCACGGTGTATGCGCCGCCGGCGCAAGCGGCCGGGTTTTCGGATGCTTCCGGTGCCGGTCTGGGGTCGATGGTGGCGATGGCGGACCCGCGGGCTGACGCCTATATCGTGGGTGGGTTTCGGGCGGCGAGCGAAGGGAGTTGGCGATGGTCGTACGACCGCCCGGTGCTGCGTTTCTATCTGCCGGATTCCGGACCGCTCGAATTCGTCATGGACCTGACGTTGCCGGAGCAGTCGTTTGTGGCAACCGGACCGATCACGATCCTGATTGCGGTGAACGGGCGCGAGGTGGACCGGATGCGCTGCGCGCACGCCGGGCCTTATTCCTACCATCATGCGGTGGCGGAAGAACTGTTGCGTCGTAATTCCATCAATATTGTGGCGATGACGCCGGACAAAACGGCGCCGCGAGATGGTGGGGAGAAGCTGGGATTTGTACTGACGCGCGCGGGGTTTGCTGAGTGAGAGGCGAGCTGCTTCGCGGGGCTGGCCCTCGGCCTGTGGCGGCCTCCCGGGCCGCCGGCTTTCGGACGGACGGATCAGGCCGGCGGAGGGTCTGGAAGGGGGTTCCTTTCGGGCCGCGGTTGGGAGGGTGTGGTGCGCCGAGGCGGCCTGGTAGGCCGCCGCAGGCCGAGGGCCTGCCCCACCAAAAGGTCTGACCCGTGGAAGTTTTGGCGATTCTTTTCGGTGCGGCGCTGACCGCGGCCACGGCGACAGGGTTAGGCGGCCTGGTGCTGGGAAAAGTGTGCCGGGAGTACGCCGTCCGGTTTGTGACTGGCGCCGCACTGCTCAGCCTAACGGTGTTTCTGCTCTGCGCGTTGCGGCTGGCGTACCCGGCGACGTTTCTGCCTGTGGGAGCGTGCGGTCTGGTGGGATTGTGGCGGGAACGGGGAACGCTAAGCGAGACGGAGCCGGCGACTGAATTCGGACGCGTAGCCAAATATATATTTCTTGTGACGTTTGGCGCGTACTTCCTACTTTATGTCTTGAATGCGATGGCGCCGGAAGTCAGCCCCGATGGTTCTGGCTATCACCTCGGGCTGGTGAACCGCTACTTGAACCAGCACGGATTTCAAGTAATTACGTGGGATATCTACGCTAACTTATCGCAGGCAATCGAGATGCTGTTCCTATTCGCATTTGCGTTCGGGAAGCATTCGGCGGCGGCACTGGTGCATTTTACCTTCCTGATCGCACTCGCCTGGATGATGGTTTGTTACGGGCGTCGAGCGGGGTTTTTCCGGCCGGCGGTGTGCGGTGCACTGCTGATAGTCGCAAGCCCGGTAGTGGGTATCGACGGGACCAGCGCCTACATTGATGTAGCGGTTGCAGCCATCGCGTTTACCTTGTTCTATTGTTTGCAGTTATGGGATCGGGACAGAAGCCCGCGACTGCTTCTGGCGATCGGTCTGGCGGCCGGGTTCGGCTTTGCGGCCAAGTATACGGCTTGGACGGGGGTGGTTTATGCGCTGGGGTTTGTCTGGTGGAAGAGCCGGCGCTGGAAGGACTTGGTGATGGTGGGCGGCCCGGCTGGCGCGATCGTCTTTCCCTGGATAGTCAAAAACTACCTTTGGGTAGCTAACCCGTTGTCCCCATTCCTTAATCGATACTTTCCAAATCCTTATGTAACTATCTCATTTGAAAATGATTACTTAAAATATTTTAGCCACTACGAGTTGACCAGCCTGTGGCAGATCCCGATGCAGGTGACGACCCGCGGGCTGCTGGCGGGGCTGCTGGGTCCGGTGTTTCTGCTTGCGCCGCTGGCGCTCGTGGCGGTGAAGAAACCGGTCGGGCGGCAATTGCTGCTGGCGGCGGCGGTATTCGGGGCGAACTATTTCAGCAACATCGGGACGAGGTTCTTGGTTCCGCCGCTGCCGTTTGTGGCGCTGGCGCTGGCCATGGTGCTTTCGCGAGTTCCGGGGCTGGCGGTTGCCGTAGCGCTGATTCACGCGGCGATTTCATGGCCGGCGGTGGTACCGCGGTATGCGCGGGCGGAAGCCTGGCGGCTCGCGCCGCGAATCCCCCTGAAGGAAGCCCTGCGGATTCGGCCACAGAAGTATGCCGAACATTATAAGGAGACTCGACTTGTAGGGTACCGGATGGATCGATTGATCGAGGCGGCTACCGAGCCGGGGGCTACCGTGTTCACCTACCGTGGGTTTTCCGAGGCGTACACCTCGCGGCGGATTCTGGTGGAGTACGAATCGGCAGCGAGCTCGATAACGGGCGTGATTCTGCGGACCGGCAACGCCGAGGCTTTCACCGAGTATCAGCCGACGTGGCGGCTGGCATTTCGCTTTCCGGAGGCGAGGTTGAGTGGAATCCGGGTGGTCCAGACGGCCTCGGGCGAGGATTTGTGGAGCATCCATGAGCTGCGGGTTTTCGACGGCGCGAGCGAACTGCCGCGGTGGCCCCGATGGCGGCTGACGGCCAATCCCGATCCGTGGACGATTCAGGCGGCTTTCGACAATTCGCCGGTGACGTTCTGGCGCACCGGCGAGGCGATCCATCCGGGGATGTACGCGGCGGTGGATTTCGGCGGGCTGGAGACGGCCGATTCGGTAGGGCTGGAGACGGCGCCGGACCAATGGGGGATTCGGCTGAAACTGGAAGGCCGGGACGCGCGGGGCGAGTGGCGGCGCTTGGGCGGCGAGCCGGAAATCGGTACCGTGGCGCCTCCGCTGGGGCTGCGGCGGGCGGCTGCGGAAGAGGCCCACCGGCGTGGCGTGGATTACCTTGTGGTATTCGACGATGAACCGGGGGCGGCCGACTATCGGCAGCATGCAGCCTCGTGGGGGATCAGAGAGGTGGGACGGGCCGACGGAGCGCGGCTGTACAAATTGCCATGAAATTGTTTTTGGGTATCGACGGAGGACAATCCGGAACGGCTGCGTTGGTCGGCGATGAGACCGGGCGGGTGCTGGGACACGGCGAGGCTGGTCCGTGCAACCACGCAGCGGCGGGAGAAGGACGCTCCAGGCTGGAGCGAGCCATATCGGACAGCGTTCGCTGGGCTTGCGCGCAGGCGGGACTGGATCCGGGTTCGGTGGAGTTCGAGGTGGCGTGCTGCGGGATGAGCGGGGGGCCGGACGACAAAGAGGCCATCCTGGAGGAGTTGCTGCGCGTGCGGACCCTGGTGGTGACGACGGATGCGGCCATCGCGCTGGCGGGGGCCACTTCGAACGGGCAGGGGATTGTGGTGATCGCGGGCACCGGCTCGATCGCGCTGGGGCGGGACGAGCGTGGGCGGACGGCGCGGGCCGGCGGTTGGGGGCACGTAATCGGCGACGAAGGTGGGGCTTTCGATATTGCCCGGCGGGCGGTGCGCGCGGCGCTGCGAATGGAGGAAGGCTGGGGGCCCGCCACGGCGCTGGTTCCGTTGCTGCTGGAGGCTACCGCGTCGCGAAGCGCCAATCAATTGCTACATAAATTGTATAGCGAGGAATGGCCGAGGGCGCGGGCGGCACGCCTGGCGCCGCTGGTAGACGACGCGGCGGCGGCGGGCGACGCGGTGGCGGCGGCCATCCTGAACGGGGCGGCGCAGGACCTGGCAACGCTTGCCGGGGCGGTGCGCGGCCAGTTGTGGACGCCGGCCGCCCCGGTGGAGGTGGCCCACATCGGCGGGGTATTCGAGAGCCACCTGGTTCTGGAACGTTTCCGCACCTTGGTGGAGCTGGAGGCGCCAAACCGTTCGATCACGCCGCGGCATTCGCCGGCCGAAGGCGCGCTGCGGGAAGCCTGGCGGACGGCGGGAATCGATGCCTGGCCGGAGTAAGCGGCGGCTGGCATGCGGAACCGAATGCCCACCCTGATCGTCCAGTCTCCAAAGCGGCCTTCCGGCTTGGAAACAAACGGAGTTTGTGGTACGGAGCACTCGATTTGACCGGCGTTTTCAAACCGGGCGTTGCGACGGCCAACCCATTGTGTTATTCAGGGCGTTGCGACGGCCAACCCATTGTGTTATTCATGGGTCAAGTCGGAAAACCCAACTGAAACCGCCCGCTCGGACCCGAAGCTGACGGCTAATTTTTCGTCATATTAAAGGATGGCATCCCGTGGAAGCTGTCAATCGCAAGCTCATTCGTCCGTCTCTGAACGAGATCAAAGAGCAAATCGCACCTCCCCGCAGGGCGGCGCCGCCGCAACAGAAGAAGCCGGTCCCACCGGACCATACCAACGCGGAAAATTTCTATTACGTGAAACAGATGCAGGCCAAGACTCCCATGGTGTTCGTACTATGCGATGGAGAGACCCTGCATGGCGTGATCGAGTGGTACGACCGCTGCTGCCTGAAGGTGAACCGGGAAGGCTCTCCCAATATTTTGCTCTACAAGCCGGCCATCAAGTACATGTACAAGGAGGCCTAACCGGGCCTAGCCGGCCAGGCGGCGATGTTATGATTGGCACGGGTTTCGAAAACCGTGCAGCGCGACGAGATTCTCGCCCGGCTTCGTGAAAGGATTACGGCATTCGCGGCATCTCATGGATCGAGGGAAGCCGCCGAAGATGTAGCCCAGGAGGTGCTCATGCTGCTGCATGAAAAGTACGCGCACCTCGAAAGCCCGGAAGAACTGCTGCCGCTGGCACTGAAGATTGTCCGATTCAAGCTGATGAGTCTGCGGCGAAAGTCCGCGCGGCGGGGCGAGTACCATTCCGTTTCGATTACCGACATTCCATTGCCGGACGTGGGGCCCGGCCCGGCCGAACTGCTGGAACGGAAGGAATTGCTGGAACGGCTGGAGCGGGCTGTGGGGCAGTTGCCGGAGCGCTGCCGCCGGTTGCTGGGGCTGAAGCTGGAGGGGCTGACATTCGCGGAAATCCAGCGGAGGCTGGGTGCGGGCGCGATCAACACGGTTTACACCTGGGACCATCGTTGCCGCCAGCGGCTGCTGGAGCTGATGGGCGGGGATTGGGAGCGCCCAGGGGAAGGGAAGCGGTGATTCCGGGAGATTTCCACAAGCTGGTGGGCGGGTACGCAACCGGCACGCTGACACCGGAAGAGCGGCAGACGCTGTTCCAGGCGGCGCTCGAAGACCAAGGGATTTTCGATGCGCTGGCGCGGGAGGAAGCCCTGCGCGACGTGCTGAGCGAGCCGGCGGCGCGGGCGCGCCTGCTGGCGGCGCTAGATCGGCGGCGGGGGTGGTGGGGCGTGCCGGTGCTGCCTTTGGCTGCCGCGGCGGCGTTATCGATTGGCGTTTTGGCAGGCTATTGGGCGTGGCATTCGCGTCCGCGGCCCGCGGTCAGGGAAGTGGCTGCGGTCAGGCCGGTGGCGGCGCGCGGTGCCGCGGAAAATGGTCCGGCCTCCGCACCCACCGCGAAACCAGTGGCGCCAGTGCGGCGTTTGCCGGCCAGGTCCGCTCCGGTTCGGCAACGTTTGCCTGGAACAGCCACTGTCGAGCCGGTGGCGCCAAGCCCGTCCGGGACGATGGGTTCGTTAGCTCCAGCCCCAATGCCGCCGCCCGCGAGCGAGGCACAAGTGCAGGCACCGCCGAACCCGGTGGAAATGCAGCCCGCGAAAGATACCGTGGCGTCCGGCGCCCCCGTGCCACGGCCCTTACAGAGTGGAGCTGCCGGCAACAGTTTCCGGCCCGCGCGAAACTCGATCATGTCGTTGGGAGGGGCTTCGACGGCGAGTCCGCTGCGATGGACGGTATTGCGGCGGAGGTACGGCGAGCCAGGCGCGTTCGAACCGATCGAACCGGGGCAATTGCGCCAGGGTGACACCGTCGAATTGCGCTTGGAGTCGACATTGGAGGGCGAGATCAGCGTAGCCGGAGGCCCTCCTCTCGGGATGGTGCCGATGGCGCTGGCCGACACGCACATTGTCCCCGGCCAGACGGTGGTTACGCCCCCGATCGAGCCGGGTGGATCAGGCGAACGCGTCCTGACGCTGCGTCTTACCCGTCCCCAAGCGCCGCCGATTCTCTTGGTTGTGCGGCTCAATTACCGGTAGGCGGAACTTGGGCAGGCGACAGCGCCGGTTTAATGGGGCGGACGCCCTCGTCCGCGCGCGACCCCCTGGTCGCGCATCGCTGGCTGATTTGGCGCAAAGAGTGGGTCCAGGGGGACCCGCGGGGATGAGGGCGTCCGCCCCACCATCTTGTCGGTTACGCTGGTTGTTAGCCGATGTCCGATCCATACGCAACCCCCATCGAGTACCCGGCCAAGCTCAGAATCAATCGACCGGTGACGCGCGAGGAGCACCGCTCGGGCTGGCGCTACGCGCTCGAGGCGCTGGCGCCCCTTTGTGCGGCGGATGGTATTTTGGTGGACTCGTTCATCGAGCGCAATTTCGGCTGGGACCTGGAGCAGGCGCGGGCGACCGCGGCAATCCCCTATCGCGAACCATGGGTCGGGTTCCTCCACAACCCCCCGAACATTCCGCGGTGGCATGAATACTACTCGGCCCCGCAAGTCATGATGGAATTGCCCGAGTGGCGCCAGAGCATTGGTCAATGCCGGGGGCTAATTACGCTGGCGAACTGGATGGCGGATTGGCTTCGGGAACGGACCAGCGTCCCCGTCATCTCCCTGGTTCATCCCACCGAAATCCCAGCGCTTAAGTTCCAGTGGGAGCGTTACCGGGAGAACCCTCGTCCGAAAATCGTGCAGGTGGGGTGGTGGCTTAGGCGATTGCACTCCATCTACCAGCTTTCGGCGCCCGGTCTGGTGCGGGCGATCCTCAATCCGGTGGGCGCGTCCCGGCAGGCGGAATTCCGTAGGGTGATGGAACGCGAGGGCGTCGAGTTGGGGCTCGCCGGTGTGCCTCGCGATGGAGTGGAGCACCTGCCGTATTTGGATGCGGGTGGTTTTGACCGCTTACTCTCGGAGAACCTGGTATTTCTCGACCTGTTCGACAGCGTCTGCAACAACACGGTCATCGAGTGCGTCGTTCGCGAAACGCCGGTATTAATCAACCGGCTGCCGTGCGTGGAGGAATATCTGGGCCAAGAGTACCCATTATATTTCTCCAACCTGGCCGAGGCGGGCCGGATCACGGCGGACAAGGGACGGCTGCTGGCCGCGCACCGGCATTTACACGCTTTGCCGAAGGAGCCCTACACGCCTGAGTACTTTCGGCGAACGCTGGCTGAGTCAAGGATCTATCGGAGTTTGTAACTCGGCACCCGTAACCGAGCCGCGATCGCAAGAAAGGATTTCCGCGCGTAAACCGCCAAATTCCCATTCTTGGTTAACTAGGTAGACGGCTTCGCAAATACGGTCACGTATCCTGCAACCGTTCCCTCACGGTCGCCGCTCGGAAAGACGTCTTTCCCGAACCGCGACCGTGAGGGAGCGGTTGCACTCAAATACGTTATGGTGCACTAAGACCCCGCGCCGATTGAGTGGGAACGCACCGGCCAGCCGGATGGGAAAGCACATGATGGGGAAAGGCGCCGGTAATTGGTCCAGTTCGTGCAATGACAATACCGGAGGGCCGATATGGCGGGAAAGAATACTGCAGTCTACGGCATTTTTCGGGACCAGTCCGATGTCATCTATGCTGTCGAGAAAATGACTCAGGCTGGCTTTCGGAACGAGGATATCTCGGTGCTGCTGCCGAACAACCCGGGGACCAAGGATTTCGGTCACGAAAAGCACACCAAGGGGCCTGAAGGCGCCGCGGCTGGCGTGGTGGCTGGAGGGCTCATTGGGGGCTTGCTCGGCTTGCTGGTCGGCCTCGGGACTCTGGCCATTCCGGGCCTGGTTCCCCTTACGGCAGCCGGCCCGATCATAGCTACCCTGGCTGGCGTGGGGGCTGGCGCCACAGTAGGCGGGTTGCTCGGTTGGTTGGTGGGTTTGAGCGTGCCGGAGTACGAAGCCAAGCGGTACGAAGGCCGGGTGAGAGATCGCGGCGTTCTGGCGTCCGTCCATTGTGACAATGCAGACTGGACGCGCCGGGCTAAGGAACTCCTGAAGGAGACCGGAGCCGCGGATATCTCGTCGGCGACCGAGGCCAGTGCGGACTTTGCGAAGACCGACAGGCCGCTGCGGCGCCCGCGCGTACCCGGCACACTCTGAGCTTGCAAATTATACATCGTGGCATTCGAGGGAGATCGGTGCGGGGCAACGAATCGTACAACGGTCCGGCATTTGCGGATTGGAGGAAGGAGGTGAACCGGTATATGTTGTTCCTACTGATCCTGCTGGTATTGATTTTTGCGGTAGTTCCGACTTGGCCATACAGCCGGGGATGGGGCTACTACCCGAGCGGAGGGCTCGGACTCGTTGCGCTGATATTGCTGATTCTGGTATTGGCGGGCCGCATCTAGGCCGGCTCTTCGTTTTCGCATCCGCGCGGGCAGGCACTTATCTGTGGGCGAGCGCCGGCGGATATTTGCAGTCTCTTATAAGAGCAGTTGTTTCTTGTAAGCGGGTTCTTGCTCGATCGCTCGATCAAGAACAGTTAGGTTATACAAAGGAGAAACGAACATGAATTGGGACCAAATGGCTGGTAAGTGGAAACAAGCACGCGGCTCGGTGCGGGAGCACTGGGGTAAGCTGACCGATGACGACTTCGAGCAGATCGCCGGGAATCGCGATAAGTTTGTCGGAATCATTCAGGAACGCTACGGCATCGCTAAGGAGGAAGCTCAGAAACGGGCTGATGAATGGGCAAAGACCCTGCGAGAGCCGGAGGCCACCAAGGCTCACAGCCTGACTGGAAGGCCGTAAGTGAGAGCCCGGGCACGGGCGGCCGCGCTGGCGAGGCGCTGCCTTCCGTGCACCGGACCGGGTAATTCCTACCGGACATGATCTTCGCCGCTCTCCCGGCGCGCGCTTGGAAAATTTTTCCGCTGCCGCGATAATGGTAGAAGATCTACCGATGCTCACCCCCCCAAAATCAGCCGTGTGCCTGCTGAGCGGCGGATTGGACTCGACCACCTGTCTGGCACTGGCCCTGCGCGACGGCTACGCCTGCTATGCGCTTTCCTTCGATTACGGGCAGCGGCACCGATACGAGCTGGATGCGGCAGCGCGCGTGGCGGCGCATTTCGGGGTTGCCCGGCACATGGTGGCGAAAATTGGACTGGATGCGTTTGGCGGCTCGGCTCTTACCGATTCCATCGCTGTCCCGAAGGCGCGCTCCGAGATGGAAATGAGCGCCGGGATCCCGATTACCTACGTGCCCGCGCGTAACACCATCTTTCTTTCCTTCGCCCTGGCTTGGGCGGAAGTGCTCGAGGCTTCGGACATTTTTATCGGCGTGAATGCACTCGATTATTCGGGTTATCCGGATTGCCGTCCGGAGTACATTGAAGCCTACCAGCGCATGGCCAACCTGGCCACGAAGGCGGGCGTGGAAGGGCGTACCCGGGTCCGCATTCACGTCCCCCTGATCGAGCTGAGCAAAGCCGGGATTGTCAAGCTGGCGCAGGCGCTCCAGGTCCCGTTTGCGCTCACCCATAGTTGCTACGACCCGGGCGCGGCGGGCCAGCCCTGCGGCGCCTGCGACGCCTGCCTGTTGCGGCGCAAGGGGTTCGAAGAGGCGGGAATTGAAGATCGCTGAGCTGTTCTATTCGCTGCAGGGAGAAGGCGTGCTAATCGGCGTGCCCTCGGTATTTGTGCGCACCAGCGGCTGCAATCTGCGCTGCGGGTGGTGCGATACGCCTTATACTTCCTGGAAGGCGGAAGGAGACGATTTCAGCTTGGACCGGATCGTCGAGGAAGTAGCCGCGCATCCCGCCCGGCACGTGGTGGTGACCGGAGGTGAACCGATGATCGCGCCGGAGATTGTGCCGCTCACCGAACGGCTGCGCGCGGCCGGGCTGCACATTACCATCGAGACTGCCGGAACGGCGTTTCAACCGGTGAGTTGCGACCTGATGAGCATCAGCCCCAAATTATCCAACTCGGCGCCCGATCACGCTTTCGCGGCGCGCCACAACCGCACGCGCATTCAACCCGAGCGCCTGCGGGAGCTGATGGGCCGCTACGAGTATCAACTGAAATTTGTGATCGCGCGGCCCAGCGACCTGGAAGAAGTCGGGCTGCTGGTGGAGGGTCTGGGCGCCGACCGGTCGCGCGTGCTGCTGATGCCGGAGGGCACCGACCCGGCCGTGCTGCGCGAGCGAGGCCAATGGCTGGCCGAAATCTGCAAGCGCGAGAGCCTGCGTTTCAGCCCGCGCCTGCACGTGGAGCTTTGGGGCAATCGCCGCGGCGTGTAAAATACAAGCTTGCCCAGAGCGAAGATTACTGGCCTCTTGGCCGATCCGCTATTTCGCGAGCACCTCAAAGGCCGGAAACATCCCGAGCGGCCGGAGCGATTCGATGCCGTCGTGGAAGGTTTGCGGGCGACCGGGCTGCTCTCGCGCCTGGCGCCGATTCCGGCACGGGCCGCCAGTGACGACGAGCTGGAGCTCTGCCACAGCCGTGAATACATGGCGCTGGTGCGTCGCGACGTGGAGGGCGAGGCGAGCTACCTGAGCACGGGCGATACGGACGTGACGTGCGAATCGGAGCGCGTGGCCGCGGCGGCGGTGGGCGGGGTGCTGAACGCGGTGGACGCGGTGTGCGCCGGCGAACTCGGAAACGCCTTCTGCGCTGTGCGCCCGCCCGGCCATCATGCCGGCAGGAGCCGCGGCATGGGCTTCTGCATCTACAACAACATTGCGCTGGCGGCGCGTCACGCGCAGCGGCGACACGGATTGGAGCGGGTCCTGATTCTCGATTGGGACGTGCATCACGGCAATGGGACCCAGGACATTTTCTACAGCGACGGGAGCGTCTTCTTCTGCAGCACGCACCAATGGCCGCTCTATCCGGGCACGGGGCGGGCGGACGAAACCGGCATCGGCGCGGGGCGGGGAACTACGCTCAACTTCCCGCTGCCGGCCGGAAGCGGGCGGGCCGAGATTTTGGGCGCGGTGGCGGGTCCGCTGGCGGAGGAGATGCGGAAGTTCCGGCCCGAACTGGTGCTGCTCTCGGCCGGATTCGATTCGCGCGAAGGCGACCTGCTGGGGCGGTTCACTTTGACCGACGAGGATTTTGCCGACCTCACCGGCGCCGCCATGGCGATGGCCGATGAATATGCCGGCGGAAGGCTGGTGAGCATTCTGGAGGGCGGGTACACGTTGAGCGGTCTGGCCAGCGCGGCGGCGGCACACGTGGCGAAGCTGATCTGTGGGGAGCAAGAATGACAGGCCGGGAGACCTGCCGCCCTGGCGGTACAATAGCCGCTTCATGCCCGCGCACAGCGCCTCGCTTATTCTGGTCACGGTTCTCTCCATCGGACTGCTGCTGGCCCTGATTCTGCTTTTGAAATTGCACGCCTTTCTGGCCCTGCTGATAGCCAGCATGGCGCTGGGCGTGGCGGCGGGGATGCCGCCTGACAAGCTGCTGAAATCGATTCAATTCGGTTTTGGCGACGCGTTGGGCTTCGTGGCCGTGGTGGTGGGGCTGGGAGCGATGATCGGCCGGTACCTGGAGTATTCGGGCGGCGGCCGCGCACTGGCGGACTGGCTGCTGGAGAAATTCGGCAAGGAGCGGGCGGCCTGGGCCATGCTGGTGGCGGCGCTGCTGGTGGGGCTGCCGATCTTCTTCGAGGTGGGGTTCGTCATCATGGCCCCGCTGGTGTTCAATCTCTCGCGTGAGACCAAGCGTTCGCTGCTGTTTTACGGATTGCCCATGGCTGGCGCGCTGACCATCACGCATTCCCTGGTGCCGCCGCATCCGGCGCCCGCGGCCGCGGCCCAACTGCTGGGCGCAGACCTGGGGCGCTCCATCCTGTACGGCATCGCGCTGTCGATTCCGCTGGCGGTGATTTCGGGCATCGTCTATGGCGGCTGGATCGCCAGGCGCATGTACGTGCCCTTGCCGGCCGCGGTGGAAGCCGCCGAGACCTCCGAGAGCGAGGGTCAACCGCCGGCGGTGGGCATGGTGGTGCTGTTGCTCCTGCTGCCGGTGCTATTGATCTTCAGCGCCACGGTGGCAGGTTTGCATCAAGTGCCGTTTCGCGGCGTAGCGGTGTTTCTGGGGCACCCGTTCACGGCCCTGACCATTGCGACGCTGCTGGCGCTGTACTACTTCGGCATACGCCGCGGGCTGAGCCTGGAACGGGCGGCGCGCATGGCCACCGAGTCGCTGGCACCGATGGGGTCGCTATTGGTGATCATGGGCGCGGGCGGGGCGTTCAAGCAGGTGATCGTGGATTCGGGAGTGGGCGCGGTGGCGGGCAAGTTGCTCGCCACGAGTTCGATTTCGCCACTGCTGGTGGTGTTTCTGATCGCCATGGCCATGCGAATTGCGCAGGGATCGGCCACGGTAGCGATCATTACCGCGGCGGGGATCGTGGCGCCCATCGTCAAGGGCCTGCCCGGCTACAGCCCGGACGCGATCATGCTGGCTCTGGCCTGCGGCGGCTCCGGCTTTTCGCACGTCAACGACTCCGGCTTCTGGCTGGTGAACCAGTACTTCGGGATGACGGTGCCGCAAACGCTGCGTTCCTGGACGGCGATGAAGGTGCTGGCCTCGTTCGTGGGCCTGGGCATCGTGCTGGCGGCGAATGCCTGGATTCGATAGCGCGGTGTGGGCGGACCCCGTGGTCCGCAAACAGCCCCCCGGCCGGCTTGCCCAGCGGTGGCAAGTGCCTGACTTTAGCGGGTCCGTAGGTCCACCCACTGGCGCACAGGCCGTGCGCCGACCGGGAGTAGCATGGCAATCCCCGGCCTAATGCCGGGGATTCGCCATGGCATTCTGGCGCAAGACGGGAGGCCGCGACGCTGCCGCCATTTTCGTCCAGCCGGAAACCACTGTTCCCAGGTCGGCGTCCTCATTGGTTCGTGCGAGTACGCGAGCTTCCAAATCCGGTATCACGAAGCGATGCGCTTGAATTATGCGCCGTGCCTGGTCCTGCAATGGCTTAACATGCTTTTGCAGGTTGAAGCGCGCCTCCGCGAGGTTGTCCAGGGGCGACCCGCCGCGCTGCAGAATTTCGTTCAGTAGCGAGGCGTCCTCGGCACAACAGACATAATAAGCGCCGATGATCGGGCACGTCTCGAACGCGGAGATCTTCAGTGAGCGCGTCATCAGATCGTTGCCGGCTTTCCTCTCCCGCACGTCCCGATAGACGATGCGAACGATATTGGTGAGTTTGAGGACGCTGGCGGCCAGGCCGACGGCGGCGGTGGTCGCCGTGCCGCCGTCCGCCAATAAGCCAGCGAGTTTGGCTCCGAACGCACCCAGGCTGACGGAGAGAGAAAATGCTTCGGCGTTGCGCTCGCGCTCGAGAGCCCGAACGACAGCTTGCATGGCGGCCGCGGGGACTCCGAAGTTGAGCGCCCGCTCGGCATGCGTCCGGTTGGTTTCGAGTTGATACTCGGCCTGAATAGAGCTCTTCAAGTCCAAGAGCACGGAGCCGCCGGCCGTGATTACGCCCACGAACGGAACCATGGATGCCACCAGCTTTGCCATGAAGTTGGGCACGGCCAGCCCCACTAAGAACAGGACTTCATCCTGTAACTGGCCCGGCGGTACGATGGCATCGACGATCTTTTGCGCGATGATGTTCGCCTGGCCGGAACCCGATCCCGAGTTTGCCGTTAAGTTGTAGGTATTGTACGCGGCGGACGCTCCATTCAGGGGCAAGCCCCATTTTTGATTGCCGAGCTTTTGGAAAAAGCCCTGGCGCCAATCGAGCGTCTTGTTCCGAAACAGATCGAGGGGCCCGTGTTGGAGTTTGTACTGCAGCTGCCATTCCGCGCCGAGCTGCGCCGGCGTGGGCGCGCTGGCCGGATCGCACACCTGCTTGTAGAGCGTGGTGATGGGGCCGCTCGACTGGGGGTCCGGTTTGCGATTTCGCGGGTTGTTTTGCCAAGTCGGGCGTTTTTCCCGGATTTCCTTCTCGATCCAGGACTTGAGCGCCAATCCGATCGAGTTCTTCGTTTTCTCGTTCGGCGACTTGTGATAGGCCTCGAGAGCCGCGTCCACGGCCCGTAGCTGGGAACTGCGCGGCGAGAAGAATCCTTTGGATGTCAACTGTTTCCAGGACTCGAAAGAAATCACGTCATCACTGTCGCCGCGGTACCGCTTTTGGTATTTGTTCATCGGATCTTCAAACGGCATTCAATATTTCCTCCGCTCTCAGGTAACTTGATTAAACTCGGCGCGCGACTTGGCAACTTCGCCAACGTAGTTACGGGCATCGCTCCGTTGACGGTCCGGGCTCGGAATCGCTTCAAACGCGACAGGTATTCCCGAGTAAAAGTATTAAGAGACCTGGAACACATGTTTGTATCGTCTTCGACAACAGTGTACGTGCGACGATTCCCGGAAGAATCGTTCTCTTTGGCTTCCGGGTGTTCCATTGAGATTGCCGCCGGAATTGGCGTATCACCCGGCCGCCGCGGTTCTACCGGCCTTCGAAATTGAGGGTGATCCGCACTTCGTTTTGCACGGCCTGGCCGTTGAGCAAAGTCGGACGGTAAACCCACTGCATCACCGCGTCGGTAGCGGCCTGCACCAGCAGCGGGTGCCCCTGAACGACTTTCACGCTTTTCACCCTGCCATCGATTCCCACTGTGGCGGTCAAAACCACTTCGCCTTTGGCGCCCATCTGACGAGCGATTTGGGGGTACTCGGGGGCCTTCTTATAGACCACCATGGCTTCCCGGATCTGTCCGCCGGTCTGGTTTGAGACAGCCGTGGAAGACGCCGCCGGGGGATCGGGACGGGGCGGCGTCGAAGAAGCGGGGAAAGGCGCGGGAGCCGCGGCGCTGAGGCCGGCGCCGGGAATGCCGGCGGCGGGAGCATTGATCGCCGGGGCATCCGGGACATCGGACTCGCGTGCCGGACGCAGCCGGGTCACCAAAGAGGACGCGTCGAATTTCTTGGCCGGAGTAGGTGGAACGGTGGGTTGCGGCTCTGGAATCGACGGGTCGGTCGGACTGGAAGCGGCCGGGCTGGCCGGTGGAACTTCCGTGGCGCCAGGCGTGGGGGGGACGGCGGCCGGCGCCACCGCTTTCTGCGCCGCGGGCGGGTTGGCGGCGTCCATGGGAGAAGGCCGCGTGCGCAGCACACGCACCGATTCCGTGGTGGTCTTGGTCTGATCCCGCTCGGTCAGCTCCATCCGGAAACTGGTATCGGCGCTGATGGGCGAATAGACGATGCTGCCGCTGCTTAACTGGCTGGGATCCATGCTGTAATTCTCCTGGCGGTCGCCATCGTTGATCGTCAGTACGGCGTGGGTGGCGTTGCGGATCGCTTCCGAGTCCCGATTCCAGGTGAGCAACAGGTCCGTGCCGGTGCGTTCCACCCGCAGGATCTGGGTCGAGCCGCTCTGCGGTACCGATGGCCGGCGCGAGTGAGTCAGGAAGCCGGGATAGACGAACAAGGCGAATCCCAGCACCACGGCGCTCGCTGCGGAAAGTACCAACGGGAGCGGGCTCCGCGAGGAGGCAGGCTCGGTTTCGGCCAAGAACGTGACCGAGGGCTTGGCGGCGGGCACCGCTTCGGCGGGCTTGGCTGGCTCGGGCTCCGGTTTCGGAGCGGCGCTTTCAGCGGGCGTTGCCGGCCGGGCCTCGGCCTCGGCCGGGGGGATTTCCAGTTCAACCGGGGGCTTGGCTTCGGCGGGTTTTGGCGGAACGATTTTGGCCTCCGGAGTCTTGCCCTCGGCCGGCTTGGCCGAAACAGGTGCGGGCGGCTCCGGCTTGGGGGGCTCCGGACTGGCGGGGACCACCGCCGGCACGGTAAATTCCCGCCGCGTGGCGATGGGCACGATTTGGGCGCGCGCGGCGGGTTTCGCTACCGGCGCCAGCGCGGCTGCCGGAGGCGGCATGGGTGCGGCGATCCGCGGCGTTTCCAGAATCCTGGCGGATTCCGCCAGCTGCGCGGAACGGAAGGGAAACTCCAGGTGACTGGCGTCGGCCTGCATGCGCCCGTCTTCCCATATGAAGATGCCGCCCACGCTGGCCTTGGTGGCGAACGGGCGCACCAGCAGCACGATGTCGCTCGGACGGGCGAAGCGTGTCTCGATGAAAGCCAGATCGTCGGCGTCGAGCGAGATCCCTTTGCGGGTGTGGCCGCGGAAGAAACCCACCACGCCTGCACCGCTCGCCAGGTGTTGTTCGATGGCGCGTTCGAAGCGCCCCTGGTCGGCATCGGACAGGCGATAGAGCGGCCCCCGGCTGTAGTCGCACGGGATGGTCTCGTAGTCGTCGACCGACACGATCGTCGGCACGCCGGCCACGGCGCCCGAACCGATGTGCCCCAACAGCAGCCCGCCGGTTTCCGAACCTCGCGAAGTCAGCGAGCGGAAGTTCTCCACGATTTCCCGTTCCAAACGGTCGATGAGATCCAACGCCAGGCTGACTGCAAGCGGTTTGCCGGCGACCTGCCAAAGATAAGACAACGAATTGCC
>JBEKZL010000206.1:0-18717 GCA_049509915.1 Bryobacteraceae bacterium | reverse complement strand
CGGGAAACCGGAATGGGTTGTGGAGCGGGAGGGCCGAACGGGCCGTGGGAGACTTTTAGAGGAGAGCGAAGTAGCAGGTCGGGAACGTTGACCCTGGGATGGAGGCTTTCGAGAGGGAGCAACCGTTCGAGGCGAGCGAAAGGCCGTTACGAGCGAAGGGACCCGGCGGAGAGAGAAAGCAAAGGCTGCGGCGAGCCGTAAGGCGGCGAAGCGAAGGGTGGAGAAAACGCCCTGGGTGGAGCCGAGCGGCGAATCGCCCGGTGCTCTCCGGCGCACAGCTTAATGCCGCGCATGCCGGTGGTAAGCAAGGCAGAGGATCGGATCACTTGGAACCTTTTCCTTTTGTGGGGTAGGCGTTTTCGTCTGCCCCACACCCGGCCCGCTTTCAAGATTCTACCAGCAGCATCGCTGCGGCGTGCGGGTTACGGTGGTGCCGTAAGCGTCCCAACTGTTCCAGCCCATCGGCGGTGTGTCGGCCACTCCGGCGGCGGAAGCCGCGGCTGCCAGTGCCAGCGCGACCGCTCTTGACGTTCGTATCATACCGGCTGCACGGCTTTGTGCTCGGCGACGTAGTTGTCGAGATACGAGCCGAAGGACGCCGATAGCGCCTTCACCGCGCGGCTGGCCGTGCCCGTCTTCCGCCCTTCGATTTCCGCCACCGGCAGCAGATCGCGCGTGGTGGAGGTGATAAAGACCTCCTCGGCCGCCTCCAGATCGGACGGGAACAAGGTCTTCTCCACGATCTCCACGCCCGGCGCCTGAACCGCGTCGAGCAGCACTTCGCGCGTCACTCCCGGCAGACACCCGGAAGAAAGCGGCGGCGTGAAAACCGTATCGCCCACGGCCGCGAAGAGATTCGCCGAGGTGCACTCGGCCACTTCGCCGCGCTCGTTGAGGAGGATGACTTCGTCGAAACCCCGGCGCTGCGCGGTCTCGAGCCAGGTCAGGTTCATGGCCCAGGAGAGAATCTTGGCGCCGGCGAAACCGGACGCCGCATGGCGCGCTTCGGCCTGATAAGCCAGGCGAACGCCTCGCCCCCAGTCTTTGGTGTCGGCCGTGAGCGCGATGACGTCGGTTTCGCGCGCGTTCGGCGCCGCCCACATGCCGCCGGTGTTGCGCACAAAATCCAAGCGAAGGGTGGAATTCTGGGCGTGGTTCGCTTCCACCAGCTCAAGCAGGCGCAGGCGGACTTCTTCCGGGTCGCCGGGCATGGCAATATGCAGAGCCGCCGCATCGCGGGTCAGGCGCGCCCAATGCCTCTCAAAGGCAAACAGGACGCCCTCCTGAACCCGCAGCGTGGTGAAAACGCCCCAACCCGACAGCAGACCGACCTGCCCCGCTGCCAGCAGCGGCTCGGAGACGCCCCGGATCGCGTCGTTGTGCAGAATATATCGATGAAGCACGAACCCATTTTATCGCGCGGCGGATACTTGGCCCGTGCTTACCCGATTCACTCCTCATGCACCGTGGCCGACCACTTTGCCCCGAACGGCCCGCGCCCCACTTGTACACTGGGAACGTGCAGCGACGGCGCGCGATTTCCCTTTTGCTGGCGGCTTCACGGCCTGGCGTAGCGCTCCCGTGGGCGCGCCTCGACCGCTTCGTGGATTCGCCGGGAGCCTGCGCCCTGCTGCTCGACGTGGACACGGTCCGCCTTCTCGCGGTCGCGAATCCCTCCATAGCCGGCCGTCTGCTGCTGCCGCCCGGTTCCACCCTCAAACCCTTGGTCATGGCGGCACTCCTCGCCGGCGGCAAGTGGCGCACCTCGGAAACATTCTTTTGCCCCGGCCGTCTGCGCATTTCCGGGCGCTCGTTCGATTGCGTACATCCGCCCATGCCGGTGCCGATGCGCGTGGATACGGCGCTGGCGTATTCCTGTAACTGCTTCGTGGCGCACGCCGCCCAGCGGTTCGGCCCGGGTGAGTTGGCGGCGGAATTGGCCCGCACCGGACTCTCCTCGGCCAGCGGCTTGGTCGCCGGTGAAGTTCCCGGCTGGGTGGACCGCGCGACGGACGCCGACGCGCAAAGCCTACAGGCGCTCGGTGAATCGGGCGTGCTGGTCACTCCGGCGGGTCTGGCGATGGCCTACCGGCGTCTCGCCCGGCGTCTCGCGCGGCCCGAATCGGCGGCTGCGCTCGGCGCCGTAAGGGATGGCATGCGGGCAGCCGTCGAATTCGGCACCGCCCAACTCGCCGCCGTGCCGGGTGTGACAGTTGCCGGCAAGACCGGCAGCGTCCTGTGCGAGAACGGCGAGCCGGTGGCGTGGTTTGCCGGCTGGCTTCCCGCCAACGCTCCTAAAGTGTTGGTGTGCGTGATGCTGCACGGCCGGTCCGGAGGCGCCGATGCGGCCCCGGTGGCCGCCCGGATTCTGGGTGCGTATCGCAAAGGAAGAACTTAGCAGCCCCAATCCAGTCGATTCTAGGTCCCCTGGCTCAATCTAACCCAATCCTGATCCTTTATTTACGACTTATTGATGTCGCCCCCTGTAGTCTGATAGTTGTTCTAAGACAAACGTTATGTTAGATCTGATTCTTGTCGCCGCCGCCGTCGCCTTTTTCGTCGCCAGTTGGGGCTTCGTCAAAGGCTGCGACCGGCTCTAAAGCCGCTCCAAGGAAACCTCCATGGAATATGCAATCGCTCTCGCCATCGCCGTCGCGCTCGGCGTGTATCTGTTCGTGGCGCTGTTGCGCCCGGAGCGCTTCTAACCTCTTATGGGTATCTATCTAATGCTCCGTGAGGCAGCCTTGCCCGCCTCTCAACACTTTAGGAGGGTCCTGTGACCGCCAACGGAATTCTGCAAATTGCCTTGTTCTTCCTCGTCGTTCTCGCGCTCACGAAGCCCATGGGTGCGTATATGGTCAAGGTTTTCGCCGGTGAGCGCACCTGGCTGCAACCGGTCTTGCGGCCGCTCGAAAAGGGAATCTACCGCGTCTGCGGCATCGACGAAACCTACGAGCAACGCTGGACCGCTTACGCCGGCGGCGTCCTGGTCTTCAGCGTGGTGAGCCTCCTGCTTAGCTATCTGATCATGCGGGTACAGCAATGGCTGCCGTGGAACCCGCAGGGCCTCGCCAACGTGGAGCAGTTTCTCTCGTTCAATACCGCCGCCAGTTTCACCACCAACACCAACTGGCAAGCGTACACGCCGGAAACCACCATGAGCTATTTCAGCGAAATGCTGGCTCTGGCGACGCACAATTTCTTTTCGGCCGCTCTGGGAATTGCGGTGGCGATCGCCTTCGTGCGCGGCTTTTCGCGGCAGTCCAGCAAGACGCTGGGGAACTTCTGGGTGGATTTCACCCGCGCCACCCTTTACGTGCTGCTCCCGATCTCGATCGTCTTCGCGCTGGCGCTCTGCTCCCAGGGAGTGATCCAAAATCTCTCCCCTTATACCAAGGCCACTACGCTTGAAGGCGCCGTGCAGACCATCCCTCAGGGTCCCATCGCCTCGCAGGAAGCTATCAAGATGCTGGGCACCAACGGCGGTGGATTCACTAACGCCAACTCCGCCCATCCCTTCGAGAATCCCACCCCGCTCAGCAACTTCCTGCAAATGCTTTCAATCTTCCTCATCCCCGCCGGCCTAACCTATACTTTCGGAAAAATGGTGAAGGATACCCGCCAGGGATGGGCCATTTTCGCAGCCATGAGCATCCTCTTTCTGGCCGGCGTTTTCGTCGCCTATCCCTCCGAACAGGCCGGTAACCCCAACCTCGCCAGGCTGGGCATCGAGACCCACGCCACCGCCGCGCAATCCGGCGGCAATATGGAAGGCAAGGAAGTCCGCTTCGGCATCGCCGATTCCGCGCTGTTCACCGTAGTCACCACCGACGCCAGTTGCGGCGCCGTCAATAACATGCACGACAGCCTGACGCCCCTTGCCGGACTGGTGCCGCTGGTCAACATCGAGCTTGGCGAGGTGGTCTTCGGCGGCGTAGGCTCCGGCCTTTATGGCATGCTGCTGTTCGCCGTCCTGGCCGTATTCATCGCCGGCCTCATGGTGGGGCGCACGCCGGAATACCTGGGCAAGAAAATCGAGCAGAAGGAAGTCAAGATGATGATGCTGGCGGTGATGGTGCTGGCCTTCACCATCCTCGGCTTCGCCGCCGCCTCGGTCAACCTCGCGACCGTGGCCAAGAGCCTGGGCAACAACGGCCCTCACGGATTGTCGGAAGTGCTCT
The DNA here is from genome assembly GCA_049509915.1 of Bryobacteraceae bacterium. Taxonomy (GTDB): domain Bacteria; phylum Acidobacteriota; class Terriglobia; order Bryobacterales; family Bryobacteraceae; genus JBEKYD01. The sequence continues at coordinate 14,536 of JBEKZL010000206.1, read as the reverse complement.
ACGGGTTTACCAGCGCCGTGGGCAACAACGGCAGCGCGTTCGGCGGCCTCAGCGCCAATACGCCCTACCTGAATACCACCCTCGGCTTGGCCATGTTGTTCGGCCGCTTCCTGATGTTGATCCCGCTGCTGGCCGCGGCCGGCAGCCTGGCCGCCAAGAAACAGGTGCCCCTGTCGGCCGGAACCTTCCCCACCCACGGGCCGCTGTTCGTCGGCCTGCTGGTCGGGGTGGTGGTGATCGTGGGCGCGCTTACCTTCTTCCCGGCGCTCTCGCTCGGTCCGGTGGTGGAACATTTCCTCATGTGGCAAGGGAGGCTTTGGAGCTAATTTTATGTCGCTGGCAACCGCAATCCCGCCGTCTTCGACTTCGTCTTCCTCTAACGACGTGACTTCACTCCTGCCGAAGAAAGGCTCCCGGGCCCGGCCGCTGCTCGACCCGCCCATCGTCCGGCGCGCTATCGTCGATTCCTTCCGCAAGCTTAGCCCGGGCCTGATGATGAAGAACCCGGTCATGTTCGTGGTGGAAGTGGGCGCCGCCATGACTACCGTGCTGGCCATACGCGACGTCGCGCAGGGCACCGCCATCGCCGGCTTCACTTTCCAGATCACCCTTTGGCTGTGGTTCACCGTGCTGTTCGCCAATTTCGCCGAAGCTATGGCGGAAGGCCGCGGCAAGGCCCAGGCCGATACCCTGCGCAAGACCAAGACCGAAACCACCGCCCGCCGCGTCGTGAACGGGCGAACCGAGACCGTGCCGGCCACCGCGCTGCGCTCGGGCGACGTGGTGCTGGTCGAAATCGGTGAAACCATCCCCGGCGACGGTGACGTGATCGAAGGCATCGCCAGCGTGGATGAAAGCGCCATTACCGGCGAAAGCGCGCCCGTCATACGCGAATCCGGCGGCGACCGCAGCGCCGTCACCGGCGGCACCAAAGTGCTCTCCGACTGGATTAAAGTGAAGATCACCTCCAACCCCGGCGAGACTTTCCTGGACCGCATGATCGCCCTGGTGGAAGGCGCCGAACGCCAGAAGACTCCCAATGAGATTGCCCTTAACATCGTAATTGCCGGTCTCACCCTCATCTTCCTCCTGGCCGTCGTCACCCTCCATCCTTTCGCCCTCTACAGCGTCAAAACCTCCGGAAGCGGCTCCGCGCCGTCGGTCACCGTGCTGATTTCCCTGCTGGTCTGCCTCATCCCGACCACCATCGGCGGCTTGCTCTCCGCCATCGGCATCGCCGGCATGGATCGCGTCATGCAGCACAACGTGCTGGCCATGAGCGGTAAAGCGGTCGAAGCCGCCGGCGACGTCAACTCCCTGCTGCTGGATAAGACCGGCACCATCACCCTCGGCAACCGCCAGGCGGTCGAGTTCATCCCCATCGGCGACGTCACCGAAGCCGACTTGGCCGACGCCGCCCAGCTTTCCTCGCTCGCCGACGAAACTCCCGAAGGCCGCTCCATCGTCGTGCTTGCCAAGCAGCGCTACAACATCCGCGGCCGCGAAGTGGCCGCACACGAAGCCCACTTCATTCCCTTCACCGCCCAGACCCGCATGAGCGGCGTCGATATCGATGGCCGCGCCGTCCGCAAAGGCGCCACCGAATCGGTGGTGGAGTTCGTCGTCGAAAACGGCGGCGCGGTTCCCACCGAACTCATGGACGTCACCGACCGCATCTCCCGCTCCGGCGGCACGCCCCTGGTGGTGGCCGACCGCGGCCGCGCCCTCGGCGTCGTTCACCTCAAGGACGTCGTCAAGGGCGGCATGCGCGAGCGCTTCCAGCAGCTCCGCGCCATGGGCATCAAGACCATCATGATCACCGGCGACAATCCGCTCACCGCCGCAGCCATCGCCGCCGAAGCCGGTGTCGACGATTTCCTCGCCCAGGCCACGCCTAAAGACAAGATGGACCTCATCAAAAAGGAGCAGGCCGGCGGACGCCTGGTCGCCATGACCGGCGACGGCACCAACGACGCCCCCGCCCTCGCCCAGGCCGACGTCGGCCTCGCCATGAACACCGGTACCATGGCTGCCAAGGAAGCCGGCAACATGGTGGATCTCGACAGCAACCCCACCAAGCTCATCGAGGTCGTCGCCATCGGCAAACAATTGCTCATGACCCGCGGCGCGCTCACCACTTTCTCCATCGCCAACGACATCGCCAAGTACTTCGCCATTCTGCCCGCCATGTTCATGGCCACCTATCCGCAAATGGCCGCGCTCAACATCATGGGCCTGCATTCAGCCCCTAGCGCGGTGCTGGCCGCGGTGATTTTTAACGCCCTGATCATCATCGCCCTGATCCCGCTGGCGCTGCGCGGCGTCAAATACAGACCGATGTCGGCGGCTTCGCTCCTGCGCCGCAACCTGCTGATCTACGGCGTCGGCGGCGTCATCGCCCCGTTCCCCGGCATCTGGCTGATCGACCGCCTGCTGGGCCTGTTGAATTTGGCTTGAGGATCTTATCCATGAAACAACTCATCATTGCCGCGAAGGTTACCGTCCTCTTCACTCTCATCACCGGCCTCGCCTATCCGCTGGTGGTGACCGGTCTGGCGCGCGTGCTGTTCCCGCACCAGGCCAATGGCAGCCTGATCGAACCGAATGGAAAGCCGGTCGGGTCCAGCCTGATCGGGCAAAAATTCACCAGGCCCGAGTATTTCCATGGCCGCCCCGATGGTTACGACGGCCTGTCCTCCGGCGGCTCCAATCTCGGCCCCACCAGCCAGAAACTGGTGGACCGTGTGCGCGACGATGCCAGCAAGTTCCGCGCCGAAAACCCGCAAGCCTCCGGTCCCCTTCCGGCCGACCTCGTGACTGCCTCCGGCAGCAGCCTGGATCCCCACATCTCTCCCGGCGCGGCCGAAGTGCAAGTTGCCCGCGTTGCGGCGGCACGCGCCCTCAGCCCGGAACGCCTTCGGCAACTGGTGGCCGCCCACACCGAAGGCCGCACCTTCGGCATCCTGGGCGAGCCCCGCGTCAACGTCCTGGAGCTGAATCTCGCCCTCGACCAGGCCGCACCAGTCCACAAATAACCCGCTGCTCTCGTGGAGCGGACTCTCAGCCTGCTACGCCGGGATCCAAATTCCGCGGCCTAAGGATCTCCGAGAGTCCACTCCACGAAAAGTCCTTCCATGCGCCCACCTGTCCGGAGGCAGACCCCAAGAAACGGTAGTCTGCCCCACGCGTCGAGTCCGCTATAATTCAGAGCTATGACCCACGCGCGATTCCTGTGCTTGCTTGCGGTGTTTGCGCTGGCTGCCGCGCCCGCTCAGACGAAACTCGACGCCGACTCCAAGAACCCCGACTTGCTGCTCAAACTGGCGCAGGCGCAAGTCTCCGTTTGGCAAGACAAAGAAGCAGTGGAAACCCTGACTCGCGCTTTGGCGATTTCGCCACAGAATGCCGATCTCTACACCGAGCGTGGCCATCGGGAGCTTCCGTTGCGGGAGTTTTCGCGGGCGCGCGCCGACCTGAGCCGAGCCGCTACTCTCAATTCCAGGAACATGGCGGCATACTATCACCTCGGCCTGGCTCATTTTTTCCTTGGCGAGTTCAGTCCGTCCGCCGACGCCTTTCGTCACGCGGTGGAAACCGCCCCGAACGGCGATGAGCGCATCAACTCCACCAACTGGCTTTGCGCGGCCCTGTTCCGCGCCGGGCGAAAGGACGAAGCGGCCAAAGCGGTGGACGCCATCACGCCGGAGATGACCAATCAGGAGCCGCACACGAAGTTCTATCTCAATCTGGTTCGGTTCTTTCAAGGCCGGATGAGCGAATCCGAGGCGTTGCCCCCGGAGCCGCCGGCCGATAACACGGACCAGGAAGTCGAGCTGCCGTTCGATACGGTGGCGTTCGGAATCGGCAACTGGCACCTCGCGGCCGGCGACATCGCCAAAGCCCAGGAGTATTTCCGCCGCGTCTTGAAAGGGCATGTGTGGATCACCTGGGGATTCGTCGGAGCCGAGACCGAGATCGCGCGATTGGGACTGCATTCCAACTGACGCGCATGGCGGGCCATTCTCACGGTCGCGGCTCGGAAACGCGCGCAACCGAGCTGCGACCGTGAGGGAGCGGTTGCCCCATAGTTGCGAAAAGCCCGCTAAGCTTAGTCAAGACTGGTCTGACTAGTCAGATCGGAAAAAATCATGGCCAAGGTACTCCAAAAGCCGAAACGGGACACGGCGAGCGCCCGCGGGCCAAAGGCGGCCGAGCATTCGTGGCAGGTTCAAACGGCCAAGGCCCGCTTCAGCGAAGTCTTCCGCCTGGCTCGAACCGAGGGACCGCAGCGCATAACCCGGCAAGGCAAAGAGGGCGTGGTGATGATTTCGAACGAGCAGTACGAGCGGTTAACGGCCGGCCCGCGCCGGCCGAAGAGCATCGTGCGGTTTTTTCGGGAATCACCGTTGGTAGGCGTGGATATCGACTGGGAGCGCGACAAGGATACCGGCCGCGACATCGAGCTGTGAGCGGTTATCTCCTGGATACAAGCTGCGTCTCCGAGATGGTCCGCCCCAAACCCAAGCCGCGTCTAATGGAGTGGATGGAGACGGCCGACGAGGGCCTTTTTCATTTGAGCGTACTGACGCTGGGGGAAATCCGCAAGGGCGTGGCCGGGCTGGCTCCCGGCAGGCGCAGGACCCGGCTGGAAGCATGGGTCGATGTGAACCTGCGGGCGCGGTTGCCCTGTAATACCTTACCGGGCACTCGAAACGATGCACCAACCCAGGAGCCACCGGGTCATCACCGCCCGAACGCCATGCCGGCGAAACTCACCACGCTTTGTTCGTCGATGTTCCACTGCTCGTAATGCAGCAGCTCGCCGCGCAGGCCGGGGACGGATTTCAGGAAGGTGTAGAAGGGAGACGAACCGCACCATTTCAGGTCGTCGCGGTTCTGCTGCACCAGGTCCCAGAAGCCGGCCGGATCGGCGGCCTCGATTCGAGCGATGCGCTCCCGATCGCGATCGAGGACTTCCTGCATTTTGCCCTCGCCGGCGCGGGCCTGAAATCGGTCGGCATAACGTGCGCCCATGTGCGCCATGTCGACTCCCAGCACCCACAAAAGGCGATCCCCTTCGCGCTCCTGCAATTCGCCCAAGGCTTCGCAAAAGGCCTTTACCTTGTCGTCGTCTTCCGGCATCCCGCCATTGAGAATGCTGTGCGCAAAAGAGCCGCACAGCACGGGCACGATGCGGACACCCGCTCCCAGCGCGTGCTGCAGGAAGACAAGCTGCAGCTCGACAGTGTGTTCGAACGAATGGCAGAAGTCTTCCATTTCCACCGAGTTTGGGGCGCGTTTCGCCAGCCAGTCGACCGCGGCGGTATCGGTGACGGCTTCGCCCAACGGGGTGCGAAAGTTCTTGCGGGTGAGACCGAAGCTTTCCGGCGCCCCGTAGTGAGACGTGGCCAGGATTACGAAAGTGCGGTCGCGATGTTCCGGCCGCAAGGCGCCATACGCGGCGCGGTAGCTCTGCCAGCCGCCCGCCGGGCTGACGTGGGGCGCGGCAATGGCAGCCAGGTTGCCATCCCGCAAGCTACCACCTGCGGCGCCGCCGCCTTCGGTCCAGCCGGCCAGAGTTTGCCGTAGCGCCGCCGGGTCGGCCGGGTAAGCGCTGCCGGCGTGGGCCGGCTCGCGCACTGGCTGCGCGGCGAATGCCTGGCGTTTGGCGGCGCGCATTTTCTCAAACGCCTCATCTTCCAGAAAGCCGGCCTGGCTTAGGGTCTGGCGGAAGTAATCGGCCACACGGCCGGTATCGAGATCGCCGGTCAGCCGCACCAGGGCGGCGCGCAGATCCAAATCCGTCTGGCTTCCATCGAAGCAGTTCAGACACTCGACCAGCAGTGGCGGAACCACCAGCATGGCGTCGGAATACCGAAACGGGTCGCGCAGGAACAGACCCGGGTGTTCGGGCGCGGGCGAAGGGAAAAAGTCGAGGTCGTGCCGGAGTTGGGGCAATGGCTGAGGCAAATTTTATGTTAGCGCAGGCTTGCGCGCCAGTATGGCGTCGAGCGGGACGCCGGTACGCCGCGCCTCGACGGCGGTGAATCCGGACCCCTCCAGCAGGCGCCGGTATTGGCCGGCGCTGCGCTCCTTGCCATCGGTCGCCACCAGCATGTTGAGCGATTGCATGTTGGCGGAGACCGGCCCCACCCCGTCTTCGGCCAGCAGTTTCTCGGCGATCAGCAAGCCGCCGCCCGGGGGAAGACGGTCGCCGATCTTGCCGAGCAAAGCGGCGATCTTTTCGTCCGGCCAGTCGTGCAGGATGCGGCCCACGGCATAGAGATCGGCCTCGGGCATCGGATCGCGGAAGAAATCTCCGGCGACGATGTGGATGCGATCGCGCGCCGGGGAGCGTCCGGCTACTTCCCGCGCCAGGCCTGCGACTTGCTCCAGGTCGAACACCACGCCTTCCAGTTGCGGGTACCGTTCGCAGGCGGCAATGGCTAGGTGTCCGGTGGCGCCGCCCAGGTCGGCCAGGCGCTTGAAACCGCCCAGATCGAAGGCCGCGACCACCCGGGGCGAGGTCAACATGCCGAAGCCGTGCATACCCATCAGGAAATCCCGTTGCGCTTCGGGGGTGCGGAAAAAGCCGTCGAAAATCCCGCCGGCCACGCCAAAGGTCTGCTTCCAGCGCGGCGAGCCTTCGCGCACCGCGTCTTCCAGATTTCCCCACATCGGGTACAGCGCCCGGTTCGAATAGCGAATGTAGCCGCCCAGAGAATACGGGCTATCCGAGCGCAGATAAGTCTCCGCCACGGGCGTGTTGTGGTAGATGCCGTCCCGCTTTTCGAGCAGCCCCAGAGCGGCGCAACCGTCCAGCAGGCGCTCGATCGCGCCGGGATTCGCGTTCAGCCGGCCGGCTATCGCGGCGGCGCCGGCTGGCTCGGCGCCCACCAGATCGAACACACCCATGGCGTCCGCCGTGAACATGGCCTTCGATCGCCGGAAGGCTTCGATCAGATCGACCACCGGAGCGGGGTCGGGAAGGCCGCTCACGGCTGGTCCTCGATCAGGAACTGCTCGTATTTGCCGTCGGCCAGCAGGTACAGATTCAGGTTCAGCGCCTTGCGCGCGAATTGGGCGCGGTAGGAACGATGGGTCATGCCGCCGCGCAGGTTTTCGCCGACGGGCGTCACCGATTTCAGCTTGCCCAGCGGGCCGAGCGATGTTCGGCAGTCGCGCAGGGCGACCGCGCTGAAATAGGTGTTGGCGTTGGCGCTGAACAGGCCGCGGTCGATCCGGCCTCTTTGCAGGCCCTCCAGTACGGCTTGAACCCGGTGCGTGTCGCTATCGGGCGGGGCCTTGTCCTCAGGCACGAAAACCAGCGTCGCAATTTGCCGCGCGAGCGGCCCCACCATATTGACCACGTCCTGGTTCGAGAGCACGACGACCGCGCCGCCGCGGGTCGGCAATACTGTGTTGGAAGAAATGAAGCCGCTCACTTCACCGCTGTGTTGAAACACGGGTATGCCGGCGATTTCGCCCAGGCCCAAGCCGAGCGCGTAGTGGGTGGAGTCGCCATTGGCGAGCTTCACTTCGCGGGTTAAGTCCTGGTAGGAGCGCTCGGACAAAATCTTCTTTTCGAGGAACGCGATGTCCCATTTGGCCAGGTCCGAAGGCGTCATGGCCAGTTCGCCGGCGGCAAAATACCAGCCCTCGGCTTCGCGCTTGACAGACCGCGGCGGACCGAGCGCGTAGCGCGTATAGGCCTTTGCGTCGGCAGCAGCTTCCTCCGGCGGCCAATCGGACGCCGATTGCATCCCCAGCGGCTGAAAAATCTTCTCGCGCAGGAAGGCGACTAGCGGCTGGCCGGAAACTCTTTCGAAGATCTGCCCGGCCAGCACGAAGTTGGTATTGCTGTATTGCCACTTGGTGCCGGGGTCGAAGTTGAGTGGCTTCTTGGCCCAACCGTCGATCACCGCCAGGGGAGTTGTGGGCCGCGTCCAGTCCGGAATGATGTAATCCTGCGGGGCGTAATCTTCATAGCCGGAAGTGTGCGAGAGCAACTGGCGGATGGTGATTTCATCGGCGCGCGTGAGCCCGGGAGAATATTTGGCGACGCGATCGTCCAGCGACAACTTGCCCTGCTCTTGGAGCAGCAGCAGCGCCGCGGCGGTGAATTGTTTCGAAATGGACCCGACGGCGTAGCGCGTGTTGATGTCCGCGGTCCTCTTGGCGGCGAGATCGGCGTTGCCGAAGGCTTTCGCGTAAAAGAGCTTTCCGTCTTTGACGACGGCCACCGAAACGCTAGGCGCGCCGGCTTTGGCGAGGGCAGCGGAAATCTTCCCGTCGAGTGTCTTCTCGATGCCGCCTGGCGCCTGCCCCGCGAGCCGAAGGGCGGCGATGGCGAGAAGCAATGGGAGGAGTCGGGTGCTCTGTGGGGCAGGCCCTCGGCCTGCGGTGGCCTCGCAGGCCGCCTGGTTGCAGCGAGGCCGATCTAAACTAGAGGGAGCTCCTTCAGTATCCCGTTTGGATGGTGTGGCACTGCGGAGCGGCCTGGGAGGCCGCCGCGGGCCCAGGGCCTGCCCCACAAATTCTGAAATACGGCTTAACTCGAATTCCACCACTTCAGCAGTTCTCCTTTTCATCTGTCTCGGAAATGGTCGTAACCCAGCGGCTCCAGCGGCGCGCCGTCGAGCAGCACCGTGCCGGCGCGCCCTTTGCGCAGGATACCAATTTGAGTGAGCGGCACACCTTGGAAGGCGCGCTGCACGCGCGTCGCGGGCGGCACGGCGAATAGCAGTTCGTAATCCTCGCCGCCGTGGAGCGCCTGTGCCGGGGTCGCTCCGGGGAACAAGGGCGGCGCGGAGATTTCGGCGGCCAGCTTCGATTCCAGGCACAAACGGCGCAGGTCGAGCGAGAGGCCGTCGCTCAGATCCATGGCAGCCGTCGCTCCCAGGCGGAGCAGAAATCGGCCCACGGCGATTCTGGGCTCGGGCCGCAGATGCCGTTTGCGGGCGGCGCCGCCATGCCCGGCGAGCCCTAGCGCAGAACCGCCTAGGCGGCCCGAAACGTAGAGCCGGTCGCCGGCCCGCGCCCCGGAACGGAGCAGCGCTTTACCACGCTCCACCGCGCCGCAGACCACCACGTCGGCAGCCAGTTTGTCGGCGTGGCCCAAGTCGCCGCCGGCCAGGATCGCGCCCTCTCTTCGAGCCAGCGCCAGCAGGCCGTCGTAGAAGCCGCTCAGCCAGCGCGCGTCGCACCAGGGCGCCACGGCGAGCGAAAGCAGGACGAAGCGCGGCGTACCACCCATGGCGGCGATGTCGCTCAAGCCCCGTGCCAGCGCCTTCCAGCCCACGTCGCGCGCGGTGTGGGTGGAGCGGCGAAAGTGAACCTCCTCGATCGCGAGGTCCGTAGTGAACAGCAGGTCCGCGTCCGCCCCGCGCGGACGATAGACGGCGCAATCGTCGCCGATGCCGACAATCGTTTCACCTCCGCGCGGCAATTTCACCCGCCGCCGGATCGCGTCCAGCCAGTCCGATTCGCTCCGCGCCGCCGAACCATGCTTGATTCGAAAGGTCTTGGCAAGCCCGAGAAAGTCAGCTTTCCTGGTCTGAAGGATTCCCCAGAGCACGACAAACAGGATTGAGGAGAGTTGTAGTGAGGGAAAAAGGTACCGTGAAGTGGTTCAACGCCGCCAAGGGCTATGGTTTCATTCAGCGAGCCAGCGGTGACGATGTCTTTGTCCATTTTTCCGCGATTCAGTCGTCCGGCTATCGCAGCCTGGATGAGGGTTCGGAAGTGGAATTCGAGGTAAAACAAGGGCCTAAGGGCCTGCAGGCCGAAAACGTATCGAGGGTCTGACGGAGCGTTCAGAACCGCCTTTATGAGGGCCCCGCGGCGGGCCCTCTTCAAACGCTCGACCTCAATCTATAAGTAATAGGACTAAACACCAAGCCCGTTTCGCGACTTGTCTTGTCAGTTCCCTCAGGCTGGGATATGATCCTCTGTACATGATGAGCATGATCGGGCACATGATATTTGGACTGATCGTCGGGTTCGTCGCCAGGTGGATTTTTCCGGGTTGGACTCCGCATGGGTTGATCCTCACGATGCTGCTCGGACTGGCCGGCGCCTGGCTCGGTGGAGTTCTCGGCCGTGTGCTGGGCTTGTACAACGAAGGCCATCCCGCCGGATTTTTCATGGCTGTGGTGGGCGCCCTGGTGTTGCTGTTCCTCTACCATATGGCGGTGGGGAGCTCAGCCAGGGCCTTCATCGATCGAGCGCCCGCCGCGATTCAGGTGGGACGGACCATAGCCCTCCGTAGTCTCTCATTCCCCTGCTAAAGCACCGCACGGGGCAGGCTCCCGTCCACCGAGAGGGCAACTGTAGCACCTCCGGCGCTATCATCACATCATGACCCGACGCGAACTGGGTAAGCTCGCCATGGCCGGTGCGGTGGCCGTTGAAACCGCGGCGGCCGATACTCTCTCCTATACCGGTGCGCTCGACGGCTTCGAGAATAAAATCGATCCGTCCGGCTTCGACCCCGTACTTTATACCCAAAATCTGCACGACGCCGCGCCTTTGCGGATGACTTTTCAGGCCACCTCGCGCCCGCAGGCCGAAGCCTGGCAGAAAGAACTGCGCCAGAAAATCACAGAGCTGGTGGGCGGGTTCCCGTCGCAGCGAACGCCGCTTCAGCCGCAGACCCTGGAAGTGAAGGAATACCCGGCTTACCGGCGGGAGAAGTTCATCTTCCAGAGCCGCCCCGGCGTAGCAATGTTGGGATACCTGGTGACGCCCAACGCCGGCCGCGCGCCCTATCCCGCGGTGATCGCCATTCCCGGCCATGGCCGCGGCGTGGACGATATCGTGGGCATCGACGAGCATGGCCGCGACCGCACTGCGCGGGTCGATTACGAGTACGATTACGCCTTGCAGATTGCCGAGCACGGTATGGCGGCGGTTGCCATCGAGCCCATGGCTTTCGGTTGCCGTCGTGACCCGCTCACCAGATCACACGGGCTTTCCGCCTCCGCCTGCCAGCCGGCGGCCGGCTCGGCGCTGCTTCTGGGGCAGACCATGATCGGCTGGCGTGTCTTTGACACCATACGCGCCATCGACTGGATCGCTACCCGCCCGGAGCTCGATAGCAGCCGCGTCGGCTGCCTGGGCTGCTCGGGAGGGGGGACTTGCACCCTGTTTACCGCCGCGCTCGATTCGCGCATTCGCGCCGCCCTGGTTTCGAGCTACCTGAATACGTTCCGCGAGAGTATCATGCGCGTGTCGCACTGCATCGACAACTACGTTCCGGGCATTCTGAATTGGGCGGAAATGTACGACGTGGCCGGCTTGATCGCGCCCCGCGCGCTGTTTGCCGAATCCGGCCTGCGCGATCCCATTTTCCCCACCGCGGCCGCGCGCGAAAGCTTCGCCCGCATCCAGAAAGTCTACGCCGTCTTCGGCGCCGAAGACCAGGTGGGCCTGGAAGTTTTCGACGGCCCGCACAGTTTCCACGGCAAACAGGGGTTGCCTTTCCTGGCCCGTCACTTGGGCGTCGAAGCGAGGTAGGAAGAAGTGAGAAGGAAGAAGTGAGAAGTGAGAAGGAAGAAGTTAGAAGGAAGAAGTTAGAAGGAAGAAGGGCGGAATGAAGCAGGCATTTCATTCCATCTTCTCGTCTTCCTCACCTTCCATATCCCGCAGGGATGTCAAGGGGCGAAGCCCTGCTTGGAAGCGCAGTAATCGAACAGCAATTGCCACTCGGCGCGTTGGACTTCGAGCGCTTGCCGCTCGATCGGGGAGCCCGGTTGGGTCCGCGCCTTTTCGCAGAAATCGATGAAGGCGATCGAGTCCCACTCCGGGCCGAACTCGACGCCGACCCGGGCCGCCGCGGCCCGTAGAGCCGGAAAAATCGCGTGCCGCCCAGTCTGCCGGAACCAGTACCCGGAATTCCAGGCGTCGGGTTCCTGGCGATGCACCATGGCGTGCCAGTAGCTGCCCTCCGCGCTGGGAATGTCCTGGGCGACCCGATGGGCATCCTCCCAACAGGAGAAATACAGGTACAGCCCGGCCAGAGCGGCTTCGGGAGCGCGCGCACCACCGAACACCTCGCCGGCCTTCCATTGCCGCAACCGCCGCTGGACCTCTTCGGAGGAGCACCGCGGCGCGCCCAGCGGCATCAGGCGGTTGCCGTCGCCATCGAGGCCCAGCAGCGCCTGCACGCTTTCGCCGTAACGGGAGGAATCGAACGCCATAGCTACTTCCATTCTCGCCTGGATCGCCCGCGCCGGAGCGCGGCCCCCGGCAGGAGTGCAAACGCCCGCTTCACGAAGGTTTCGAGGCCCTCGCCGGTCTCGTGCGACACCCCAAATTCGCGCCAATTCCAGGCGGTCCGCCGCCGGTATGATATTCTAGAGATCCTTACGTAAGATGCCGCCAACCAGGACGCTCCCGCGCATTTGCATTGCGATGGGTCTGCCCGATGTTCCCAGTTTGTTAGCCCACGCCCGGCGCGAAGCCGAGGCGGGCGAGACCTTCCTCGAGTTCCGTCTGGACTTCCTGGATGTGCCGGCCGCGGGCGCGGCGGCCATCGGCGACTTTCTGCGCGACTTTCCGGATACTGTTATCCTGGCCACCTGCCGCCGCCACCAAAACCACGGCAGATTCAACGGCAGCATCGAGGAACAACTCGCCATTCTGGAGCAGGCGATCGGCGCGGGCGCGGCGGCGGTCGACGTGGAAATCGAAACGGCCGAGGCAGCGGTCGACCGCGTGGCCCAGTTCCGCGGCCGCGCCCTGGTGGTGGTGTCGTATCATAATTTCGAGGCCACGCCGCCCATGGATACCGTGGCCGGCCGCGTGCTCGGCGTGCGCGCCGACGTGTATAAGCTGGTCACCACCGCGCGCAAACCCTCCGACAACGTTCGGGTTCTGGCGGCGGCCCGCGGCCTCCCGCGGCAGAAATTGGTCGTGCTGGCCATGGGCGACCTCGGATTTCCGACGCGCGTATTGTCGCCCGTGTTCGGCGGCTGCTTTACCTATGCCGCGCCCATGGCGACCGAAGGTACGGCTTCCGGCCAGGCCAGCGCGCGCGTGCTGCGCTCCGTCTATCATGTCGAGAAACTCGCCCGGACCGCCAAGATCTATGGCGTGATCGCCGATCCCATTCGCCATTCCATTTCTCCAGCGGTGCTGAACCGCGCCTTCCAGTCGCGCCGCATCGACGCCGTCTACCTCCCGTTTCTGGTCACGCCCGCTTATCTTCGCGACTTCTTTTCACTGGCGTCCAAACTCCCTTTGGCCGGTTTCAGCGTCACCATTCCGCACAAGCAGAAGATCATTCGCTACCTGGACGCGGTCGACCCGCTGGCCAAACGCATCGGCGCGGTCAACACTGTTTGGCGCAAGGCGGGCAAGTGGCGCGGCGCCAATACCGACGTAGCCGGCGTCACCCTTCCCCTGGCGCGCGTCCTCCGCCTGCCCAACTCCTCGGTGTTGGTGGTGGGTAACGGCGGCGCCGCGCGCGGCGCCGCGTTTGCGCTGTCCGATGCCGGCGCCAGGCTGGCAATCACCGGACGCAACCCCGACCGGGTGCGCGCCCTGGCCAAGATCTGCAGCGCTGAGCCGTTGCTGCGCGACCAGTTGAACGGGCGCAAGTTCGATGTGGTGGTGCACGCCACGCCGCTTGGCATGTTCCCGCATGTCGACGAATGTTTCTTCGACGGCGCCATCCCCGCCGAAGTGGTTTTCGATATGGTCTACAATCCTATGGAGACGGTCTTGGTGAAGCATGCGCGCGAACAGGGCAAAGCGGTGATACCCGGGGTGGAGATGTTCGTGGAGCAGGCCGTGCGCCAGTTCGAGTTGTGGACTGGCGAAACGGCGCCCCGTCAGGCCATGCTCAAAGCCGCCATGGAGGCACTGGAGCCCAAATGAGCGCGAAATTCACCCGCCGGAAATTGGCGGCGGCTTTGGCCCCGGCCGTCCTGGGTTCGGTGATGCCGGCCCAACAACCCGCTTCCTCTACCGCCGGTTCCACCCCCGACCCGGCCGAGGAGCTGCGTCTCGCCCGCGAACGGATCCGCAACAACGCTGGCGTCCTGGCCAAAGTCAAGCTTCCCATGGCCACCGAACCGGCCTTCCAGTTCAAGGCCTGACGCGCCATGGCAGCGCCCGGCCAGGACGTTTTCTTCTCCACCATCAAGCAGCTCAATCGGCGCCTGTTGGCTAAGGAGTTTTCCGCCGAAGAACTCGCCCGAGCCTTTGCTTTGCGCCTCCAACAGTTGGGACCGCGCTACAACGCGCTGGCGCTGCCCCTGGTACAGGAGTCCATTCGCCAGGCCAAGAGTGTCGATGCCGACCTCAAACGCGGACGTCTGCGCGGCCCTCTGCAAGGCGTCCCGTACGCCGTCAAGGATTTGCTGAGCTGTGCCGGGCAACCCACCACCTGGGGCGCCAAACCGTACGCGGGCCAGGTCTTCGACTTCAACGCCACGGTGATCGACAAACTCGCCGGAGCGGGCGCCATTCTGGCCGGCAAGCTTTCCATGGTGGAACTGGCCGGCGGCGGCGGATACCGCTACGCCTCGGC
>JBEKZL010000205.1:0-13903 GCA_049509915.1 Bryobacteraceae bacterium | reverse complement strand
CTCTGTCTTGTCGGAGATCGCTCCCGTAAGGAAGCCCTTCCCGAGCGGGCTGAACGGGACAAAGCCGATGCCGAGTTCCTCCAGTGTTGGCAGAATATCCTTCTCCGGCTCTCGCCACCACAGCGAATACTCGCTCTGGAGTGCCGTGACCGGCTGCACGGCATGAGCGCGACGAATGTTCGCTACACCGGCCTCAGACATGCCGAAGTGCCTGACCTTACCCTCCCGAATCAGATCCTTGACCGTGCCGGCCATTTCTTCGATGGGCACATTCGGGTCGACCCGATGTTGATAGAACAGGTCGATCACGTCGGTGTTGAGGCGCTTCAGCGCTGCATCAGCTACCGCCCTGATCCGTTCCGGCTTGCTGTTCGTACCCTGGGTTGGTACTCCGTTTTCAAAGCCGAACTTCGTTGCGATGACTACCTTGTCGCGAACCGGCGCCAAGGCCTCGCCGACAAGTTCCTCGTTCGTAAACGGACCGTATGCTTCGGCGGTATCGAAGAACGTCACCCCGCCATCATAAGCGGCGCGAATTACCTTAATGGCCTCATTCTTTTCGGTAGCAGGGCCAAAGCCGAAGCTCAGCCCCATGCAGCCGAAACCAAGGGCCGACACTTCCAACCCACTCTTTCCCAGCGTTCGCTTTTGCATAGTTACTTCCTTTCTTGTTCGTTTATGTCACGAAGGCACTCAGCGCCCGGTCATCTCTGCTTTGCGGGGGCCTCCACGCCGGAGAGCGCCAGCACGCCCGCCGGCAATCTCGCGCCGTGAATTGGGACGCGGGCAACCGAAGCACTCAACTCCCGGACTTCCGCGGGCGTGAAGCGGACCGCGTCCGCACCGAGATTGTCCAGAAGGTGCGGCATTTTGGTCGTGCCGGGAATCGGAACAATCCAGGGTTTTTGGGCCAACAGCCAGGCCAGCGCAATCTGAGAAGGTGTTGCTCCCTTGCGCCGCGCCCATTCCCTCACCAGTGCGACAAGCGCCAGGTTCCGTGGGCGGTTTTCGGGCGCGAACCATGGCACCGCCGCGCGGAAGTCGCCCCGCTCGAAGCGGGTATTCCGGTCGATGTCGCCAGTCAAGAACGCCATGGCGAGTGGGCTCCAGCACACGAAGCCGATTCCCAGCTCTTCGCATATCGGCAGAATGTCGCCCTCGGGGTCGCGCGCCATCAGGGAGTATTCGTTCTGAACAGCCGTCACGGGTTGCACGGCGTGCGCGCGGCGGAGGGTTTTGGGACCGGGTTCGGAAAGCCCGAAATGCAATACCTTTCCTTGCGCTATCAGATCCTTGACCGTGCCGGCGACGTCCTCGATCGGGACCGCGGGGTCGACGCGGTGTTGGTAGAGCAAATCGATACGGTCCGTGTGGAACCGCTTCAGCATGCCGTCGACAGCCAATCGTATGTGGTCAGGCCGGCTGTTAAGGCCACCCGAGTTCCGGCCAGTTTCCGGATCGATGTTCCAGCCAAACTTCGAGGAGATCGCTACCCGATTGCGGAACGGCGCCACCGCTTCGCCCACGATTCTTTCGACTTCAAGCGGGCCGTACGCTTCGGCGGCATCGAAAAATGTTACGCCGCGATCGTGAGCCGCCCGAGCGAGGGCGATCATATCGGGCCGGTGCGGGGCCGTCGCATAGAAGGTGCCGGTCATATCCTGGCACCCCAGCCCGACGCTCGAAACCTCAAGCTGCCCGAGTTTGCGACGGCCGTTCACCAGCCGTTCGGCCGCAGCGGCGCCGCCCCGTTGAGCAATGGCCGGCAATGAAAGACCGCCGGTTATCGTCGAGGCGGCGACGATTCCAGCCGCTCGCAGAAATGACCGGCGGTCAAGGCGACGGCTGTGCCTTTGGTCGATGTTTTCGAAGTTGCGCATGTCGATCCTCTTTTTCAGGGTAAAGAGAAACGCGGCCAGACCGGTATCCCGATTCTGCCGAATGATTGCCTAAACCTGCCGAGTTGTGTCGCTATTACGTACGAGCCGAGCGTGATTGTGGTCGTTCAAGGACGCACCGCAACACCGGCGGTGGCAAGGATGTGGGTACATCGCGTTTTCCCCCGACTTCATGCTGGAGCCTGACGTTATCTCAGGGTCGAGCGAGAATTTTAGCTCAAGCGTCGACGCCGCCAGGCTTTGGGCGGCGGAAATGATCCGCCAGGCAGGTTTCCGGCACTCCGAAAGTCTCGCCAGGCGGCGGCTCGTTTGGCGAAATCGCGACTCAGCTCAAGACGCCGCGCCGCATCAGGAAAGGGCCTGCCGCTTGCATGGGGCGGCGAACGGTTCCAAAATGGTTCCATGAACATCACGGTCAAGAATATTCCCGACTCCGTCTATCGGGTGATGAAACGGGAGGCCAAAAAGAACGGGCGGAGTCTGAACGCCGAGATCATCCAGACGCTCGAAACAGAGGCCGCCGAAGCCCGGCGGCGCGGGCAATGGAGCGGCCTGCGGAAGGAGCTGGACCGGTTTGCCGCTTCCCTGCCGCCGCTCGACGACAGTGCGCCGCTGATTCGCCGCGAGCGGGAGCGGTAGTGGATGCCGGACACGTTCGTTCTGGATTGCAGCGTGGCGGCGAAATGGGTGTTGCCCGAACCGGACCGCGCGGCGGCCCTGGGATGGTTCGAGCGGCACGCTTCGGGCGAGGTCCTGCTGATCGCTCCCGATATTCTCCTGGCGGAATTCGCGAGCCTGGTGGCGAAGCGCAGCCGCCGAAAACAGATTTCAGCGGAGCAGGCTCGGGAGGCCTTCGCGTTAATGACGAAATGCTTGCCCCGGCTGTTCGACGTGCATCCGCGGCTTTTCCGCGCGCTCGATCTGTCCCTCGCATACCAACTGTCCTTGTGGGATTGCGCCTATCTCGCGCTCGCCCTAGAGCACGACTGTCCGGTTCTTACCGCCGACCGGCGGCTCTTCCGCGCCGGGAAGGGCCGGCACCCTTCGATTTGCCTGGTGCAATAGCGGATCCTGAAGCTGCCCTGGAACCGCACACCGCCATGCGCTACGATCGGTTCATGTCGAGCGTCTCTCGCGCCTCAATCCTGGCTCTCTAACAGGCGGTCCTCGCCGTGCAGCTTGCCGACTAAACGTGCACAACATACGCCTGGAACGAGAAGACGTTCCGATACGAACCTTCGGCCGAGCCGAATCCGTGCCGGTAAGGCGGCGGCCAGAGCAAGGCAAGCCAGGGAGCGCTTGCCCGCCAGCTTCGTGTCAGACCTTGGCCGAGTTAGATCCCTTCAAGGCCTGGATCGACCTGGAAATGAAGTCCCAGACTTCCGGCCGGATGCGGAAAGGTTCGGTCTGCGGTTTGGCTTCGCCGGGCCAGTTGGCGCGGTCGGCCCAGAGGCTGCCGAGACCCTTGGTTACCTCCGGATCGCCGCCGGTGAACTCCCCCACCAGACGGCGCCATCGCCGCGCCAGCGCCTGGGCCTTTTCACCGGCGGGATCTTCGGCTTGCCCTAACGCGGCTTCCACGTCGCCGATGAGCTCGGTCCATTGGCGCGAGACGCGCTCCTGCAGCTCGGGCGACCATTCCCGGCCCCGCGCCGAAATCTTTTCATTGGCCGCGTCGCTGTAGTATTGACGGGCCCATTCGGTTTTTTCTTGCATCTCGATCACCTCGATGATTTTGGTTAGGAGCGTGGCATCCGGGGTCCGGCCCGGAGCGTTTCCCGTGGCGAGCGCGGCTTCGGCTTCGGCTATGGCGCCGATGGCGCGATCGAGCAGCCGCCGCTTCCGCTCCAGCGTTTGGCGCTGGCGGCGGAGGGCGGCGGCGAACGGAACCCGCTTATCCAGCAGGGAGCGTATGTCGCCGAGGGAAACGCCGATGAATTTGAGCGCTACGATTTGCTCCAGCCGTTCCAGGTCCCGGTCCCCATAGAGCCGGTATCCGGCCTGCGAGCGGCGCGGACGGAGCAATCCCATGCGGTCGTAGTGGTGCAACGCCCGCACGGTGACTCCGGCCAGATTGGCAAATTGGCGCGCCTGGTACATCGCCTTGTCCCTCCACTTCATGCTGCAGCCTGACGTTACGTCAGGGTCAAGCGAGAATTCCAGCTCAAGCGATATTAGCTCAAAGCGCCCATGCCGCGCGCCTTTGGTAGGATCGAATATGCGCTGCTGTCGATTGGCCCTCTGGTGCCTGTTGGTTCTGCCCCTCGTCGCCGGCGACGATTTGCCTCCCGGCGCCGGCAGCGGGGTGGTTTCGAGGGTTTGCACAGTCTGCCACGCGCCGGACAAGATCCGCCAACGGCGCCTTTCGCGTGACGGCTGGGAGGATATTGTGGACGACATGGTCGATCGCGGCGCGAAACTGACCGGGGAGGAGAGGGAAACCGTCCTCGCCTATCTGGCGGAAAATTTCGGGCCGGCTTCCAAATTGCGGGTGAACAGCGCGCCGCTGGCCGAATGGAAGGCCGTGGCCCGATTGTCGGTGGAGGAAGCTAGGGCCGTGCTCGATTACCGCCAGAAAAACGGCGATTTCCATCAGATCGGCGACCTGCTAAGAGTTCCCGGCGTGGACCCTCAAAAGATCGAATCGAAAAAGGACATCTTTGCGTTCTAAGCTGTGCCGGTCAGGTTGGCGAGGGGCCGGGGGTGTTCGCCTGTAGACCGTAAGCTGGTTAGGACGAGTTGCTCAGGAGAATCGTCCTAAAACGCGCGGCCCCTCTTTCTTCGATAGTACGCTGGGTGCCATCGATCCGCCATACGCCGATAAGATGATGTCAGCGCCTATTTCGCAGTAGCCGGGTAGTGCGCGGAGCTTACCGGATCTTCTTGCTGGAGTTCCGAACTAAGTCACATATCCGGGCAACCGCTCCCTAGCGGTTGCGGCTCGGTTTCGCTTGTTTCCTAGCCGCGACCGCCAGGGAGCGGTTGCCCGGGAAACGCGCTAAAGAACTCGTGAAGTTCCTTAAACCGCCACCACCGGGCAAGGCGCCTGGCGCAGGATGGCATAGGAATTGGTGCGCAGGCGGCCGTGAACTCCATGCGGCCGGCCACGGCCGATCACAAGCAAGTCGGCGCCGGTATCGCGGGCGGCGGCGCCAACCGTGGCCGGCACCTCGCCGATTTCCACCAGCGGCTCCGAGGTGATGCCGATCTCGGTCGAGAGCTGGCGCATCCAGACACTGGTTTCCCTGGCCAGAATGGTGCGCCATTCGGGATCGAAATAAACCGCGCCCATGCGGACGACCGTGATGGGAAGCACGTGCAGCAGCGAAAGACTGGCGCCGCACTCGGCCGCAAACCGGGCCGCCCACCGCGCCGCCTGCCGGGTATCTTCCTCCTGATCGACGGCGCACAGCAGTTTGCGAAATTGGACGGGCTCCGGTTTGGTATCCTCGCCTTCCTCCATGTGCGGGCCGGTCCAGACCGGGCAAACAGCGTCGTGCAGCACCTTGGCGGTAACCGATCCTAACAGGAAGCGGCGGAACGGCCCGTAACCGTGGGTGGGAATCACGATCAGGCCGCAGCCCTCGCGGGTGGCCTCGACAACGATGCGCTCGGCCGGGTCGCCGTGCCGCAGCACGCGGCGCACCGCGATGCCCTCGAGCTCACCGGCAAGGAACTGGTTCAGTCTCTCGCGCCGGTCCGCGGTTCGTTCCGCGTCCAGATTGGCGGCGTCCGAGTACGCCAGTACCGGGGGCGCGCCTAATGGGGTGGGGATGGGGGAGACGACGTGCAACAGAATGACGTCGCTGTGGAAGCGCCTGGCCAGCGCTTCCACATAGCGTGCCGCGCCCTGGCAACGCGGCGAAAATTCGACTGGGAATAGAATTTTCGATAACGTACCCACGGGGCACCTCTCTCGAGTCCGCGTCTTTCAGTGGGTTTCGACCGCAAAGACGCCGAAATACAAAAAGACCACGATCAACAGGGTGAAAAATAACGACCCCGTCGCGAGGAGGGAATTGTGGATGCCGGCTCGGAACGGCTGTCCGTGCCGGAAAGACGGATGGCGGATAACGCCCAACATGGCTTCATACCTCCTTGGGCCAACCGAGGCGTTCGGTCCACCTTTATTTTAGCGCCAATTCGGGTCCTAAAATCGTTTCAACGGGTCGCGGCCCGGTTATGAGCGCAACGTGTTTTCACCGCTCACCGAGCCGCTACCACCAGGGAGCGGTTGCGGGAACCCTCAGTCCGGGGATGCAGCCTTCTTTCTCAGCTCCATCGTCTCGTTCGCTTTGGCGATTGCCGAGCGCAAGGTAGCGGGCAGAAATGGCTTCGGCACGAAAGTAAACGAAGTGATCGGATACCTTTTCCAAGGCGGGTCGCCGTATCCCGATATCAAAACGATCGGAAGCAGCGGTAACGATTCCCGTACTGAAGAAGCGAACGTGAGCCCATCCCCGCCGGGCATGTAGATGTCGGTGACGATCAGGTCGATCGCATCACCGAGCTTCTGAACCGTATCAGCGGCCTCGACGCCGTTTTCGGCTTCAACCACCTGAAACTGGTCTCGCTCCAGGATCGTCCGCAGGTAAGCTCGAACGGACGGTTCATCGTCGACAACAAGGCAGGTTTTTTCCGGCATAGTCTTACACGAATGCCGCCTACCAGCATAGCTCGTTCCAACCTCGTGTTTCGGAGGGAGCGGCGGTTCTATGCCAGGGCCGATCGGAGTTTGTTCACGAGCTGGTGCGGCGTGTAAGGTTTCTGAATGAAACCGGAAACACGCTGGCCCTTGAACAGAGCCATGGTCTCGGCCTCGGTATAGCCGCTAGAGACGATCGCCTTGACCCCGGGACGGATCTTCCGCAGTTCGGGAAGCGCTTCCGCCCCGCTCATGCCGGGCATGCTCAGGTCGATCACGATCGCGGCAATATCGGCGGGATGTCTCTTGCAAAGGTCGATTGCCTCGATCCCGTTGGCCGCTACCAATACCTTGAAACCATACCGGCTCAGGAGCATCTTCGCCATTCCTCTTACGATTTCTTCATCATCCACCAGCAGTATCGTGCCCACGCAGTCGGAACCGGGGATGTCGCCGGAAACCTCCGCGGCGTCCATCGCGCGCGGCGCGGCGGGGAACATGACGGTAAAGCAACTGCCCCTGCCGGGAGCGCTGGTCACCTCTATGGCGCCTTTGTGGCCGCGAACGATGCCGCTAACCGCCGAGAGCCCAAGTCCGCGGCCGATGAACTTGGTAGTGAAGAACGGATCGAATATTCTCGCCTGGGTCGCCGAGTCCATCCCGCACCCACTATCGCGCACCTCCAGGTAAACGTACTCTCCGGGTAGAAGCTCCACGGCTTCCCCACGCCGCCCGATGTGCTGCTCCCCGAGGGTCCGCACACCAGTCTTCACCTGGATCAGGCCGTTATTATTCCCAATCGCCTCGGAGGCATTCAGGAGCAGATTCATGTATACCTGCTGCAACTGGCTGCGATCGGCCTCAATCAGAGGCAAGCTTGGCTCCAGTTCGAAATCGAGCGCGATCTTCTTCGAAAGGGACGGCTGAACAAGTTCACTCATCTGCGGGATGAGACTGGAGAGATCCAGCCGCTCGAGGAGGAACCGTCCCTTGCCCGAATACGCCAGCATTTGGCGGGTCAGATGAGCAAGCTGTTCTCCGGCCTTGATCACTCCCTCTATCAACTCGATGCCTTCGGTTTGGGGCGGAAGCATCTCCAGCGCCAGGCTCGCGTTTCCGATCACGCCCACGAGCAGATTGTTGAAATCGTGCGCAATGCCGCCCGCCAGAATCCCGATGCTTTCCAGTTTCTGCGCCTGGCGGAGGCGATCCTCGGAAAGCTTGCGCTCCGTGATGTCGTTCAAATGCAGCACGCAGCCGAGCAACTCCGACTCGGAGTCGGAAAGCAGTGCGGCGCTCATCAACAGGTCGAGTTTCCGCCCGCCGGGCTCGACAGCCGTCACTTCCATGTCTTTGAACGAGCCGGCCAGTACGGCCTTGGCGAGGATCTCCCGAAACGGGTATTCCGCGCCGGAGGCGAGGCCGATCCGGAACACATCGTCAAATTCACGCGGCAGCACCGGCATTCCAGCCAGCCGCTCGGTCGCGCGGCTGGCGCGGATGACCCGTCCTTGCGGATCCACTACCAGGATCGCTTCAGCGGCTTGTTCCAGGACGAGGCGCGCCAGTCTTTCCGACGCGACGATCGTTTCGTTGCGTTTCTGTTCGCTCAGGTCCGTGACAATCACGCAGCGGCATTCGGCGCCGTCCAGGTCCAGGTTTTTGGCGGACAAATAGACCGGAACCAAGTTCCCGGTCCCGCTTCTCAACCTCACTTCGGCTTTCCACCCGGTTTTTCCGCCCAGCAGAGCGGAAACGATCCCGGCGTCTTGCGGCTCGACATAGTCCTGAATACGCGAGCCAATCACGTGTTCGAGAGGGGTTTCCGCGATGCCGGCGAACCGTTCGTTGGAAAAGAGGATCAGGCCGGCGCGGGTGAGCGTCAAGGCGCCTTCCGACATGCTCTGCACCATGATCCGGTAGGATTCGTCGGCTCCCGCAAGGCTATAAATCCGATCCCCCTCGGGGCCGGCCGCCACCACGGCGTCTACTTCGCCGCTCCTCAATGCGTGGAGAGTGTCTTCGGCTTCCTGGAGGCGCTGCTCCAGGGTGCGAATGCGCGCCAGCAGTTCGCGCTGGGTTTCAGCCGCCATCACCCGCGCCCGCGCCGCGGGGCTGGCCGTTCCAGGGCGACGAGATCCAATCCAACCAGGACTCGTTCTTCATCGGACAAATCTCCGATGATCCTGCGGACCGGGGAGGGCAGTTTCTTGACCAGCGTCGGCGTAACCACAATCTCTTCCGGCTTCACCAGTTCCGGATGCTGATAGATATCGATCACTTCCAGATCGTAACGGCCCTGGAGCTTTTCTTCGCAAATCGCCCGGATGTTCTGAATGGCGCGGGTGGAACGCGGCGTGGTCCCGCTAACGAACAACCGCAGGCGGTAGTGGCGCGACTCTGGTTCCGCCGCCAAGGCATCTTCGAACGCCTTCGTGTCCGGATTGCCTTTGGGCTTTTTCATACGCCTACCTTTCGCGCCTGTAGATCCAGCCCCACCAGCACGCGCTCGGTATTGGACAGGTCGCCAATAATTTTGCGGACCGGCGCCGGCAGCTTCCGCACCAGGGTCGGAAGCGCGAGAATCTGATCGCCGGCCGCGAGCTGCGGATTTTTCAGCAAATCGATGACTTCGATATGATACTCGCCGGCAAGATGTTCCTCGCAGATCCGTTTCAGGTTGGCGAATGCCACCAGCGATTTCGCCGTCTGTCCGGCCACATACAGCCTCAATTCCCACTTCGCCGGCCCGTGTTTTCCGCCCGCGCGGTCCGAAGATCCCTTCATTTTCTTCCTCCGCCGGCTGGTACACCCTTGCGGCCGCCATCGACCGGAGCCGTTCTCGCCGCGCGGCTCCTGGCCATATCGCTTCGGCTCTCTTCCGATTGCTTGATTTTCAGTTCCTCTTGCGCGATAAGCTGCCGCGATTCCTGCGCCTCGGTCTCGATGTCGAGTTGCAGACCGGCAATCTGAGCCTCCAGCGCTTGTCGCTTTCGCTCCAGCAGGAGTTGCTTCCGTTCGATTTCCAGTCGGGCCAGCAGCGTGGCCGATGCATCTTTCGCTTCCTGGGTGACGCGGGCCGATCCGGTGAGTAATCCCGCCTCCCCCAGATAGACGTCGCGCAGCTCCGCGCCGTGATCGGTCAAAAGGAATTCGCGAATCTGATTCGAGTGGGCGATCCCGCGGGCTTTCAAAATGTAAATGCCCCGGTTCCGCTCGCCCCCGCTTTCGATATCGCGCAGCAGCAGCCAGGTATCCACCAGGGAGGAAATATTGACCTCGGTTTGTTCCGGGGCGTCCGAGCCGCTGGTCAAAGTTGTCATCAAGGCGGTGATTTGCTTTTCCTTCAGATAGTCCACCAGGCGCAGCAGCATACTCCTGGTCTCCGCCGCCGTTCCGGAGTGCAGCAGCCCGGTAACCGGGTCCACTACGACAATACCCGGATTGACCTCGTGGATGAATTTGTGAATCTTGACCAGATGCATTTCGAGGCCGAACGTAGTGGGCCGGGAGGCTTGAAAGTGCAGCAGGCCCTTCGAAACCCACCGCTCCAGATCGATCCCGATGGATTGCATGTTGCGGACGATCTGGCTGGCGGATTCTTCAAAAGAGAGGAAGATGCACTTCTCCCCGCGGGCGCAAGCGGCGTCGACGAAATGGGCAGCCACGCTGGTCTTTCCCGTGCCGGCCGTTCCCGAAATAAGAACGCTGCTGCCGCGAAAGTATCCCTTGCCGGCCAGCATGGCGTCGAGAGCGGCAACGCCGGTGGAAACCCTTTCGCCCGACGCGGAATGCTTCAGTTCGACGGAGGTCACCGGCAGCACCGAGATGCCGTCATCCTCAATCAGAAAGGGATACTCGTTGGTGCCGTGGGTGGAGCCGCGATACTTGATCACGCGCAGGCGCCGCGTCAGCACCGTTTCGGTGAGCTGCTGGTCGAGCACGATCACGCAGTCGGAGATATATTCTTCCAGGCCGTGGCTGGTCAGCGTGCCGATCCCGCGCTCCGCGGTGACGATGGCGGTGAGGCCGCGCTCCTTCAGCCAGCGGAATAGGCGCCGCAGTTCGGATCGCAGGACCGATTCGTTTTTCAGCCCGGCAAACAAAGCTTCCACGCTATCGAGAAGCACCCTTTTGGCGCCGATGGAATCGACGGCGCTGCCCAGCCGCAGAAACAGGGCCTCCAGATCGTATTCGCCGGATTCTTCGATCAGGCTCCGTTCCACGAATATATAATCGACCGCGAGCTTCTTGCGCGCCACCAGCGCGGCCACGTCGAACCCCAGCGATGCCAGGTTGCTCGAGAGTTCTTCGGCGGTTTCTTCAAAGGTCAGGCAGACGCCGGGCTCGTCGAACTCGGTGGCTCCCCTTACCAGGAATTCCATCCCGAGCAGGGTTTTACCGCAGCCGGGACCCCCGCAGACGAGCGTCGTGCGTCCTCGCGGTAAGCCGCCAAACGTAATCTCATCCAGTCCATGAATGCCGGTCCGGCATTTGGGTAATCCGGGCCAAACGCCCTCGGACTTTTTGGTCTTCGGTTTGGACGGACGCATCTGATTTGGCTAGGAGTTTAGCACGAATGCGTTTGGCGCAGACGTGTGATAGGGCGAGGTGGGACAGACGATCGTTACTTGTCGTCTGTCAGCCGTTGCGGCTTGGCGAGGGCTCGACAGACCACAAATAACGATGGTCTGTCCTGGTCTGCCCCACCTCGCCACCGCCGAAACATGGCCCAACCCGAATTCCAAGCTCGCGCCACGAACTGGTCTGGTCAGCTAAACAGGCCCATAATGGCGAACGCCGCGCCGGTGAAACCAGCTACGATGCCGAAAACCGGGAACATCTTTCTTTTGGAAATGAAATAGAGTGAAGAGAGCACCAGGGCAATTTCGAGCAAACCCTCCCCGATGTCGTAGCGCAGGGCGCGATGCTCGTCGGCTTCGGCGGCGGCATCGGCCCTTTCCGCGCGCTGCTGAATTTCGGCACCCTGCTTGTCGTATTTCTTGAGCTGGCCGGCGGAGTCTTCGAGCATCTTCTGGGCGGCGGGGTTGCCCTGGACGAACAGGCGGGCCAGGCCCTGTCCCAGTTCGACGTTGTGAAGCTTGACCCGGGTGGCCTGGTAATAGGACCATTCGTCGTTGGCCGTCGATTTGTGCATGATCGCGGCCGTGTGGGTGCGATGGGAGGCGATGGTGACAATCGCCAGGGCGACCGCCAGCAGCGCGGCCAGAATGCCCACTTTCTGCCCCAGTGGGTCGGTCTCGTGACCTTCGTGATGAATCTCAAGTTCCGCCATTTGGTTTCTCCGTATTATAGTCGAATGGACCCGGACGAAGAATTCATGCGGGAGGCCCTGCGCCTGGCGGACCAGGCCGCCGCTGAAGGCGAGGTACCGGTAGGCGCGGTGTTGGTGGTGAAGGGCGCAATCGCCGGCCGCGGCTGGAACCGCCCGATCGCGGCTTCCGACCCGACGGCGCACGCGGAAATCGCCGCCCTGCGCCAGGGCGCGGCCCGCGCGGGCAACTACCGGCTCAACGGCGCGACGCTCTACACCACACTGGAGCCTTGCGTGATGTGTGCCGGCGCGCTGGTGGCCGCCCGCGTGGCGCGACTGGTGTTCGGGGCGCGGGACCTGCGCTTCGGCGGGGTACGCAGCAAGTTCCGCCTGGCCGATTCCCAGAGCCTCAATCACCAGGTGGAAGTCGTCGAAGGCGTGCTGGGCGCGGAGTGTACCGCGCTGCTGCGCGGCTTTTTCGAACAGCGGCGGTGAGAGGCTAAATACACCGTTTCGGAAGTTCGGCAACGTATCGGAGGGCAACCGCTCTGTTAAAAGCTGTGAAGAAATATAGCCACCGATGAACACCGATAAAGGAAACCACGGTTTTATCTGCGTTCATCTGCGTTCATCGGTGGCTAATATTGAATTTGTCGCGGCTCGGAAATGCGACAGTCCGAGCCGCGACCGTAAGGGAGCGGTTGCAGGATGTGTGACCGTGATTGCGAAACCGGGTACCAAGTGCCTGACAAGAAACAACCGTACCATTGCGGCGTGCCTACTGTCCTTTGTAATTGAACCGGTATCCGAGGATGGCTTTCACGATCAGGCGCTCGGTAGCCTGGGTCACGCCTACACCTACGCCGAAGTTGAATTCCCAGTTCTTGCCGAAGTCGATATCCAAGTCGGGAAAGATCTGGTGTTGCTGGTCGCGCACGGCGTCGAAGCCGGTGATCGGGCCCAACGCGCCGTAGTATTCCAACCCGGCGGCGACCTTCCTGGTCACGTCATAGCTGAACTTGAAGTCCGGCGAAAACTCGTAACCGCGCGGTTGATCTTGCCCGCGGAAGGATTTTTCGATGGCGGGGTTGAAGGCCAGGTACCATTTCTCGATCTTCTTATCCACGATCGGCCGGATCTCCCAGGTCCAGGTGTCGGTGGAAAGATTCGGCCGCACCCAGCCGAATTCGGTCGAGAGGCTCACGCCCACCGGCAGATGATATTTTTCGGGCACCGCGATCCGCGGGCGGATGTGCGAGCCGACGTAATACCAGGTGCCGTTCTGGATGCTGGTAAATATGTACATGCCGGTTTCGAACCACTCGTCGAATCCGTGGGTGATTTCCAGGGTTTCGTGCTCGGCATGGTTGTCGGGAAGCACGCCGTCGATCTTGGTTTTGAATCCGTCGGCGGTGAAATTGCTGTGCAGTTCGGTCATGGTGACGCCGGGCGGCACCAGGTCGGAGGCGTACACCTGGATCTCGTAGTTGCTCTGCGCGCGGGTCGGAATGGAGGCGAGCAGGAAGGCGGCGGCGAAGAGTCGAAAACGCATGGGTAGCTCTCAGCAAACGGCAATCAGTTTACCAAAGGCTGAAAGCTCTACTTTATACGATGCGGTTGGCCGGCAGCCTCGCGATAGATCTCGAGCACCTGCCGGGCGGTGTCCCGCCAACTGAATCGCGCCACCTGTTCGAACCCTTTTTGCACCAAAGCGCAGCGTACGGATTCATCCAGCAGCACCTCGCGGATGCCGCGCGCGATATCGAAGACGTTTTCGGGATTCACCAGCATGGCGGCGTCGCCCACCACCTCGGGCAGGGAACTGACGCCCGAAGTGACAACCGGCGTACCGCAGGCCATGGCCTCGAGCGGCGGCAGGCCGAAGCCCTCGTAGCGCGAGGGAAACACGAAGGCCGCGGCCGACTGATAGAAACAGCGCAAGGTATCGGAGGGAACAAAGCCGAGAAAGCGCACCAGGTGTCCGATACGGCTGCGAAAGACGGCTTGGCGGACGGCGGAGTTTTGGGCAATGGTATCGCCGATCAGGATCAGGTGCAGGTCGCGAAACTCGGGACGGAAGGTGAG
>JBEKZL010000204.1:0-13917 GCA_049509915.1 Bryobacteraceae bacterium | reverse complement strand
GTTTTCGAGCCGGCCTATTACATCCGGCGGGCGCTGAAACTGTTCGAACTCTGCCGTAAGGAACTGGGCGACGAGATCGAATTGCTGCACGACGTTCATGAGCGCGTCTCGCCGAACCAGGCGGTGCAATTCTTGAAGGACGTCGAAAAATTCAAAATGTTCTACATGGAAGACGCGCTGTCGCCCGAAGATATCGCGTACTTCCGGCAGATCCGCTCCCAATGCGCCACGCCGATCGCGATGGGAGAACTGTTCAACAACCCGCACGAGTGGCAGCCGTTGATCGCCGAACGGCTGATCGATTACATCCGCGTACACGTCACCCAGGCGGGCGGGTTCACGCCGTCGCGCAAGATCGCGATTCTGGCGGAGAATTTCGGCGTCAAGACCGCCTGGCACGGCCCCGGCGACGTATCCCCGGTCGGCCATATGGCGAATGTAACGCTCGACCTGGTGAGCTACAACTTCGGAATTCAGGAATACTCCGCTTTCAACCAGCGCACGCAGGAGATTTTCCAGGGCTGTCCGGTGATGAAGGACGGCTACCTTTGGGCCAACGAGAAGCCGGGTTGGGGCATCGAGGTGGATGAGAGAGCCGCCGCGAAAGCGCCCTTCACCCAGAGCCGCAACAACCTGAACGGAGGCTGGGGCGAGGTCCGCAGGCGCGATGGCACGGTGATCAAGCAGTAACTTTACCTTGCGGTCCCAGTCTAACTCACAGTAAACTCCCGCTAGGGGGGACGCCGGTTCCAAGCTCTCGGCGGGGCCTCAACAGCAGGCCATGAAGGAAATGCCGGCTACGGCCAGCCACCAGACTCTCACCGCTCTTCACCAGGAAGTGGATTTTGCCGCGAGCCGGCAGCGGATCTACGAGGTGCTGCTCGATTCCAAGCAGTTTGCCGCATTCACCGGCATGGCGGCCGCGATCGACCCAAAAGCGGGGCGTGCTTTTTCCACGTTTGGGGACCTGATCGTTGGGCGTAACGTCGAATTGAACCCGGCCCAGCGGATCGTGCAGGCGTGGCGCCCCACCACTGGGATTCGGGCGTCTACTCCATTGTCAGATTTGAGCTGAAACCGCAGGGTTCCGGAACCAGAGTTGTGCTGGACCACACCGGTTTCCCGGAAGGCGAGTTCGACCACCTCGACCCCGGATGGCACCAGCGTTACTGGAACCCGCTTAGGAAGTTCCTCGGTTAGGTGAGCAAGCGGGAAGAAAAGACAGAACGGCCCCACACGTGCTCGGCCATGATCGACTCAGGCTGAACTAGCGGCAGTTGTGCCGCGCATAAAGGTGTTTGCGAATGCAGCTCCGGATCGGTTACGACCTGGTATACAGTTTTCTACAACCCACGCCGATTATTCTTGTTGTGAACGTACACGATTCACGCGCTTCCGACATCGTCGTCCCTGATCGCCTTTGCACCGAGCCGTCGATCCCGATTAGCGAGTATCGCGACGGCTTCGGAAACCGGTGCGTCCGCGTCCTGGCGCCCGCGGGCCGCCTGCGCCTTGGGGCCGATGGGGTAATTAGAGATAGTGGCCAACCAGACGAGATTGTTTCCACCGCCTGGCAGGACCCCGTGCAGGATTTGCCGGAAGAAACCCTCGTGTTCCTGTTGGGCAGCCGCTATTGCGAGACCGATCTGCTGTCTCAGACGGCTTGGCAGATGTTTGGCGGCACGGCTCCGGGGTATCCGCGCGTACAGGCCATCTGCGATTACGTTCATAACCATATTGCCTTCGATTACCAGAACGCCCGTTCGACCCGTACGGCCGCGCAGGCTTTCGACGAACGGACCGGCGTTTGCCGCGACTACGCACATCTGGCGATCACCTTCTGCCGATGCATGAACATACCGGCGCGGTACTGCACCGGCTACCTGGGCGATGTCGGAATGCCACCGCCTTACCCACCGGGCGATTTCGCGGCGTGGTTCGAGGCCTGGATCGGCGGCCGTTGGCACATATTCGACCCTAGGAACAATGTGCCGCGCTCGAGCCGCATCCTGATGGCGCGAGGCCGCGATGCGTGCGATGTCGCCATCGCCACCACTTTTGGAGGAAACACGCTCGAGAGTTTCAGGGTCTGGACCGATGAGATACCTGGAACGGCCGGCTGATGTCTTTGCTCACGGTTTACCACTCTACCGTCTATCGCTACCGGGAGCCGGTCGGCTTGGGAGAGCATCGTATGATGTTCCGCCCGCGGGACAGTCACGACCTGCGGTTGATCCGAACCAGCTTGGCCATCACGCCGCAACCCGCCAGGCTGCGCTGGCTGCACGATCCGTTCGATAACTCCGTCGCCGTTGCCACTTTTGAGGGGACCACATCTGAACTCCGCTTCGAAAGCACCGTGACGCTGGAACAGTTCGCGAACTCCATGCCGGACTATCCGCTGGAAGAGTACGCGCGGACCTATCCTTTTCGCTATTCCGATGAGGACTTTCCCAGTCTCTCCCCCGCCCTGACGCACCACTGCTCGGACGACAGCGTATCCACGTGGGCATTACAGTTCCTGGACGCAGCGGATACCACCGATACCATGAAAATCCTGAGGACCATGACCTGCGGCATTCGCGGAGAGTTCACCTACGCCCGCCGGATCGAGAAAGGCGTGCAAACTTCCGAGGAGACGCTGCGGACACGGCGGGGCAGTTGCCGGGATTTCGCGGTCCTGATGATGGAAGCTGCCAGGTCGCTGGGCATCGCGGCGCGGTTTGTCAGTGGATATATTTTCGTACCCGGCAATTCGGGCCTCGCGGGTGGCGGGAACACACATGCATGGGTGCAGGCCTATCTGCCCGGCGCGGGCTGGATCGACTTCGACCCTACTAACAGCATCGTCGGGAACCGTAATCTCATTCGCGTCGCCGTCGCGTGGGCTCCCGAGCATGTGCTGCCTTTGTGGGGCACCTACGAAGGCTCCCCGGAAGCTTTCCTCGGGATGGACGTCACCGTAGCCGTCACCGAAGTGGAACCGTGACGATCGCGTGCAGTCCTGGGTGGGCACGCACGCGTGAGCAGGCGGGGGGGTTAGCCGGACTGGGCCAGTGGGCTGCTAGCATGGTCTTTTGATCTCCGTCATCATTGTGAACTGGAACCGGAAGGAGCTGTTGCGGGCCTGCCTGCGATCTCTCGCCGGGCAAGCCGGCGTGGATTTCGAGACCATTGTGGTGGACAACGGATCGGCTGACGGCTCGGCGGATCTGGCGGAAGCCGAATTCGCGGCGCGCGTAATCCGTAACCCGGATAACCGCGGCTACTGCGCCGCGAACAACCAGGGCATAGCGGTGGCCCGCGGACAATTCATCGCCCTTCTCAATAATGACGCTGAAGCGGAACCAGGATGGCTGGCCGCGCTCGAGCGCGCCTGTTCCAAACGCCGGGAGATCGGCATGGCGGCCAGCAAGATTCTGGTGTGGGAGGAGCCGCGGCGCATCGACAAAGCCGGTCACCTGATCTTCCCGGACGGACAGAATCGGGGGCGCGGCGCCGGTGCGATGGACAGCGGCCAGTTCGACCGGGAAGAAGAAGTGCTGTGGCCCGACGGCTGCGCGGCCCTTTATCGCAGAGAGATGCTGGAACAGATCGGCGGCTTCGATGAGGATTTCTTCGCTTACGGAGACGACGCCGAACTGGGCCTGCGCGCGCGCATCGCCGGGTGGCGCTGCTTGTATACGCCCGAGGCGGTGGTGCGGCACCATCGCGGCGCTACGCTGGGCAAGGGTTCGGCCCGGCGGCTGGAGCTGATCGAGCGCAACCGTCTGCTGCTGGCGATGAAGCTGTTTCCCTGGAGCCTGCTGTGGCTCAACCCGATATTTTTCCTGGTGCGCCTTGGAGCCGGCCTGGCGGCGGCTCGCCGCGGCTTGGGCGACACGGCGCATTTTCCCGGCTGGCGCGGCAAGTGGACCATGGCCTGGGCCCTGGTGCGCGGCGATGTGGCGGCGTTGCACCTGGCGCCCCGCATGTTGCGAAAACGCGCCGCGATCCGCCGCATCCGCCGGCTCAGTCCGGCGCAATTGCGCGGCTTGCTGTGGGCCCACCGCCTACCTTTGAGGGAAGTGGCATGAGCGTGTGCGTTCTGTGCGGCTCGGCGGAAGCTTCCCAACTGTTTCGGTCCTCGGACCGGCTCTACCGGACCACCGAAGAAGAATACGCTGTGGTGCGCTGCGGCGTCTGCGGCCTGCCGCGGCTCGACCCGCAACCGGCGCCTGAGGAGTTGGGCCGCTACTATCCCAAGAACTACTGGTTCGCGCCCGACGGGACCGCGGCCAGCCGCCTGAAGGAGTTCTACCGGCGCACGGTGCTGCGCGACCACGTCAACTTCGTTTCGCGGGCGATAGCCGAATGCCGCTCCCGCGGTCCACTGCTGGACGTGGGGGCGGGCGGAGGCTTGTTTTTGGGCTTGATGCGGCAGCGGGGTTTTCGCGTGGCCGCGCTCGATAACTCGGCCCAGGCCGCGGCGGTCGCCTGGAAGCGGCAGCAGGTACCTTCGGTCTGCGGGCTCTTAGAGAATGCGCCGCTACGGGCGGGCCGTTTCGGTTGTATCACTATGTTTCACGTGCTGGAACATCTTTACGACCCGGGTGCGTATCTAACCGCGGCGCACGAGTTGCTCGAAGCCGAAGGCCGGCTGGTGGTGCAGGTTCCCAACAGCGCCTGCTGGCAGTTCCGGCTGCTGGGGAAACGCTGGAACGGCATGGATGTACCACGGCACCTGGTGGATTTCCGGGCGCGGGATATTCTGCGATTGATCGAATCCCGCGGATTCGCGGTGGTGCGGCGCAAATTCTTTTCGCTGCGCGACAATCCCGCCGGCCTGGCCAGTAGCCTGGCGCCAGGGCTCGATCCGATGGCGCGGCGCGTCAGAGGCGTCGAAGAAAGCGGCGGCAAGCGGCTGGCCAAGGATCTGGCTTACTTCGCCCTGATGGCGGCGTCGCTGCCGTTTGCCATCGCCGAAGCGTCGTGCGGGGCCGGATCGACGGTGATGATCGAGGCGCGAAAGCGGTGAGCTACACCAGCCTGGCCTATCGCCTGCCAAAGTGGGTGCGCCGCCACGTACTTTATTTCGAAGCGCTGATCGACGAATCGGTGTCGAGCTTCGCCGCCGAGCTGCCGGAAAGCGCGCGCGTGCTCGACGCCGGCGCCGGCGAGGGCCAATACGCGAGCCGGTTCCACCGCCAGCGCTACGTGGGCGTGGACCTGGCGGTGGGCGACGCCGGTTGGGATTACAGCCGGCTGGACGTGGTGGCCGACCTCACCGCGCTGCCTTTCCGCGCGGGCGTCTTCGACGCGGCCCTGCATATTGTCACCATTGAGCACCTGTCCGAGCCCGGCCGCGCGCTGCGGGAGATCGCGCGCGCCCTCCAGCCCGGCGCGCGTCTGCTGGTCGCCGCTCCGCAGGATTGGGAAGTCCACCAGGCGCCGCACGATTACTTCCGCTACACGCGCCATGGATTGGTTTACCTACTCGAAGCCGCGGGTTTTGAAATCGTCCATCTCGAACCCGCCGGCGGGTATTTCCGGCTGCTGGCGCGGCGTCTCGCGAACGGATTGCAATTCTTCACTGGCGGCATGCGCTGGCTGGGCTTTCTTCCCGCCGCCCTACTGCTGATTCCGCCGGCACTGGTTCTGCCGTTGCTCGATTTTCTGGACCCGGACCGCAATTTCACGCTGGGGTATATCTGCATGGCGAAGAAGGCGCGGTGACACTGGCGCGCCAGTTTGTTTATTTCGGGTGGCGGGTGATGTCTTGCAGGATGTAGGTGTCGTCTTGCGCGACGGTTCCAGGCGTAAACCGTCGATCCCCAGATCGGTTAAGCACCCATTGCTGCTCAGACGCCCCACCTGAATGCGCGTTAACATTGAGGTGCGGCCGAACGGCGCCGCTACAAGAGCCCAGGGAGACAATGGACGGGGTCATCGTAATCGACAAACCCGAGGGATGGACCTCGCACGACGTAGTCGCCCGGGCGCGGCGCATCCTCAAGACGAAGCGAATCGGGCACCTGGGGACGCTCGACCCGATCGCCACGGGGGTGTTGCCGCTGGTGATCGAGCGCGCCACCCGCCTCGCGCAGTTCTATACTCGCAGCGATAAGGTTTATGAAGGCGTGGTGCGTTTCGGATGGTCCACGGATAGCTACGATCGCGACGGCGTGCCCACCAGCGAGCGGACCGAGCCGAGCATCGACGCCGCCGCGCTGGAGGCGGAAGTGGAGCGGTTTCGCGGCGAGTTTCGCCAGGCGCCGCCGCCGGTCTCCGCCAAGAAGGTAAACGGCCAACGCGCCTATGAGCTGGCCCGGCGGTCGGTCGTGGTGGAACTGGAACCCGTGTCGGTACACGTCTACGAGCTGACGGTGCTGGGGATCGAAGGGCCCTCGGTCACGCTGCGCGCGCATTGCTCGGGCGGCACGTATATCCGCTCGATCGCCCACGAACTGGGGCATGCGATGGGCTGCGGCGCGCACATCGAGCGATTGCGGCGGCTTTCGAGCGGGGAGTTCGGAATCGAACAGGCGCGGACCATGGTCCAATTGGAAGCCCTGGCGGCCGATGAGCGCCTGGTGGACGCGCTGGTGCCGGCGGGCCAGCTCCTTCCCGGCTTTCCCAGCGTTTACGTGGACGAATCGGTAACCGCGCAGATTCGCCACGGGCGCAACTTTCCGGCCTCTCCGTTTCGTTCGCCGGCGGCTTCGCGTCATGTGAAAGCCGTCACCCGCCATGGCGAGCTGGTTGCAATCGGCGAGTGTGTGCTACCGAATCTCTATCATCCAGCGGTGGTTTTGTGAGTCATCCGGCATCAGCGTGCCGCCGGGCCGCCAGCCTGATAAAATGAAACTGTCTCGATGTTGAAACGCTTCATCTTGTGGGATTTTCCCCGGGCCAGTTGGCAATATGACGTCATGGTGGGGATTATCATCGCATTCATTTTCCTCACGCCGCGAGCGTGGTTTCGCGATCAGCCTAAGCCTAGCAACATCGCCATGCTTCCATCCGGCAACGGCGGTTCCTCTTTTTTTATCGATAGCGAGCTTCTTTCCGGCGTGCCGCGAGAGCGGCAAATTTCGAGGCTAACGGAACTGTTGCAAAGGCGGAGCGGCAGCCACCGTGTGACCGTGGTTCGCGTGGAGCCCATTTTGAACGCGGAAGGCGAACTGGAAGGATACATGGCCTTTGCGAGGCCGTGAGCGAGCCCTATTAAGACTGTCATGCCGCGGCTTCGAACCATTCTCGTGCTCTTTGTCGCATATCTTGCCGCGTCCCTCGCATTTGCGGCAGACGACTTGCTTCATTCTACGTTCACGAGAATGGACCAGGCGGCCGCCACTTTCAAAGGCATGACCGCGGATGTAACCCAGGTCTCCCATACCGCCGCCATTAATGATGACGAGACCGACTCAGGCACCATCGCGATACGGCGTACGAAACCGCACTCCATGGAACTTCTGATGCACTTCAAGCAACCCGACGAAAAGATCGTCCAGTTTTCAGGGCAAAAAGTCGAGATCTACTATCCCAAGTCGAACACCGTCCAGATATACGAATTGGGTAAGAAGAACACCATGGTGCAGCAGTTCCTGCTGATCGGTCTCGGCAGCAGCTCCGAGGATGTCCGGAGTGGATACGCGGTAAAGCTGGGCGGCGAGGCAACCGTGGGCGGCCAGAAGACCGTGCGCCTGGAGCTGACTCCGAAGTCGCCGGACGTTGCCAAATTGTTCCAAAAGATCGAGATTTGGGTAGCCGAGAGTGGCCGTGGCGCGGGCGTTGCCGTGCAGCAGAAATTACACGAAGAAGGCGGCGATTATATTCTGGCTACGTATACGGGCGCTAAGCTCGAGGCCAATCTGCCGGAAGATGCAGTGAAGTTCTCGGTGCCGAGAGATGCAGCCAAATCGTATCCGCAAGTCCGCTAATACTCCGCTATGAAACCTCGCGCCAGCGCCGTTCGTTTGGAGTACCTCGATTGGGTTCGTGGGCTTGGAACGATTATTATGCTGCAGGGCCACGCGTTCGATTCGTTTCTGAAGCCGGAGTTGCATCCTGGCGGCGCGTTCATCTTTTCCCAATTTCTGGGCGGCATGCCCCCGGCCATTTTCCTGTTCCTGACTGGCGTGACGCTGGCGTTTCTGATGGACAGTTCGGCGCGCAAGGGGCTTTCTCCCATGGAACGGGTCTTCACCGCATTCCGGCGCTCGGGTTATCTGTTCGGCCTGGCATTTGCCTTTCGGCTGCAGATGTGGCTGTTCGGGTTTCCGGCTCCCTGGACCGACCTGTTCAAAGTCGACATTTTGAACGCGATGGGTTTTGCCATCGCCGTGTTTTCAGTGATGGCGTTGTTTCGCACCGTGGACCGGGTGCGGCTCTGCGCCGCGCTCGGCCTGGGAATCGCGCTGGCCTCGCCCCTGGTGGCGCAGTTGAACCCGGTGCACGTGCCGTGGCTGCTGCGGAACTACGTGGTGCCAGACCTGCAACGTTTTGCTCTGTTTCCGTGGGGCGCGTACCTGGCTTTCGGCATGAGCGCCGGCAGCCTGATTCGCGCCATCCCTCCCGACGCCATGGAACGCGCCATGCAGTGGGGCGCTTTATTGGGCGGAGCGCTGATTCTGGCCTGCCAGTACGTGGCCGGCCTGCCATATTCCATTTATCCCAACAGCGACTACTGGCTCAGCAGCCCAGCTCAAGTGCTGACCAAGTTGGGCGTGCTGCTGATCATGATGGCCTTCGCGTTTCTATGGACCCGATACGGCGCTAAGGACGGTTGGAGCTGGGTGCGCCAGTTCGGAACCACCTCGCTGGTGGTCTACTGGGTGCACATCGAGCTGGTCTATGGCCGTTGGTTCTGGTTCCTGAAGAACAGCCTGACGGTAAGCCAGACGCTGATTGCGGCGGTGTGCCTGATCCTGGTGATGCTGGCGATCTCCATAGTCCGGACCAACTGGGAAAAAGTCGCGGCCGCACTCGGCGAAATGGGATGGGGATTCGGCCCCAAGCCCGACGCCGCGGCAGGCGACTGAGGAGAAGATCTCGGCGGCGGCTGATCGCTGACAGCTCTTTCAGCGGCCACCGCCCGCATCGGCGGGAGGCGGTACGCACCTGTCGAGGTTGACCGAGAAAGCGGCTACGCCGATCCACTTTTCCCCCTGGCGCCGTTCGATGTGGTAAGCGCGCGAGGCACTTTCCGCGCGGACGCGCCACTCCGTCGAAGGTGGGGGTTGGCGGATGTGCAGCGGCTTGGCGCTTTCCTGTTTCAGTTGCCAGCTCTCACCTCCGTCGCGCGTCTCGTAAAGGATAAACGCAGCGTCGCCGCCATTGCCAGCGGCCCGGTCGACAATCAAGCTGCCGTCATTCTTGTCGGTAAAGTGGAATTGCTGCACGCTGCCGAAACGATCTTCCGCAGCTTCGTTGAGGACCGCTTTGCGCTCCCAGGTCTTGCCGCCGTCGGAACTGGCCAGCAAGAACGGATTTTGTGGAATGGGGAATAGTTCCTGTCCCGAGATCCAGACTATGGAAGCGTCGAGCGGGTCGATGCGATCCAGGCCGGCACCACGGATTCGTTCGAAGGACTCGGCCCACGTCTTGCCGGCATCGTCGCTCGCCAGCAAGACGGAAAAGAGAGTTACCGCTTCGGCATGGATATTTCCAGTGGTGATGATGCGAGTTCCGACCGAACCAGCGGAAGAAAGTTCCAAGAAGATAGGGCAGGGGTCGTCCTGGGAGCAACTAAGCCCGCCCCATCGAATGTCTTCGTCGCTGCAACGGAACGGGAGAACGATGGGCTGGCCCTTGTTTTCCAAAGGCAGAGGCGCCTCCGGAGGCGGAAGGACGGCCTGCGCGGAGGCGTGGGACAGGAACGCGCAGAGCCCCACAGCCACACTCCATAACACCGAACGCGAACTGGCCCGCATGCTCGTCACAATTGTAGCTCCGCGACCTGATAGCTCTAAGGGGCTAAATCGGGATAGCTCTAAGGGAACGCCCGAAACCAAGACTAATCTGTAACATCCGCTATAGCGCGCGCCGTCTACTGAATTAAATCCCCGTTACGACTGCGGGCGCGCTCACCCCTATCACCCAAGACGCGCCCGCAACTTAGTTCCGATATTTTTTCAACTTTATTCGTCGAACATGCCCTCGAAGAGGACGCTGGTAAGGTAGCGCTCGGCGGCGTCGGGGAAGATGGCGACGATCGTTTTGCCTTCAAGCTCGGCAGTACGCGCGAGGCGGACGGCCACGGCAGCGGCGGCGCCGCACGAAATGCCCGCCAGAATACCTTCCTCTTTGCCCAGGCGGCGCGCCATATCGAGGGACTCTTCGTTTCCGATCAGCTCGACGCGGTCGACCTGGGAGAGGTCCAGGGTATCGGGAATGAAACCGGCTCCCAGGCCCTGAATCTTGTGCGGGCCGGGACGGAGCGGCTGTCCGGCAAGCTTCTGGGTAATCACGGGGCTATTGAGGGGTTCGATGCCGACGGCCAGAATGGGCCGGCCCTTGACTTGTTTGATATAGCGGGCGACGCCGCTGATGGTGCCGCCGGTGCCGATGCCGGAAACCAAGACGTCCACGCTTCCGCCCGTGTCATCCCAAATCTCCGGGCCGGTGGTGCGGAAGTGTATTTCGGGATTGGCCGGGTTTTTGAACTGCTGCAACATGACGTAGCGATCGGGATCGGAGGCCTGGATCTCTTCGGCCTTGGCAATGGCGCCGGCCATTCCCTGCGTACCTTCGGTCAGGACGAGGTTGGCACCCAGGACCTTGAGCACCTTACGCCGTTCCAGCGACATGGTCGCCGGCATGGTGAGAGTCACCGGATAGCCGCGCGCGGCGCCCACAAATGCCAGGGCGATGCCGGTATTACCGCTGGTGGGCTCGATCAGTTCCTTGCCAGGCTTGAGGATGCCTCGCTTTTCGGCGTCCCACACCATGGCCGCGCCGATGCGGCACTTGACCGAATAGGCTGGGTTGCGGCCCTCGATTTTAGCTAGCACTGTGGCCTTGGCGTCCCCCGTGACGCGATTCAGGCGAACCAGAGGTGTGTTACCTATGCTTAGAGAATTGTCGTCGTATACTCTCACAGTCAGATCTCCCAATTCTGGACATATTGGCGTTGTTTTTCGTTCCAGGCGCGCACCAGCTCGGCAAAGGTGGTCTTCTCCAGGATCTCGGCGACAGCGCTGTCCACTCTTTTCCACATGTCGGAGAATGGGGTTTCCACTCTGCGGCGCGTACGGCTCTTGCCTTGTTGCGGGCCTTCCACGAAGCGTAGCACTTCTCCGGTGGTGAGCTGTTCCGGCTGGCGAGCCAGGAGGTAGCCTCCTTCGGCGCCGCGCCGCGATTCCACAAAGCCCGCCTGCTTCAGTCCCACCAAAATCAGCTCCAGGAACTTCTGCGGAATCTTCTGCCGCCGGGCAATGTCGGCGATCTTCACCGGCGTGCCGGGCGGCTGCATCGCCAGATCCAAAATCGCTTGCAGGGCATACTCGGCTTTAACGGATATAGTCATGGCTGCCGGATAATCACCTTTACACTACTAGGGATTGTATGATGATGCGGGAAGCTTGGCAACAGTGACGAAGCGAAAACTTGGGCTGTGGGTTCGCTTGAGTCAGTTATTTTTTATTTTCAATAATTTGTTAGGTTAGCCGCTACATCGTGTCCGGACGTCGGGACGCCCGGCGCGGCTCTGACTGGGGCCGGACGAACGTAGCGTTGAGGCAGATTCATGCAGGGCAGACGACAAAAGGCGATCGTCTGCCCCACTCAGCGGCTTCAAAAGTTGACGATCGAAGCGAAGGACACGGGGTCGAGGCTGGCGCCGCCTACCAGGACGCCGTCGATTTCCGGCTGCGCCATCAGGGTTTTCACGTTATCCGGCTTGACGCTGCCGCCGTAGAGAATGCGGACAGCGGCGGCGGCTTCCTCGCCGAAAGCGGCGAGAACCTGGGCGCGGATGGTTCGATGGGCGTCGGCGGCAATTTCGGGGGTCGCGGTCTTGCCGGTTCCGATGGCCCACACCGGTTCGTAGGCGATTACGATGGCGGCAAACTGACCAGGCAGGAGAGGGGCGATCCCATTCTGAATCTGGGTGGCGAGCACGTCGGCGGTTTTGCCGGCTTCGCGCTCTTCCAAGCGCTCGCCAACGCAGACAATGGGCGTGAGCGAACAGGTCAGCGCCGCCTTAGTCCGATCAAGCACAGTCTTGTCGGTTTCGCCGAAGTACTGGCGCCGCTCGCTGTGGCCGACCAGGGTATAGGTGGCGCCGGTCGATTGAATCATGGGGCCGGAAATCTCGCCGGTGAAGGCGCCTTCCTTGGCCCAGGCGATATTCTGCGCGCCGATGCGAATGGCCGAGCCTTTGACTGCGTCCGCCGCCGCAAAGAGGCTGGTGAAAGCGGGACAGATCACCACCTCGCAATGGGTAGCCCGTTCCACCAGGGGGCGGAACTTTTCGAAGAACTGCTTTGTTTCGGCGGGCGTTTTGTACATTTTCCAATTGCCCGCCATGACTGGTTTTCTCATAAGATCTCTTTCAGGAAGCTGGCGCCGTGTTCGAGGCGCACAGCAAAGTTTTCGGCCACGGTCTGGCCGATGTCGGAAAGCGATTTCCGGATGCCAAGGTCGCGGCCGGTCTTCGCACCGGGTCCGAAGACGATGAGCGGCACGTATTCGCGCGTGTGATCGGTGCCGGGAACGGTGGGGTCGCAGCCGTGGTCGGCGGTGAAGATGGCGAGGTCGCGAGAATCGAGCGCGGCTTCGAAGTCGGGCAGCCAGGCGTCGAACTCTTCGAGGGAGCGGCCGTAGCCGGCGACGTCGTTGCGGTGTCCGTACTGCTGGTCGAAATCCACCAGGTTGACGAAGATGAGACCCGCGCCGACATCTTTCATGGTGTCGAGGGTCTTCGCCATCCCGTCGGCGTTGCCGGTGGTTTTGGCCGAATACTCGATGCCGCGTCCCAGGAAAGCGTCGAAGATCTTGCCCACGCTATCGACGCGGACGCCGCCGGCGGCCAATTGGTCGAGCAGCATGCCCCTGGGCGGCGCCACGGCGTAGTCGTGGCGGTTGGCGGTGCGCTTGAAACTGCGGGGCTCGCCGACAAAGGGACGTGCGATGACGCGGCCCACTTCGTGCGGTCCGGTCAGAATTTCGCGCGCGGTCTCGCAGATCTTGTAAAGTTCCCAGAGGGGGATCACCTCTTCGTGCGCGGCCACCTGGAAGACGCTGTCGGCCGAGGTGTAAACGATGGGCGAGCCGGTGCGGAGATGCTCCTCGCCCAACTCGCGGATGATCTCGGTTCCGGAAGCGGCTAGGTTGCCCAGCGAGCGGCGCCCGATGCGGCGCTCGAACTCATCCAGAATGTCGCGCGGGAAGCCGCGAGGATAAAGCGGGAATGGCCTGGCCAGATGAATGCCCACCATTTCCCAGTGCCCGGTGGTGGTGTCCTTGCCGGGCGAAGCCAGCGTGCAGCGGCCATAAGAAGCGGCCGGTTGGGAAACGGCGGCGATGCCGGCCAGCGGCTTGATGCAGCCGATTCCGAGGCGTTCTAAATTGGGTAGCTTGAGACCGCGCAGGCGTGCAATATTGCCCAAAGTGTCGGCACCGGGCGGGTCGCCGAAGGCCGCGGCATCCGGCATT
Organism: Bryobacteraceae bacterium; assembly: GCA_049509915.1. Lineage (GTDB taxonomy): Bacteria > Acidobacteriota > Terriglobia > Bryobacterales > Bryobacteraceae > JBEKYD01. Next base: position 279 of record JBEKZL010000204.1, on the reverse strand, counting down.
GCGCCAATTCCGACACTATCTAAAACGATCCAAATGACGCGCTGGAACACGAACGTTGAGGGTAACATGCGGCGGGGGGCCAGTCGCCGTCATGCACCCTTGCGCCGCCCATCCGTCAGGAGCCGCCCACGGCGCCCTTCCGCCCGGCTGGCAGCAACGCCGCTGCTGGCGAACGTGTACCTGCACTACGTTTTCGACCTCTGGCTGGAAGCATGGCGGAAGAAGGTAGCTAGCGGCGCAGTGATGGCCGTGCGCTACGCCGACGATCGTGTGGTGGGG
>JBEKZL010000203.1:0-22256 GCA_049509915.1 Bryobacteraceae bacterium | reverse complement strand
CCCCGCGCTCTCGCGTATGTAGGCGCTGACCTCAGCGGCGTCCCGCGAGTCGTAACGCTCAATCTCTTCGGTAATCAGTTCCGGAGAGAGGGGCCGCCGCAAGACTCGGAACCCGAAATTCCAGCGGCGCAGCTCCCTTACGTTGGCGCTGGTGACGATGGTTCCTAGTCCGTCGGCGTCGCAAAGAATCACGGCGCACCCGGTGGCCATTGCCTCCATGGCGCAGCGGGCCTTGGCGAATACCAGGTTGTAGCCGGGCAGCAGCCGCTCCGGCGCCGCGCTCGGATTTCCAGCGCCGCTGCCAACCGTCTCCGCCTCGATGCCCATCTGGCGGCAGGCCTCGCGGACGGGCTCGGCGTGTGTGCCAGGGCCGGCGTAGTTGCTGAAAATCAAGGCACGGCGAGGACGCTGTGGCAGCGGCGGGCGAGGCTGGTGCCGATCCAAATCCACGGCGTTCCAGACCACTTGAATCCGTTTGCGGTCGATCCAATCCGTTCCCGCCAGGCGCTCGCGGCAGAACTCGTCCACCGCGACATAGCGGTGAATGCGCGGATGCCGGGGCGGCGCGTCGTGCCACCAATACCCGCTGTGGCAGACGTGAATTGCCGGCACGCCGGGGAAGCGCCGTAGCGCCGCGATGGTTTCCAGGTGATGTTGTCCGTGAAGGATATCGGGAACCGAGGGCAGATCGTCGAACCGCGAGACCACCGGCACTCCCGCGGCCAGCAGAGGGGCCGCCACGGCCGGATCCAGTTGAGGTACCCAGATCATGGGAAAGTGGCCCAACCGCGCCAGACCCAAAGCCAGATCCATGGCCGCGATCTCCGTGCCGGTTCGGTTGGCGATGCCGACGTTGGTGATCAGGATGCGCAGGGGAGGATCGTGCGGCGGCTGTGCTGCGCTCATTTCATTTTTGATAACCATGATACCTTGGATCGTCCGACAGGCCGTAATACGGCACGGCGCACTTTACCGCACGCTATAATCCGGGTTCCGATGCCAGCCAACCAATCGGGCGGCGGAGCCGGCGCCGAAGAAATGCGCCGGGTGGTTGCGGCCTTCGTCGGCAACGCGCGGCAACCGGCGCTGCTCGAACCCGGGGAAGAATTGTTGCCCATCGGCGCGGAGAATTTCCTTTTGGACGTGCGTCCGCGCGGCTTGACGATGCAGGCCTGGGACCGCACGCGCAACCTGACGCGGCGCGTCATGGCGATCAAAGCGTCCTCGGCCGCGAAACTGGAAGTGGTAGTGGAACGCTTCGCCAAGCGGGAAGGCAGGGTCTACCTGCTGGACCTGGCGCGGCATTCCGGCGCCGAGATGGGGCGGCGCAGCGGCCGGCTGGTATTCCGGGAACGCTTCCGGTTGTTCCTCCGCCGCCAGTTTCCGGGTTGGACGTTGGCGGAGTTGAGTGCCGAAGCCAACCTGGAGTTCAGCCTTTCGCCGGTCTTCCCGCGCGCTTTGCTTCGCGATGGGCGTAAGGGGTGGGCCGCCATCGCCTGTCCGCCCGAGGGCGACGCGGCGGCGCTGGTTTCGTTCGGCCTGATCTGGCTCGCGTATCTGCGCGGCCGCGAGCGCCGGGTCGCGATGGAGGGCCTGGCTTTCTACGTGCCGTCGGGTGCGGAGCGCGCGCCCGCGCTTCGCCTGCTGTGTCTCGATCGCGATACCACCAGCTTCGTGCTGTTCCGCTATACCGTAGAGGATTCGGTGCTGGCGGTGGACCCGAGCGACCACGGCAATCTGGATACGCGCGTGGAAGTTTGCCGCGGCGCGGCCGAGCCGCCATCGCCTGGGTGGGAGCGGATCACGGCGCGGCCCGGGGTGGAGCGCGTGGTGAAGCACGATGGCCGGGTGAGCCTGCGGGTTCACGGCCTGGAATTCGCCGAGTGCGCGGATGGCGAGTGGCGGTTTGGCTTGGGCCTCGGGTCGGGCCAGCGGCGGACCGCGCGCGAACATCACCTGGGCGAGATCGAGCGCCTGGCCGAAGAACTGGCCCAGGCGCGCGCACCGGGCGCCCGCAGCCGGCAGCACCCGCTCTTTCGGCAGTCGCCCGAGGCATGGCTGGAATCGCAGGCGCGCCGGAATTTGGCCACGCTCGGTGCCAGCCTGTTGCCCGAACCCGTCTATGGCCAGGTTCCCGCCTTTGCCGGAGGGGAGCGCGGTCTGATGGACCTGCTGGCCGCCGATCGCCGTGGACGCCTGGCGGTGATCGAGCTCAAGGCGACCGCCGACCTGCACCTGCCGCTGCAAGCGCTGGACTATTGGATCCGGGTCAAATGGCACCTGGACCGCGGCGAGTTTGCCGCGCGCGGCTATTTCCCCGGCCTCGCGCTGAGCGCCGAGCCGCCGCGCCTGCTGCTGGTGGCTCCGGCGCTGGAATTCCATCCCACCACCGAAACCATCCTCGGCTTCTTCGATCCCCAAATCGAAGTGGAGCGAATCGGTGTAGGCGAGGACTGGCGAACGGACCTGCGAGTGATGTTCCGGCTGAAAGGTGCGGAGCGGCCGGGGCTGTGAAAAAAGGCTGGAGTCCAACGTGCCCGGCGTGCCGTGGCGGTTGGCACCTGAGGATTTGCGTAAATGGCTTCCACCCAGCTAGCAAAACCCAGTCCCGGTGGTGGCTGAGCTTGCGCGAATCGCACGCGCGTTTCCGAATTGGCCCCACTGAGCGGACCGCTTGGTTGAAGCACATGGGGGCAACTCTCGACGCGGCCCCGCTCGATGAGGAAACGCGAAAGGCACTAGGTCAATTCTTCTCGCATAGTTCCGCTTATGTCGTAGGAAGGGAGGCTGCCGATCCGGAGCATGAGGATCAGGCCGCGCGTTGGGGTGAGCAGCGCATTTTGGATGACGTCATCGGCGCAGTTGCTGCCGGCCATGACCATGAAGCCCTCGCTCTCGCACCGCGAGTTGCCTCCCGCCCGTCGGCGTTTATTGGACTGCTGGCGCGGATGATTCAATCGGAGCGCGCCGAGTTGATTCGCTTTGTGATCGATGCCGTGGAGAGTGAGCCCTCACTCGCGGCGCGGCGTTTCTCCGGAAGAACACTCTTGCATTTCGCATCCGGCGCAGGGCGTGCCTGGCGACTTTCAGCCGCCTCCGGGACTTGACGATTTGATCGCCATGGTTCGGGGCCGAGCTCCGCACTGCTGCAATCGCACTGTGTCTCACGGTCGCGGCTGATTCCCCAGGCGGGCAACGTGCGAGGGGAAGCGCCCTTCAAGGACGTAAGGGCGTTGGCAAGGAACCTGAGCAGTGCGGTCACCCCGCCGGGGAAGGGCGGCCTAAGCCTTGGCCAAAGCTACCCAAGGCTGGAGGACGATTCCATACGACCACGGCCGGCGCACCCTTCCCACGCAGTGGATTTCGCCATATACTTTCTCGAAGGAGGGGGGACGAATGGCCACTAGATTCAGTTGCGTTGGGGTTCTCTTCACCGGTGCCGCTATCGCTTTTCTTTCACAGCCGGCCTGGGCTGGGTTCATTTACGTACAGAGCAACCTGGTTTCGAATGGTGCCGTGCCGGCCGCCAACACGGACGCCAACCTGATAAACCCGTGGGGTCTGTCGTTCAATGCAACCAGCCCGTTCTGGGTTTCGGATCAGGGCGCCGGAGTCTCGACCCTGTACAACGGTGCGGGCGTAGCCACCGCGCTGGTAGTGACCGTTCCCAGTGGGAGCACTCCTCCGACCGGACCAACGGGGCAGGTATTTAACAGCGCGCCGACGGGGTCCTTCCCGCTGAGCGGAACCTCGGCCAAGTTCATCTTCGATACCCTGTCGGGAACCATCGACGCCTGGAACGGCGGAACGGCCGCCGCGGTCGAAGCCACCACTGCCGGCGCTGTTTATACCGGCCTCGCGCTGGACAACGCCGGCACGTCGTACTACCTGTATGCCGCGAATTCGGCCGGCACGGGCAGCATCGACGTGTACGATTCGAATTTCAACAAAGTCACTCTCGGTGGAAGTTTCGTGGATCCCAACGCGATTGCCGGCTATGTGCCCTTCAACATCCAGAACATCGGCGGGACCCTCTACGTCGAGTACGCCGAAGTCGGCCCGACCGGCTTACCGGTAACCGGGAGCACTGGCTACGTCGACGAATTCGACAGCTCCGGAAATTTCATCAGTCGCCTGACCACCGGCGGCCCGCTGGACGCGCCTTGGGGAATCGCGCTCGCTCCGGCCACAGGTTTCGGAACGTTTTCGGGCGATCTGCTCATCGGAAATTTCGGCAACGGCGAAATCAACGCCTTCAATCCCACCACCGGCGTTTTCCTGGGCACGCTTACCAACGCAAGTGGCGCTCCCATTGTGAACCAGTATCTTTGGGCGCTCGATTTCGGCAATGGCGGCACCGGCTTCAGCTCCACAAGTCTGTATTTCACCGCCGGGGTGAATAATCAGATGGGCGGCCTGTTCGGTTCCATCGCTGCCGTGGCGACGCCCGAGCCGGCTACGCTCTCGATCGCAGCGGTAGGGCTGCTGTCGATCGCATTGGCGCGGGCCGGCCGACGACGGCGGCGCTAGTGTAATGGACCGCTAAACGCTTACGCCGGCCGCCGCGGTGTGCTCCCGTGGCGCACGGATCATTGCCGCGCACTTGCGTTTGCCAGCCGGGCGGCAAGCGCATTGGCAATCGACACCATCGAGATGCCGAATACAGCAAGGGGAGCCCCGATCTCTGCCGTGTCAAAACTCGTCCGGCTTTGTTCCGGCTCCGGTTGAACTCTCCCGCGGCCGTTCGTTCCGGAAGGGGCCCGGGCGAGCGCGCGACGGCCACAGAAGTCGAGAGGGCCGAGTTACGCTATCGTAACCACATGGATTCTTTTTTACTTAACTCGATTCGCAATCGTGCCGGCGCGGCCATGGTGGGCGTCCTGCTACTGGCTTGGGGCTGTTCGGTTGCCGGAGCGCAGGAGACGAAACCGGTTTCCGCCGATGTGAAGGATGCCGCGAAGGATAAGGTTAAAGAGGCCGACCAGGAGGCCCCGCTCCCGGCGGACGCTCATGTGGCGCAGAGCATTCAACTGGATGGCAAGCCGCTGCACTACACGGCTACGGTGGGTGCGTTGCCAGTCAACGACAAGGGCAAGAAGATTGGGGAAGTCGTCTTTACCGCATACACCGTCGAGGGCGAGGACCGGCCGGTCACGTTTGCCCTGAACGGCGGGCCAGGTGCCGCTTCGGTATTTCTGAATTTGGGCGCTATCGGGCCGAAGCACATCGAGTTCGGCGACGACGGAGACAGCCCGTCGGATCCGGCGAAGCTGATCGACAATCCGGGCACCTGGCTGGATTTCACCGATCTGGTGTTCCTCGATCCGGTGGGCACCGGCTTCAGCAAGTCGCTGGTTCCGGCGGACGAAACCAAAAAGCAGTTTTATAGCACCGAGGCGGACATTCATTACCTCTCGCGTATCATTTACGACTGGCTGGTGAAGAACGGGCGCATGAGCTCGCGAAAATATTTCGTGGGAGAAAGCTACGGCGGCTACCGCGGGCCGCGCATCACGCACTACCTGCAAGTCCAGCTCGGCGTGGCGATGAACGGTGTCGTGCTGGTTTCCCCGTACCTGAATCCCGCGCTGGACGAGAACCGCGACGTCTCTCCCGTTCCGTGGATGCTGACGCTGCCATCGATCACGGCGGCGCACCTGGAGCGCGAGCACAAGCTGACGCCGGAAGCGATGACGCCGGTGATTGCGTATACCCGGGGCGAGTATGCCGCCGACCTGCTGAAAGGCCGCTCCGATCCGGAGGCGACGCCGCGAATCGTGAAACGCGTGACCGCGATGACCGGCCTGGAGGAGGAGTTTGTGCGGCGGGCAGGCGGCCGTTTGGAGATCGGCGGCTATCTGCGCGAAGTTTTCCGCGAGAGCGGTAAAATCGGCAGCGTGTACGACTCGAATGTGACCGGCTGGGACCCCTTTCCTTTCGCTCCGGAGCAGCGCACCAACGATCCGATGCTGGAGAGCATCATCGCGCCGACCACTATGGCGATGGTGGATTTTGTAACGCGCGTGGTGGGTTGGAAGCCGGATGCACGCTACAACACGCTCAGCTCCGAGGTGAACTCCCAGTGGGATGGCGATAGCCCCGCCCTGCGCACCGGCGCCGTGCCGGATTTGAGGCAGGCGGTGGCCGCCGACCCGAAGTTGCGCGTCCTGATTGCGCACGGCTGGAACGACCTCTCCTGCCCTTTCATGGGCTCGGTGCTGACGGTGGACCAGATGCCGGTGATGGGCGATCCGGCGCGGGTCTCGGTCGCCGAGTATCCCGGCGGCCACATGTTCTACAGCCGTCCCGGCAGCCAGGCGGCGCTGCGCAAAGACGTGCGGGCGATGTTCGGCAAGCACTGAGGAGGGCAGGGCAGGCTAGAGCAACCCCGGAACGCGGGTGGGACACGCTTCAGCTTGCCCGTGACCGAGGCTGCTCGGCCACGAGTGATGATTGACAGTGCGCCGGTGTCGCTCGCCTCTCGGCGTTTTTGTTTTAGGGCAAGCTAAAGCATGCCCCACCGTCACGGTTTGGGCTGACGTTGGCGAATACCCTCTCCTATCGGACCCCGGTGGCGCAGGGTCCGATTTAGCCATTCGGTCATTTGGCGTTCCCAATCGGGGACATTGGGAATGGTGTGCCAGGCGCCCGTACCGTGGGTGCCGTTGGGAATGCGGATGATGTCGCAAACCACGCCGGCTTGCCGTAACGCGGTTTGGAGATTGGTCGCTTCGGTGAACGGAATGTACTCGTCTCTATCGCCCAGAATGAGGAGAAATGGGGGCGCGCTCCCGGTCACATAGGTAATTGGGGACGCTTCTTTGAGAGCTTCGCGCTCGCCTTTTTGCCGGATCAAGGGATCGAGCAGGGCATGCACATCCGCATTCAAGGGGACGGTGGCGAAGCTGCTCTGTGCAAACAGGGTCACCACGGCCTGGGCCTTGGCGCTTTCCCGGTCCACCGGATCGGCCGCTTTAGGATCGCCGGGGGCGCCGACCAGACCCACCATGTTGCTGAGGAATCCGCCGGCGGAGCCTCCCACCAAGGCGATCTTCGCGGGGTCCGCATTCCAGTTGGCCGCATTATGGCGAAGATAGCGAACGGCGCGTTCGACGTCGTAGACCATGTAGGGATAGGGGTATTGGGGCGCAAGGCGGTAATTGATGGAGAACACGGCATATCCCGCCGGAGCCAGGAAGTCCGCGCAATAGGCCTCGCTGCCGCTCTTGCTATCGCCGCGCCGGTAGCCGCCGCCGTGGACGACGATGGCGATGGGATGGCGGCCGGGCCCCTTCGGGGCGTAGTAGTCCATGGTGAGCCTCTGGCCATCGGCCTCGCCATAGACCAGTCCGTCCTGGGTTGGCTGGCGTAAATCGGCGGCGGCAGCCGACAGCGCCAGCAGGGCTGCGGCAAGCGTGAATCTGGTCGGATACGGCGCCATATGGGAAGTATAGCGAGCCGCTGCGCAACTGCCGGGCATCGCCCGGCTTGAGTCGGGAATCCGTATGATGGCCAAAGATAGTCTGGTCCGCCCCGATTTCCCCGCCGATACTGAAACTGTTGAAACCAGGTAAGCTCCTGTCCCGCCCCCTGTCACGGCGCCTCGCGATCCAGCTTTTGGCAATCGCGCCCATGGGTGCCGCGAGTGTGTTCCGGCAGTCGGACGAGTCGCAGCCGCTCGAACTCGAAGTGTGGGATGTGGTCAACTGGGCACGCCGCAAGGAAGGCGTCGAAGAACTGGCGTGGGACGATGCGCTTGCCGCCGAAGCTCACCGTCGTTCCGCGCGCATGGCGCGGGCAGGCTTCTTCTCCCATGCCGATCCCGATCGCGGAGACCTGGTGCCGCCGCTCGATGCCGACGCCATCCATTGGCGCGATTGCGCGGAAAACATCATCCTCATGCATCCCGGCGACCGCGATCCCGCCGAGGTTGCCATGAAGGCATGGCTGGGGTGTCCCGGACATCGGAAAAATCTCCTGAATCCGGCCTACACCCGCACCGGCGTGGGCATTGCCGCTTCCGATGACGACCGCCTGTGGATCACCCAGGATTTCGCCAATCGGTCGGATTTCTCCGCCTCCGGCCGCCGGTAATCGCGGATAGGACATCGTGCTAACCTTGGGCAAGCAATGCCCCCGTTTTTCCTTCGCGGCAAAACCGGCCATCGGTGGATATTCCCCACTGGCTCGGCGGGATGACTCTTCCACCGCGGCAGCCCCTGGAGTGTTTGCTGATTGCCGACGACCTTACGGGCGCGTGCGATGCGGCCGTTGCATTTTCGGCTCGCGGCGCCGAAACCGAGGCGGCTCTCGATCCGGGCGGCCCGAGCCTTGGTTCGGAAGTGCTTGCCCTGAACACCGATACCCGTGATTTCCCGCCTGACATCTCGGCTGAAATTTTGAGCGGATTCATGCAGGATCTAGCTTCGCGCGTACCGCCCGCGCAGGTGATTTTCAAGAAGATCGACTCCACCCTACGAGGGAATGCGGGTGTGGAGATCCTGGCGGTTGCGGCGGCTTTCGCTTGCGAGGCGGTGCTGGTGACGCCCGCCTTTCCCGCCATGCGGCGCGTGGTGGAATCGGGCTACCTCTGCGTGACCGGTCAGGAAACTTTCGCGCCGATCGATCTGCGCGCCTATTTTCGCAGCCAGGGCGTCGCCGCGTGTCACCAGGTGAAATCATGGGACGTGGAGACGGCGCTGGTTTGCGGGAAGAGATTTCTTTCCGTCGACGCTGCGTGCGACCAGGATCTGGATAGCCTCGTCCGTGCCGGCCTGGGGTGGCACCGCAGAGCTTTGTTCGCGGGCTCGGGTGGCTTGGCCGCTGCCCTGGCGCGCGCGCTGAGGCCCGAACCATTCGCCCGCTTGCGGACCGGCGGGCCGGCTGGGCCGGCCGTTTTCTGCATCGGCTCCGACCACCCCGTCACCTTGGAACAGCAAGCCAATCTACTCGGCCGGCGGCCGGCGGTGCGGCTGGACGTCGGCGCGGCATCGCCGGGTCAAGTAGTCGACAGCCTGCGGCAGTCCAAACATGTTGTCCTCCGCCTGCCGCGTGGAGCCACCCCGGCGGCACGGGTGAGCGAGTTAATTCTTTCCGCGGTCAGAGATGCCGGCGGCTTGCTGCTCTCCGGAGGGGACACGGCATCGCTGGTATGCCGTGCCCTGGGCGTGGATTCGATCCGTCTGGTGGATGAAGTCACCACCGGCATTCCATTCGGCGTGCTGCGCGGCGGCTTGGTGGACGGGTGCACGGTGGCCACCAAATCGGGGGCCTTGGGCAATACCGATGCCCTGGTCCTGGTAGCCGACTTCTTTACCGCGGGGGCGCGCGCCAATATCAAGTAGGACAGACCTCCTGGCCTGTCGTCTTTTTTGCGGAACGGACAACCTCGGAATGCCTATTTGTCGGCCGGTTCGACCGCGCGCACCTGCGCCAGCCGCTGGCGGTATTGCCGCTCCAGCACCTTCCGCCATGCGGCCGGTTTGACGCCCCGGTTGGCAGCTGTTTCGCGCAGGCTCTTCTCGGCGGCGGCGATGCCTGCGTAGATACCGCCCGCTGGGACTGGCTGGCTCGGGTCGTACCCAAAACCGTCGTACTCGAATCCGAATAAGGTCATCGCCGGCAACGGCGTGAGATAGTTATTCGGAAGGCCGAATCTTTCGAACGGGAACCCCGTCGCCCAATCCTGGTGATAACCGGCCTGCATATTGGCCGGGTTGACCGAAACCTGGGCGTGGGTCACGCAATTGCCGCGCGGGATGTGGTAGCGCGCCAGCAGCATCTCGGTAAGTACCGCGGCCGCCCGTACCTGAGCCGGGCTGATAGCCGGCGTTTCACCGGAACCGTCCGCCCGGGCTCCCCGTGTCGGTGTCTGTGCCTCGAACGATATCCCCAGGAAGCTGGCATTCAGATTGAGGTACACCCATTGGTCATCGGCCCAAACCGAATGGCCCGCGTGATTAGCCACGTCCGTTTCGCGTACCACTCGGTAGACCCGCCCGAAACGGTCGATAACGAAATGATAGGCCCGCTGGCGCTCGACGTATTCCAGCATCGATTCGCCGGCGCGTTTCAACTCGCGGTTTTCCCCCGGCAGGAACGGAAACTGCGGGCTCTCGGTCGAATGGAAGACAATGCCGGCCGGATCCTGGCGGCGTACGCCGCGCGAAGATTCGGCCCCGGATACCGGGAACGCCAAGTAGGTCCTGGGCTGGGTGGATACCGCGTAGCGGCTATCGATGCGCAATCCGTTGCTATAAACCTCGGCCTGGTTCGAGTTGTCCACCTGCCACACCTCGGGGAGCCGGGGTGGGCCGGGCACTAGCGGCGTGGCAACGGCCGCAACCCGAACAACGGGGCGCGCCGCAGGGCCCGCAAACGCTTTCCATAGCTGTGCACCGCCGAAATACAATCCCCCCGCCACGGCGCCAAGCGCCACCGGAATCAGGTACTTAAGGCTCCTGGACCGGGGAAGAACCGTCGCAGGACCGACAATCTGAAGAAAGCGCAGCCGTGTCACCGGGTCGCCAATGTGTTTGGCGATGCGTTCGACCACGGGCCGCGGCGACGGTGGTAGTGTGGCGTTCGACATGGTTCGGTCGCTCTAGCCGTCCCTATTTGGCAGTGGCGGCGCGACCGGAAAAATCTCACATCTCTTAAATCTGAGAGAAATTCCCGCCTGGCACAACTATCAATCCGATCCCAAGGACCGTCGCTAACGGATCGAATGGCAGGTAAAACGAATGAGCAATGCTGAACAGACTTATACCCAACCTCTGGGCCTCGACGTCGGCACCAGCCGTATCGTGGTGGCCCGGGCGGACGACAAGAAATATCGCTACGACTCGCAGCTCAATGCCTTCTTGACGCTACCCTATTCCAAACTGGCCGAAAGCCTGCTGGAGCGCGAGAACGTGTTCCATCAGGTGCAAGGCTCGGAACTGCTGGTGGCAGGCAACGACGCGCAGCGTTTTGCCGAAGTCTTCCACGTGGAGACCCGCCGCCCGATGAAGAACGGCGTGCTGAACCCCGACGAACCGCATAGCCTGGCAGTGGTCCGCAGCATCGTCGCCCGGCTGATCGGCCCGGCCGCGGTGCCCAAGCAGCGCATCTTTTTCAGCGTTCCGGCACCCGGCGAAAGCGGCGAAGGAGGGCTGGCGTATCACACCGCCTCCATCCGCCAGATGCTGAACGAACTGGGCTATGAAGCCACCCCAATCGAGGAAGGCTTGAGTGTGGTCTTCGGCGAACTGGGCTACTCCAACTTCAGCGGCATCGGAATCTCCTGCGGCAGTGGCCTGTGCAACGTCTGCTTGGCAGTGCTTTCGGTTCCGGTCATCAGCTACAGCATCGCCAAGGCCGGCGACTACATCGATGCGCAGAGCGCCCTGGTAACCGGCGACCGCGCCACCCGTCTGCGGGTCCAGAAAGAACAAGCCTTCCACCTGAACGGCTTTTCGAGCGATCGGGTGAAGAACGCTTTGAACGTTTACTATCGCGATGTGATGACGGCATTGGCCGATTCTCTCCAGTCCCATATCGCCTCATCGCAGAAACTGCCCCGCATCGATCAATCCGTCCCGCTCGTGCTGGGCGGAGGCACCGTAATGCCACAGGGCTTCCTGGACGGTTTCGCCGAAGTGATGCGCGCCCACGAACTACCCCTGCGCCTTTCCGAAATCCGGGTTTCGGCCGATCCGCTGAATTCTACCGCCCGCGGCGCGCTTATGGCCGCGCTCTGCTAGAAGTCGAACAGACGATCGCTTGCCGTCGCCTGTAGGGCCTCGGCAAGATCACCGCTTGACAGACGACGAAGGATGGGCGTCTGTCCCGTCGGGTTGGAGCGTCCGCGCTACGCGTGCGGCCCACCGTGAGGCATACTGGTATCGGGACCGGGGTCTCCCGCATGACCAGAGTCGCACTGCCGTTTGGAAGCCGCACGCCGGAAACCAAGCGCCATTCATACCGCAACGCGCTCGCAGCCGCCGACATTCGCCCGGTCGAGAAAGTCGACACTCTTGCCGGTCTCGACGGCCTGCTGCTCGCCGGTGGATCCGATGTCGATTCTGCATTGTACGGCGCCCCGCCCCACCCCAAGACAGATGAACCGGACCGTGATCGGGACAGCCTCGAAACCGTCCTCCTGCGCGAGGCGCTCGACCGCGACCTCCCGGTTCTGGCGATTTGCCGCGGACTCCAACTGCTCAACGTCGCACTCGGAGGCACGCTGGCCCAGCATATTGAGGGGCACCGCTGCCCAGGCCAGCAGTCGGCCCACCCGATAACGATCGCACCGAATAGCAGGCTGAAATCGATCCTGGAAGCGGACGACTACGAAGTGAATTCGCGCCACCATCAATGCGTGGACCGGGTGGCGAGCGGACTGGTAGTTGCCGCCAGAGCGCCGGACAACGTAATCGAGGCGCTGGAGCTGCCCGGAAAGCGTTTCGTGCTAGCCGTGCAATGGCATCCCGAGGATCGCACGGACGCCAAGCTCTTCGAGGCATTTCGGGACGCGATGAAACGCCCTGGCGAAGGATGATGCCCGCACCTGTCCACTTCCGGCAAGCCGTTTCCAAATGCCATTTGTTTCAATAGGTTGCACCTCACGGGTTCAATTCCGTTGCGCGGTATTCGAAGACATTCTCGACGGGCACTCTGAGAACTCGGGCGATGCGGAAGGCGAGAAGCAGCGAGGGGAAGTACTTGCCCGCTTCCAGCGCCATAATGGTGTGACGCGTCACACCCGCCTGTTTTGCCAGTTGATGCTGGGTCATTTCGCCATGCTCGAAACGGAGCCTGCGAATGTGGTTCTTGATCTCCGGTTCGTCGCTACGCAAGGGGTGGTCCACCGCGATAGAGCAAGATGGTCGTCAGGGCTTGCGCTCCCAGGATGAGAGTGGTCGCCCACAAGAGTGCCTCCCCAAGACTCCAGACTGGCAGGGTTACGCTAGCATCCCATCCTTTTGTGAAACCGATGGCGAGAATGAGGCCAATGAACGCCAACCAGAACGTGCTGAGACCCACTCGGAGTGCTTTGTTGGCAATCTCGCGTTCCCGTTCATCGAAGGCCCGGCGTTTGAAATGGCGCCGACTGGAAGCCGGGAGTGAAGTCAATGCTAAGAGCGCAAAAACGGAAGAGGTGGCAGCGCCATGCCCGAGGAACGCCAGAAAAGCGCCATACGCGGCCACGGTCATGGCAACCACTCCTAGCGCCCACCGCGCCCATTTTTCTGAATCTGACATTCAAATCTCCTGATGCATTAGGTAAACATACCGGAATGTTAAGTATAAATAACATTATGGTCGCTGTACTGCACTTTTCGGTCAAACCGAGCGCGGGCCGCTTTGGGCTGAAGTCCGTCCAAGTCATCGGCGGCTCTATGCGTCTCCATCCTCCCGGCAGACCCGCATTGCCCGCCCCTGCTAGCATGGAACCGTGGCCGCCTCCGCAACCGCCATCATCGTCTTCGCGCACGGTTCCCGCATCGAGGCTGCCAATGCGGCCGTTCGCGACGCGGCCCGCCAATTGGCCCTGGCTGGTGGCTATCCGATCGTACAGGCTGCCTTTCTCGAATTGGGCCAACCCGACCTGCCGTCCGCCGTCCGCTCCCTAGCCGCCCAAGGCTGCCGCCGGTTCGCAGTCGTTCCCTACTTCCTCACCCCCGGCCTTCACCTGGATCGCGACCTGCCCCGCCTCATTCTGGATATCTCTAACGAATACAGTGATTTAGAGATATCGGTCACACTCAATCATTCATACTTGAGTCGTGTTTAGTCAGCCCTGTGGGCTCCGTCATCATCTGCCACTTGTTCCAAGGAGGAGAATTACCAGTTTATGAGTAAAATCATCGGCATCGACCTCGGCACCACCAATTCCGTGGTGGCCGTCATGGAAAGCGGCCAGCCGACCGTGATTGCCAACCAGGAGGGCGCTCGCACCACGCCTTCGGTAGTTGCTTTCACCAAGTCCGGCGAGCGGCTAGTCGGGCAGGTCGCTAAGCGCCAGGCCATCACCAACCCGGAAAATACCATCTTTTCCATCAAGCGCTTCATGGGGCGGCGTTCCGACGAAGTCAGCGAAGAAATGAAGATGGTCCCCTATAAGGTCGTGCGCGGCGAAAACGGCGACGCGCGCGTGGACGTCTTCGGCAAGAAGCAGTCTCCCCCCGAAATCTCGGCCATGATCCTGACCAAGCTCAAGGAAGCCGCTGAATCCTACCTTGGCGAAAAGGTCACCCAGGCCGTCATCACCGTCCCCGCGTATTTCAACGACGCCCAGCGCCAGGCCACCAAGGACGCCGGCAAGATCGCCGGGCTGGAAGTGATGCGCATCATCAACGAACCCACCGCCGCGGCCCTCGCCTATGGTCTCGATAAGCAGAAGAACGAAACCATAGCGGTCTACGATTTTGGCGGCGGCACCTTCGATATCTCGATTCTCGAAGTCGGCGACGGCGTGGTCGAGGTCAAATCCACCAACGGCGATACCCACCTGGGCGGCGACAACATCGACCAGCGCGTGATCGACTGGATCGTCAGCGAGTTCAAAAAGGAAAACGGCATCGACCTTTCCCGCGACCAGATGGCCCTGCAGCGCCTCAAGGAAGCCGCCGAAAAGGCCAAGATGGAGCTTTCCACTCTCCTCGAAACCGAAATCAACCTGCCGTTCATCACCGCCGACGCCGCCGGCCCCAAACACCTGCAGATGAAGCTCACCCGGGCCCGCTTCGAGCAGATGGTCGAGGACATCGTGCAGCGCTCAATCCCTCCCTGCAAACAGGCCCTCGCCGACGCCGGCATCACGCCCGCCCAGATCAACGAAGTAGTGATGGTGGGCGGCCAGACCCGTATGCCGCGCATCCAGCAACTGGTGCGGGACCTGTTCAACCGCGAGCCCCACAAGGGCGTCAATCCGGACGAAGTCGTCGCGATCGGCGCCGCGGTCCAGGGCGGCGTGCTGGGCGGTGAAGTGAAAGACGTGCTGCTGCTCGACGTCACCCCGCTTTCTCTCGGCATCGAGACCATGGGCGGCGTCTTCACCAAGCTGATCGAACGCAACACCACCATTCCCACCCGCAAGACCGACGTCTTTTCCACCGCTTCCGACAGCCAGCCCTCGGTCGAGATCAAGGTCTTCCAGGGTGAGCGCTCCATGGCCCGCGACAACCGCCTGCTGGGCGTCTTCCAGCTCGGCAATATCCCGCCGGCCCCGCGCGGCATCCCCCAAATCGAAGTCACCTTCGATATCGATGCCAACGGCATCCTGAACGTATCCGCCAAGGACCGCGCTACCAATAACGAGCAGAAGATCACCATCACCTCTTCCTCCGGCCTTTCCAAGGATGAAGTCGACAAGATGGCCAAGGACGCCGAATCCCATGCCGCCGACGACCGCAAGCAGCGCGACACCATCGAGGCTCGCAATCGCGCCGACGCCATGGTTTACAACGTCGAAAAAACTCTCAAGGAACACCGCGCCAAAGTGAGCGAAGCGGAGGCTAAGGAGATCGAATCGGCCATCGAAGAAACCAAGAAGGCCATGCACGATTCCGACCCCGCCCAGATCAATTCCGCCGTCGACCGCCTCACCACCGCCAGCCACAAACTGGCCGAAGCGATGTACAAAGCCGCGTCCCAGCCCGGCGCCGGCCCCACTCAACCCGGGCCCGACAATAAAGGCGACGGCGGCAAGCCGAAAGACAACGTGGTGGACGCCGAGTTCGTCGACGTCGACGATAAGAAGTAAGAAGAGAAGCAAAGCAAAGAAGACAGCCACAGATGAACACAGATAAACACAGATAAAAATCGTTTGGTCTTTCATTTGTGTTCATCTGTGGCTCAAACGACTCTTTTCCATAGGCCCCAATGTCTCCTCCCAAGCACGACTATTACGAAACGCTCGGCCTCAACAAAAAGGCCACCGCCGAGGAACTGCGTAAGGCCTACCGCAAACTGGCGCGTAAATACCACCCGGATCTCAACCCCGGCGACAAATCGGCGGAAGATCGCTTCAAGAACGTCCAGGAAGCTTACGACGTGCTCAGCGAGCCGCGCAAGCGCCAGATGTACGACCAGTACGGCTTCTACTCGGATGCCGGTTTCCCCAACGCCGGGCCAGGACCTGGCGCGCAAAAGAGCTCCGGCCCGCGGCCCAACGTGGATTTCAGCGGGTTCGATTTTTCCGATGCCTTCCAGGGGGCGCCCGGCGCCGGCGGTGGCCGGCGGACTGAAACCGGTGGTGGATTTCGCGACATTTTCTCCCAGTTCTTCGGCGGCCGCGGCGCCCAACCCGAGCCCCAGCCCGAAAAAGGCGCGGACCTCGAATACGTCGTATCCGTCGATTTCTGGCAGGCCATCAAGGGAACCCAGATCCCTCTCAATATCACTCGCTATGAAATCTGCGGCACCTGCCATGGCACCGGCTCGGCCGGCGGCGGCGAAGCCATCTGCCCGCAGTGCAAAGGCAGCGGCAATGTCAGCCAGATGGCCGGCGCCATGCGCTTCAACCTCACCTGCCCGCGCTGTGGCGGCTCCGGACGCCTGCGCGATGCCTGCCCCACCTGCGGCGGCGAGGGCCGCGTGGCAACTCCGGATACGGTCGAGGTTCGCATCCCTCCCGGTGCCCGCGACGGCTCGCGTCTGCGCGTGCCCGGCAAAGGCAACGCCGGCACTATGGGCGCGCCTCCCGGAGACCTGTACATCACCACCAAAGTGGAGGATCACCCGTTCTTCCATCGCGACGGCGACAACATCGAAATCCAGATCCCCATCGCCGTGTGGGAAGCGGCGCTCGGCGCCAAAATCGAAGTGCCCACCATCGACGGCCGCGCCCTCCTCAAGATTCCCCACGGCACCGTTAACGGCCAACGCTTCCGCCTGCGCGAAAAGGGCGTCGCAAATACGCGTACCGGGCAGCGCGGCGACCAGATCGTGGAAGTGGCCATCCAGGCTCCCGACCCGCGCGACGAACGCACCCGCGACCTGCTAAAAGAGCTGAGCAAGCTGCATCCGGAAGACCCGCGCAGCGAAATCTGGGAAAAGGTCTGAGCCCATGGCACGATCCAAATCCAAAGCCGCCTACATGATCTCCGCGGTTTCCGAGCAGTACCAGATTCATCCCCAAACCCTCCGGCTCTACGAGCGCGAGGGGTTGCTCAAGCCCTCGCGTAGCGACGGCAACACCAGGCTCTACACGGGCGAAGACCTGGAGCGCCTGGAAGTCATCCTGCATTTGACCCGCGATCTGGGCGTCAACTTGGCCGGCGTCGAGATTATACTCAATATGCGCGAAAAAATGGGCCAGATGCAGGTCCAAATCCAGGAATTCGTGGCGACCCTGAACCGCGAACTGGCTACCCGCCAAAGAACCTTCGAGCCGGACTCGCGACAGGAGTTGATCCCCCTGGTTACAGTTCGCTCCGCGCCGCGCAAGAGTGGCCGCGCCTGAAAATCCTCCTCTAGTACCGCTGGTACCGATCCGGTTTAGTCCGGGAAAGCAAGCTGCTATACTTCTTGAATTACAAAGGGGGTTGTCTCCATGCGCGTCACCGTCATCGGAACCGGATATGTTGGCACGGTAACGGGAGCGTGCCTGGCATATCTGGGGCACTGCGTCACTTGCGTCGACACCGACCAGTCCAAGATCGCCAGATTGCAGCGTGGGGAATCGCCAATCTACGAGCCGTACCTGAACGAGTTGATCGCGCTCGCGGCCAATCGCGGCGGTATCGATTTTTCCGTGAGTCTCGAACCCGCTGCCACCGAAAGTGAAGTCATCTTCATCGCCGTGGGAACACCGCCCCTCCCTTCGGGCGAGGCCAACCTGACGTACCTCGAAGCCGCCGCGCGCGCCATCGGTTCCGCCATGGACCCGTCCCACTTCCGCGTCGTGGTGAATAAATCCACTGTCCCGGTGGGCAGCGGCAACCTGGTCGAAGCGCTGGTGCGCGATGGCATCATGGAGACTCGCCCCCAACAACGCCACGCCATCAAGTTCGGCGTTGCGAGCAACCCCGAGTTTCTGCGCGAAGGCTGCGCGATCTGCGATTCGCTCTATCCCGATCGTATCGTGGTGGGAGCGGCCGACGAACGCACCCTCGCCACCATGCGCGAACTCTACCTTCCCCTGGTGACGCAGGCTTTTGAAGCCCCCGCCGGCGTACCCCGTCCGTCCAGCCAGGGTATCGTTTCCCTGCTTGCGACCTCGCTCACCAGCGCGGAAATGATTAAGTACTCGGCCAACGCATTCCTCGCTTTGAAAATCGGTTTTGCCAACGAGATGGCTAACATTTGCGAACGCGTGGGAGCGGAGGCAACCGCCGTCATGGCCGGCATCGGGCTCGACACCCGCATCGGATCCCGCTTCCTGAACCCCGGCGTAGGCTGGGGCGGAAGCTGCTTCGGCAAGGACATCCACGCCCTGCTGCATACCGCCCACGAGTACGGCTACGACAGCAAGTTGCTGCGCGCGTCCATCGAGGTCAACGCCGCGCAGCGGCTGATGGTCATCCAGAAACTCCAGGAAAAGCTCTTCATCCTCAAGGGCCGCACCATCGGCCTGCTGGGGCTGGCCTTCAAACCCGATACCGACGACATTCGCGACGCGCCCAGCCTCCACATCGCCGAACGCCTGCTGCAAATGGGCGCGCGCGTCAAAGCTTATGACCCGGTGGCCATGGAGGCTTGCCGCGAGCAGCGGCCCGACCTCAAGATCCGTCTCTGCGATTCGCCCGAGGAGTTGGCCGACAATTGCGACGCGCTGGTGGTGGTGACCGAGTGGCAGCAGTTTCGCACCCTCGACCTGGCGCGGCTAGGCTCCCTCATGCATACCCGAATTCTGGTGGATGGACGCAATCTGTTTCTTCCCGAAGAAGCTCTGGCCGCGGGTTTCGACTACACCGGCATCGGCCGCAGCTCCCGGCCGCTTGGCGCGGCCAACGGGTCTGCGGCTCCGGCCGTGGCCACCGCCGAGAGGGAACGCTAATGCCATTGGTCAAAGTGGCCCGCCTGCCCGCACTGCCGCCCGACTCGGTGACGGAAGTGTTCGTCGGCGGCGAGCCTTACGCCATCTGCAACCTGGGCGGCGAAGTCCACGCTCTCAGCGGCATTTGCCCGCACGAGGGCGGCCCGCTCGGCCAGGGCCAGATTCACGATGGCCGCGTGGTTTGTCCCTTTCACCTCTGGGAGTTCGATTGCCGCACCGGAGCCTGTGATCTCGACCCATCCAGCCGCGTCAGTACGTACGAGGTGAAGGTCGAAGGCGACGACATTCTGATCCAAGTGCCATGAAGAAATTGAGCCACCGATGAACACCGATAACTGCCTTGATCTTATCCGCGTTTATCGGTGTTCATCGTCGGCTAAGTCTCTTGTTCTTTTTGACTCATGCCTGAACTTCCCGAAGTCGAAACCGTAACCCGGTCGCTTCAGCCCCTGGTCGGGCGGCGCATTCTGGCGGTGGAGATTCGCGGCGCCCGCATTCTTCGCGGCGCCGATCCGGAGCGACTGGCCGCCGCGCTTGCGGGGCGGCGCATCACCCAGGTGAAACGCTACGGCAAGTTTATTCTGATGTCGCTCGGCGGCGCCGGTTACCTGCTCCTCCACCTTGGCATGACCGGACGCCTGCTGCTGGGTGGCGAAGCCGCCAAACATACCCACGTCATCCTCACCCTGGATAAGGGCACCCTGCTATTCGACGACAGCCGCCAGTTCGGCTCGTTCGAATTCAGCCGGGAGTTTCCGGTGCGCATAGCCCGGCTCGGGCCCGAACCGCTCGAGATCCCGAGCCAGGAGTTCGCGCTCGCGCTCAAGCGCCACAAAGTCCGCATCAAGGCTCTGCTGCTTAACCAGGCCTTCGTCCGAGGCGTCGGCAATATCTATGCCGATGAATCCCTGTTTCGCGCCGGCATCCATCCCCTGGCACTTTCCCATCGGCTCACCGCCGCGCGCGCCCTCCGCCTGCACCGGGCCATCGCCGAGGTGCTCTCCGATGCCATCGATGCCGGCGGTTCGTCCATTTCCGATTACGTGGACGCGGAGGGCCGCAAGGGATTTTTCCAGGTGCAGCACCGGGTTTACCAGCGCACCGGAGAGCCCTGCGTGGCTTGCGGCGCGGCCATCCGGCGTCTGCTGGTGGCGCAGCGCTCTTCCCACTTCTGCGCCCGCTGCCAGAAGCGCTAACCCGAAAAATCAAATCTGAGCTACCGATGAACACCGATAAACCCTTTAATTTCTCTATCGGCGTTCATCGGTGTTCATCGGTGGCTATGTCTCTTCAGGCTCACTGTGTCCTCCCGCTTGCGGTAAGATCGTCTCGAAGCCTTTTGGAATTATCATGACTCGCCAGACTTTTCTCAAACTCGCCGTGGCCGGGATTCCCGTCGCGGCAGCCCGCGCACAGCAAGCGGCGCCGAAACCCAATCCCGACCTGGGATTCACCGACACGCCGATGCTCCCCGGCTTGCCCTGGCACGTGCACGATCCCGCCCGCCCGCACCCGCAACAGATCCGGCCCTCGGGCACGCCCGGCGGCCCTCCCTCGGATGCCGTGGTGCTGTTCGACGGCTCCGATCTTTCCCGCTGGAATCAGCGCGGCCGGGGCGCGGACGCGGGCAAATTCGTCGACGCCCGCTGGAAGGTGGGCGGCGGCTGGTTCGAGGTCGCGCCCAATACGGGCGACCTGCTCAGCCGCGAGAAGTTCGGAGACTGCCAGATCCACGTGGAATGGAGTTCGCCCACCGAAATCCATGCCAACAGCCAGGGACGCGGCAATAGCGGCGTGCTGATTATGAGCCGCTATGAAATGCAGGTGCTCGACGCCTGGGACAACCCCACCTATGCCGATGGACAGGCCGGAGCCATCTACGGCCAATGGCCGCCCCTGGTCAACCCGGCGCGCCGCCCCGGCGAGTGGAATACCTACGACATCGCCTTCGAAGCGCCCCGTTTCGACGGCGAAAAGCTGGTGCGTCCGGCCTTTGTCACGCTCTTCTATAATGGCGTGATTGTGCACAACCGCAAGGAAATCCTCGGTGCCATGGTCTACCGCAAGGTCGCCACCTACACCGCCCACGGCGCCGAAGAGCCGCTCATGCTGCAGGACCATCACAACCCCGTCCGCTACCGCAACATCTGGGTCCGCCGGGTGAACGGCTACGACCGGCCGGAGGCGTAAGACTGGCCTTTGTTTCTTATAGTTCCGGCGAAGGTTGGGTTCGCTGTTGTGCATTTTTGTGCATCCGGGCCGGGCCGATGCACAATGCCCAACCCGAGCCTCAGATCAGCCTTGCGCCGATTGCCAATCGGCGCGCAGCTTGCCAACCTGCCCAGAGTAAGTTGATATTGTTCAGCGGGTTACAACCGTGTTGGCTTGCGGCCCCTAGGCCGTAAAGTCAGGAAGGCTGCCGCTCCAGCATGCTGGGTTCGGCGAAGAGCCGGCGCAGGCGTGGCTTTGTCTGGGCCGGACGATCCAGCGCTGCCACGAAAGCGCTCCACTGATCCGCGTCCAGGGAAAAGCGGCGCTGGTCGGCAAGCGTGAGCTCCGCTTCGGCACAGGCGCTATGGATGATGAAGCTGGTCAAACTTTCCCCTCGCTCCTCGGCGGCGCGCCGCATCAGATCTTCCTGTTGCGCCGACGTCCGAAGATTCAGGCGTCGTGATCGGCCTGCTTTCAGGGTAGAGGGCATGGCATCATCCTCCGTACACACTTTGTACGCCGAATCTGGTGATTTTGAAAGTCTGGATTTGTGTTAGCTTCGTTCTGTTAGCAGCACAGTTGTGTTTGTAGCATGCCTGAAAACGTCGACTCCACCGCCGCCGGGGCGCTCTCGCAAGTCGAGAAGCTGAAGAGCGGTCACCAGGTGAAGGCGTTCAAGTGCGGCAAGCACCCGCTCGACCTGTTTCTGAAGCGTCACGCACTCAAGAATCAGGAGGCGGACTCCTCCCAAACGTATGTGGTGCAGCGGAACGGATCCGTGGCCGGCTACGTGCTTCCCCGTCGACTGGCGGCCGCGCGATAACGCTTACGCCTGCCTGGAAGTGGTGGACGCGGGCAGCGGGATCGCGGACAAGGATATCGAAAAGCTCTTCGACCCGTTTTTCTCCAGCAAGCTTACCGGCAGTGGCCTGGGCCTTTCCGTGGTTCTGGGAATTGTGCGGGCGCACGGAGGGGCCGTCACGGTGGAGAGCGAACCCGGCCGTGGGACTGCCTTCCGGGTCTTGCTGCCGGTGTCGGCCGAAGAAGTCCTCAGTTGGCC